>DASWVC010000130.1:0-10538 GCA_036401335.1 Chthoniobacterales bacterium
AAAAAGCCCTGCTTCAAGAAGAAGCCGGACGGGGGAGCGGTCGCTTCCCGGCGGCGAAGGGACTCGCCGCCCTACCGGGAATCGCTTATGGACACGCGACCCTGCAAGTCCCGTTACGTCCCGGCGGCGAAGGGACTCGCCGCCCTACCGGGCCGTCGCTCGAATCGGTGCCCCTTTACAGTCTAAAGGTCGTTACCTTAATGCCATTGGTATGACGGGGTGGCATGCCCGGTAGGGGAGCTTGTCCCCAAGCGCCCTATGTTGGCGTGTCGGTGCAATGGCATTAAGACAACAGGGTTCGGGGTGGGAAAGCGCGAGGATCGACCCTGCCAATGCCTGCGCTTTTCCGGCCCGAACCTCTCATCGTAGTGCCATTACAATAGGCAGTGACAATTCGGGCTTGCGTTCAGGATTGTGTCGCCCGCCGCGTTGTTGTTGACTCCCCGGCATGGCCACCGCGAAAAAGGATCGGCTGCTGGAAGGGTACCTGCAGTACCTGGAGGTGGAGAAGAACGCGTCTCCGCGGACCGTCATCGCCTACCGGCATGCCTTGAACCGCTTCCGGCAGTTTGCCGGGGACGTTTCCTGGCAGACGGCAACGCCAACGCATTTCCGGGCGTTTCTGCTCGAATGCATGAAGGATGAGCTTGCCCGTTCCTACGTGCGGCTGACCTTCGCTGCCTTGCGCAGTTTTTACCGGTACCTCATGGAACGGGCCGGCTTTGCCGACAATCCCCTCCGCCAGGTGCAACTCCCTAAAATGGAAAAGAACCTGCCGGTGGTGTTGTCGGTTGCCCAAATGGACCAACTGCTGACCAAACCTGGCAGCGGGACACGCCGCAACCAGGCGCCGCCCTGGGCGGCTGCCCGCGATGCCGCCATCCTGGAGCTTTTTTACAGCAGTGGCCTGCGGCTCAGTGAGTTGGTCGGGCTGAACGTTGCCGACGTGGACGCCTACACGGAATCGGTTCGAGTTCTGGGCAAAGGCCGGAAAGAGCGGGTGGTGCCAGTCGGCGATGCGGCTTTGCGAGCCATCCAAAAGTACCGCCAGGAGAGCTCGGTCCATGCCGGCCCTTTGTTCCTGAGCAAGCTGCGTAAGCGCATTTCCACGCGTTCGGTATGGCTACTCCTTCGTAAATACCTTCGGGAAACGGACATCCAGCTTAAGGTGTCGCCCCATAAACTGCGCCACAGTTTTGCCACCCACCTTTTGGATAATGGGGCGGACCTCCGCAGCGTCCAGTCTCTCCTCGGCCACGCCAATTTGTCCACCACCCAGATTTACACGCACGTGACCACAGCCCGCCTGAAGGCGGCCTACGATCAAGCGCATCCCCGGGCTTGATCCGGGAGCGCCTCCGGCCGAACCTGTTCACGCCTGGAGTTCTGGAGGCAGGGAACCTGAGCCCTGCGGCCGATCCGTTTTTTATGACCACCCCTGCCCATATTCCGACCCGTGCCGAAATTCCTGCCGCGGACACCTGGGATTTGTCCCGCCTTTTTTCTGACGAAACCGAATACCGCACCGCGTTGGACGAACTGAAAACGTTGTACCCGAAGCTTGCTGCCCGGCAAGGCACCCTTCATCGAAGCGCCGAAGACTTATTTGACGTTCTGGAATTGGAAAAGGCGGTGGACCTTCTGTCTGAGCGGATCGGGCATTACGTCTCCCTCCGGAATGCCGAGGACAGCTCTAATGCCGAAAACCTGGCCCGCAAGGCCGAGCTGGCCAACCTTTACACCCGGATCAGTGAAGCCACGGCGTTCATGACCCCGGAAATCCAGCAGATCCCGGACGATGTTTTCAGCCAGTTTTTAGCCGACCCGCTTTTGGACGAGTGGCGGACGATGCTCACCCACGTTCGCCGTTTTCGCCCGCACACCTTGCTGGAAGGTGAGGAACGCATCCTGGCTGCCGGAGCTTCCGCCATCCGCGGTCACCGGGACACGTTCTCCCAGCTCACGAACGTCGACATGAAGTTCGGCAGCGTCATTGATGCCGACGGGCAGAGCTTCGCGCTTTCACAGAGCAACTACATCTCCCTGCTGCACCGGACGGATCGAAGCATCCGGCGAAAAGCCTTTGAACAATTTTACCAAGAATTTCAGGACCACCAATACACCCTCGCATCGGCCCTCTCCGCCTCGGTGCGGGCCGACGTGTTTTACGCCAAGGTGCGGCATTACCCGTCCGCGCGGGCGGCATCGCTTTTTGCCGATAACATTCCGCTGAGCGTTTACGACAACCTGATCGGGACGGTCCGCCGGAACCTGCCGGCGCTTCATGACTATTATGACCTTCGCCAACAGGCTCTGGGGCTCGGTGAACTGCACCAGTACGACACGTTTGTGCCGCTCGTGCCGCAGGTGAAACGGCAACACCTATTCGACGAAGCCATCGACCTGACCTGCAGCGCCCTTGCCCCCCTTGGGCCAGAGTACGTGGAAACGTTAAGGCAGGGTTTGCGCAGCCGCTGGGTGGACCGGTACGAGAGCAAAGGGAAACGCAGCGGCGCGTTTTCCTCCTCGAGCTACGGCAACCCGCCGTTTATCCTCATGAATTACAAGCCGGACGTTTTCTCCGACGTTTTTACCCTGGCCCATGAGGCGGGCCACTCCATGCACACCTGGCTTGCCCAGCGTCACCAACGGTTTCAGGATTACGGGTATCCCATTTTCCTGGCCGAGGTTGCGTCCACGTTTAACGAGGAACTCTTAACCCACTACCTCCTCGAACGTGCCGAGGACGTCTCCTTGCGTGCTTACCTGATTGACCGCCAGATCGAAGACATCCGGGGGACGTTTTTTCGTCAGACAATGTTTGCCGAGTTTGAGAAACAAATCCACGAAATTGAGGAACGCGGCGACCCGCTAACCCTGGATGTCTTCGGATCGGCCTACCACGAGCTCCTGGCGGCCTACTTCGGGCCGCGCTTTATGCTCGATCCTCAGCTCGACCTCGAATGCCTCCGGATTCCTCATTTTTACTCGGCGTTTTACGTCTATAAATACGCCACCGGCATCGCCGCCGCGGTGACGCTGGCCCGCCGGGTGCTGGAAGGAGGCCCTGCCGAAGTTGCGGCTTACCTTGAGTTTCTGAAATCGGGCGGCTCGAAATTTCCGTTGGAAACCCTGGCCGCAGCCGGCGTCGACATGCGCGCCCCTGAACCGATCGAACAAGTCGTGAACGTTTTTCAGAAGCGGGTGACCGAACTCCGTCAGTTGCTTCTGAGGTAAGACGCCGGGATCGCGTCCCTGGTAGGGGTGCATGTCCGCAAGCGCCCGCAAAGAAGGTGTCGGCGCGACGGGGTGCCGGTGTATCGGGGTTTAGCAAGGCCGGCAGTGCCTTGCCGACCGGCACCTGCATCGGCGCCGTACCCCGGGGCGCTTGGGGACAAGCTGCCCTACCAGGCGGGCTCAACCCCCACGTTCTTCCACGCCGACACCCCGTTACGCCGATACGGTCTTCTTCGGCCGTCAATAACTCGCCTGGGCGCCTTTGGTATTTTTCTTGGCAATCCAGGGCATCAACGCACGGAGGCGTTGACCGGTCTTCTCGATCGGATGAGCCTCCCCCTCTTTCAATAACGCTTTGTATTCGGGCAACCCTGCCGCGTATTCCGCAATCCAGCCTTTCGCGAACTTCCCGTTCTGGATTTCCTTGAGCGCTTTTTCCATTTTTCTCTTCACCGACTGATCGACCACCTTAGGTCCGACGGAGACGTCGCCCCATTTCGCCGTTTCAGAGATGGAGAACCTCATTCCGCCGATGCCGGACTCGTACATGAGGTCGACAATAAGTTTCAACTCGTGCAGGCACTCAAAATAGGCCATCTCAGGTTGATACCCGGCCTCAACGAGCACTTCGAACCCGTTCCTGACCAGGGAAGTCAGCCCTCCACAAAGCACCGTTTGCTCACCAAAAAGGTCGGTTTCAGTTTCTTCTTTGAACGTGGTCTCGAGCACGCCGGCCCGGGTCGCCCCGATGCCTTTGGCCCAGGCCAAAGCGATCTTTTTCGCCTGCTTGCTCGGGTTTTGGTGGACCGCGATCAACGCCGGCACTCCTTTGCCCTCCAGGTATTGCCGCCGCACAATGTGACCCGGCCCTTTAGGAGCGACCATCGCAACGTCCACCTCCGGCGGCACCTCGATGGTCTTGAAATGCACGGCAAAACCGTGGCTGAAAAGCAGCGTTTTGCCCTTGGCCAGTTTCGGCGCCACCTCTTGTTCGTAAATCCCGGCGATCTTCAGATCCGGGGTCGCAAACAGAATCACATCAGCCAGTGCCACCGCCTCCGCCACCGGATGAACATCAAACCCATGCTCCTGGGCCACCGGGGCCGATTTGCTGCCCGGATACAGGCCGATCACCACATCAACCCCGCTGTCCTTCAGGTTAAGCGCGTGTGCATGGCCTTGAGACCCAAATCCGACCACCGCGCACCGTCTGTTCTGCAGGTTCCCAAGGTCCGCATCCTTGTCGGTATAAACTTTAGCTGGCATAAAAAATTGGAAAAAGCCGTCTACTCGACGCGGGCCATGGCCACCTTGCCCGTGCGCGTCAGATCGCTGACCCCGAAGTTTTCCATCAGCTTCAGGAACTTATTGATCTTGCTTTCATTTCCGGTGATCTCAATGGCAAGACGGCGCGGTTGCACGTCCACAATCTTGGCGCGGAAAATGTCACAGATCTGCATCACCTCGGAACGGCTCACGGAATCAGCGTTCACCCGCAACATGACCAGCTCCCGGTCAACGTATTCACCATCGCGGAAATCCTGGATTTCGATCACGTCCACGAGTTTGTTGAGCTGTTTGGTTACCTGCTCCAGGACCGTGTCGTCACCACGTACCACGATCGTCATGCGGGAGGTGGAAGGATCGTTGGTCGGCGCGACATTTAAACTATCGATGTTAAATCCGCGTCCGCTGAACATGCCCGCAACTCGGGCAAGAACCCCGAAGCGGTTTTCAACCAGGACGGAAATCGTGTGACGCATAAGCAGGGCTGCAATCATCGAGTGATTGACGTCAAAATCAACGAAAAACGAG
Source organism: Chthoniobacterales bacterium (assembly GCA_036401335.1). Classification (GTDB taxonomy): domain Bacteria; phylum Verrucomicrobiota; class Verrucomicrobiia; order Chthoniobacterales; family JAFAMB01; genus DASWVC01. Next base: position 5,053 of record DASWVC010000130.1, read on the forward strand.
TCCGGACGGCCCCTCTGATGGTTCGGCACCGCCGTCTCGACCCCGCCCGTCGAAGTGGAAGGGGTCCGTCATTGGTGCCGCTGGCACGATTGTTCCAATTTAACGACTATCCGAAATATGGCTATCTTCAATCCACCCGTGAAAACGTATGCCGGGTACATTTTTGACCTGGACGGAACCCTTGCCCATTCCATGCCGGGCCACTACGCCGCTTGGGTTCAGGCCACTGCGCCGTATGGGATTCCGTTTTCCGAAGATCTGTTTTACAGCTTTGGCGGTCTGCCGACGCCGCGCATCGTCGAGATCCTCAACGAACGCTACGGCACGACGATGGACCCTGAAGAGGTGGCCGCCCGGAAGGAGGCCCTGTACGTGGAGGGACTTTCGACCATGCAGACGATCGAAGAAGTGGCGGAATTTGCCCGTCAGGCCATTACCCACGGAAAGGTGGCCATTGCGTCAGGCGGCACCCTGCCGATCGTGGAACGCACGTTAAGCGCCATCGGGTTCAAAGATTTTTTCCCGGTAATCCTGACTTCTGAACAGGTCGCACGCGGCAAACCGTTTCCGGACATGTTTCTCGAGGCGGCTCACCGGATGGATGTGGAACCGCGTCAATGCCTGGTTCTTGAAGATAGCCCAGCCGGCATTGAAGCTGCTGAAGCAGCTGGCATGGATCATACCTTGATCGGAAGACCATGAGGCAGGCACGTCTGAGAGCGTCCAACGTTGCAGGTCCGTCGTAAGCCGTTATAGAGATTTATCAGGAGCTGCCCTGATCATCCTGCAAGGTGCCTTTCTTGATTCTGTGAACGACTCAAATTCATCTCCGCCACGAACGCCCCCGGAAGTTCATCTGACGCAAGCCGTTGCCATTTGTTACGCCCTGGGAGCCCTTTCGGAACAGGAGCGTTTTGAAGCTGAGGTCAAGATGGAGCGCGACGGTCACCTCCGACAAGAAATGTTGCGCCGTTTGGAGGTCGCCTCGGAAAGTTTTCTTGCGGGCGACGAAGGAACTCCGTCACCCGAGGTAAGGGAGCGGGTGCTGAGCTCGATCGATGCTATGGCGGGCGTCAAGGGGTTCATGGCACAGTTCACGGCGTCGCGGGACGACTGCATCGTGGTTACCGACGACAAGACCTACATCACCTGGGTCAACCCGGCTTTCACGAAAATGTGCGGCTACTCCCTGACCGAACTTCAGGGCAGAAAGCCCGGCCAGCTGCTGCACGGCCCGCGGACGAGCTCGTGGGCCGTCCGTCGCCTCCGGCGGGCGGTACGTAAAGTCAAAGTCTGTACAGAGGAACTGATCAATTACCACAAGGATGGTCAGCCGTACTGGGTACGCCTTACCATCAGCCCCATTGCCGACGCGGCCGGCCGAGCCCGGGGCTGGATTGCCATCGAAAAGGAACTTGTTGGGAAAAAAGTTCCGCGGCACCGCGCGGTCTAACCCAATCTTTTTGCAGCTTTTCTTGCCGCTTCAAAGCAAACGATTACTGTTAAATGCCCATGGCCAGTAACGTGCAGAACTCCAAGTCTCCCGATGCGAGTCGCGTAAAGGCGGAGGTTTCGGACGAAGCCATCGAGCAAGCATGCCTTTACGCCGCTGGGGTGCTGAAAACAGAGGAGCGGCTGCGGCACGAAGCAGCGATGGATCGAAATCAAGCGTTGATGGCGCTGACCACGGATCTGCTGGAAACCGCGACGGCAACCATCCTGGCAACGCTGCCCCCAGATCAGGGGCCTTCTTCCGCGGTTAAAAACCGGTTGTGCCGGGCGATCGAGGTCAGGTCCGAACTGGACTTTCTGGCAAAGTCTTACCTGACTGAGCCTGCTGAAAGCACGGTATTGACAGATGCGGCCGGCAGCATCCAGTGGGTCAGCCCCGGCTTTACGGCCATGTGCGGGTTTGCCGCGGACGAATTGCGCGGCCGTAAACCAGGCGCCATTCTCCAGGGCGCATTAACCGACCTTGCCCCGGTAGCCCGGATCCGGGAGGCCCTCAGCAGTGGGCATGCTTGCTGCGAAGAACTGGTTAACTACCACAAGAACGGCCGTCCGTACTGGGTTGCCATCTCGATCAACCCGTTGCGCGGCACGGACGGCGAACTTCGCGGTTTTCTGGCCATTGAGCGGGAGTTGCCGGACAGGCAAATCCCGGTGGTGGCCTAGTAACTGGAAGGAGGCTGCTGGACAAAGCGGGAGCGCATTTCCAGCCCCCAGAGCAGCAGGCGTTCCGCATCATCAAAAAGGAGGTGGTGGGTACCGCCGAGCTGGACCAGAATCAGCTCTCGCCCGCCGCTGGCCGCACTGGAAACCAGGCACCGGCCACTCGCCTCGGTGTACCCGGTCTTCATGCCGGTGAACATTGTTGAACGCAACAGCAAGCGGTTGGTGGCTTCAAGGTACCGCTGCCGGCCGGACGAGTACGTGAAGACGAGGCCGGGCATCCGCATGAAACCGCGAAGGGTGGAGTTGTGGTAGGCGGCGTACGCGATCTGGGCCATGTTTCGCGCGGTTGAGTATTGACCGGGCACTGGCAACCCGTTCGGATTCACAAAATGACTTTCCGCAGCACCGAGCGCGCTTGCTTTGGCGTTCATCCGGCGGGAAAATTCATACACGCTGCCCGCGTCCGCCCGTGCCAGGCAGAGGGCAGCATCGTTGCAACTGTGCACGAGCATGGCCGCGAGCAACTGGCGCCGGGTGTACACCTCACCCGGCCTGAACCCGAGCTTGGTCGGCTCGACCCGGCAATCTTCTGGAGTCACCCGCACCGGGCGATCAAGATCGCCGTGTTCGACCACCAGCAGGGCAGTCAAGAGTTTCTGGGTGCTGGCGACAGGCCGTCGGACGTCCGACTCCTTCGTGTAAAGCACCTGCCCCGTCCTGGCGTCGATCATAATCGCTGAACTCGCCACGGTGACCGGGCTGTCCATCGGATACCGGCCGCTGAGAGCGGGTGAATCGATGGGCACGGGATCGGTGTGGAAAAACCCAGCCGGTTGCTCAGGTCCAGCGCTTGGATCGGGAAACACCGGGGCGGGCCCCGCCCGTTCCGCCCGGGGTGCCTCGCTAATCCCCTGGGCGAAGCCGGTTGTGATCCACCAGACGATCAGGCCTCCGGCCAAAGCTCGAAAAACGGAACGCGGGCAGGTGATCGGCACGGCCCTTTCGGTAATCTACAAAGCACAGGAGCGCAAACACGTGGAAACGTCATAACTGCTATCGAATGAGCTGCCCGCTGCAGACGGCGTGCCCGCAAGAACCAAATGCCACGAATGGAAGAACCGAAAAATGCCACGAACGGTTCAGGAGCCGCAATCGTCGGTCCTTTTCCGACTTTGCCATTTGGGACACGCAGCCTCACGGGAAGCTCCGTCACGCCGCGCCGGCGGCGAAGGGACTCGCCGCCCTACCGGGCACCCTGCTGAAGATGCGATCCGGCACCCGGACACCTTCTTCTTCCCCGGTCAGTAAAACTTCCGGATTTCCCAGAGCATCCGCTGGACATGGGCGTGGTTTGCCCGCGGTTTGAGGATACGGTAGCTCTGCCAGGGGTTTCCCCAATGCAGGATCTGGATGGTGACCCGGCGAACGCCCCAGCCGTTCATCTCGCCCCGGGTCGGGCAATACAGGTCGATGGTGTTTCGGCCCGACAAGGCCCAGCCATAATCGTCCACTTCGTAGACCTGACCGGTCGAGAGAATCAGGAATTGCGTCCCGAGGGGAAAACGCGCCCAATCGGCTGCCGCACTCCGGATGCCGCCAGGACCCGCTGAGGACAGTGCATTGCCCACCGCATTCAGGTTGGAGTAGGGCAAGTGGTCGGTTTCCGTATGGGTGTACGCCGTGGTTCGTACCTTCATGAACAAGCTGTGTTTCAGGGGTGCTTCGTAGTCCGGCAGGCGGCGCGTGGTGGAGCACCCGGCGACGAAGAACGCGAGGGCCGCAGAAGCCCAGAGGAAAGGGGAACGGAACTCCATGGAGCGGATTTTATAACGGCTGTCAAAAGTCCGCTCGGCCCCCGTTTTTCAGCCGCACACCTAACCTGAGGGCGCTCGGGGAGGTCGCGCGGGGACACGCGACGCTGCCGGACAGGCGCCGTCCCAGCACCTTCTTCCACGCCGATACCCCGTCACTCCGACGCCGCGACACCTCTTCCCTCCCCGTTACCCCGATACTCCGATACCTTCTTACCCGGTGCGACGTGGTTCCACATGAAGGCCAGGATATCGGTTTCCTCGTCGATGACCTTCGAGAGCGGTTTGCCCGATCCATGGCCCGCATGCGTGTCGATCCGAATCAGCACCGGGTCAGGACAACCCTGGGCGGCCTGCATGGTCGCCGCAAATTTAAAGGAATGGCCCGGCACCACGCGATCGTCATGGTCTGCCGTGGTAATGAGGGTCGGCGGGTAACAGGTGCCGGGTTTGATATTTTGTAACGGGGAATATTTGAACAGGTAAGCGAAAGCATCCGGCTGTTCCGACAGCCCGTAATCGGGTTCCCACGCCCAGCCGATGGTGAATTTGTGGTAGCGCAACATATCCATCACCCCGACCTGCGGTACGGCCGCACCAAACAGGTCCGGCCGTTGCGTGAGCGCAGCGCCGATCAACAATCCCCCATTCGAAGCACCCCTGACCGCGATGCGCCTGGGCGACGTGAACCGTTTTGCGGCCAGATTTTCGGCTGCCGCAAAAAAGTCGTCAAAAACGTTTTGTTTTCGCTCTTTGGTCCCTGCCAGGTGCCATTCTCGCCCGTACTCCCCGCCCCCCCGTAGGTTCGGCATCGCGAACACGCCGCCTTTTTCGACCCAGGCCAGCCAGGCTGGAGAAAATTTCGGGGTGAGCGGCACGTTGAATCCGCCGTAGGCCGTCAGGTAAACAGGGTTGTTGCCGTCCAGCTCAAGTCCTTTTCGATGCACCACAAACATCGGTACCCGGGTGCCGTCCTTGGAGTGATAGAACAGTTGTCGGGCTTCATAATCTTCCGGGCGGAAATCGGTTTGGGGCTTGCGAAACACCTCGTTCTGACGGGTCGCCAGGTCGTACCGGTAGACCGTCGCTGGGTAAAGGAAGGAGGTGAAGCTGTAAAAAAGTTCGGTTCGATCGGGCGCCGCGGAGATTTCCGGCACCGTGCCGAGGGCCGGCAAGGGAATGTCCTCGGCCGGCTTACCGTCCAGAGCAAAAACCTTGAGTTCAGCCTTGGCGTCCGCCAAGTAGCTGACGAGCAGTGCACCGTCGGCCAGCGTGCAGGATTCCAACAGATCGCTGCGTTCCGGGATCACCTCGGTCAGGACGCCTGGTCCTTTTTCATCCACGTCGATCGCCACCACCCTTTTTCTGGGCGCGTCTTTATCCGTGATCAAAAACAACCGGCTGCCCACCACATCAAGCACGTCGTAATCGGCCTCAAAGCGATCCACCAGGACGCGGGTGGCACCCTCGAGGTTTGGTTTCAGGGGATCCTGGAGATCT
>DASWVC010000131.1:0-18260 GCA_036401335.1 Chthoniobacterales bacterium
ACGCCCGTGGCTACACCGATTACCCCTTCTTTCAGGATCAGCTTCATTACTACAAAAAACCTGACCCGCAATTTAGGTAGGACCGCGTTTAGCCACTTCCGCCTGAAGTCCGGGAGACGTTTGCGATCAACTTTGCCATTAGCAGCGCGAGTGTCGTTGCCTTAATCGGCTTGGCGTCAGTGTTAGTTAGCTTTTTTCTAGATTAACTGCCAACGGAATTCCCAGTAACCTGGCCTGACTGTTTTTGCGATGGGATTTGCGACCGCCGCAGTCGCCCTCGTCGCGCACACCTCTTGGAAGATCATTGAGTCACCGCTCGCTTTGCGGAAGCCTGGCAGGCTGTTCTGCAACGTGTCTGCGCCATGGACATCCGGCTTAGAGGGGGCCTAAGAGCCGCCTTCTGAGGACGATGGTTGGCCCAGCCTGGTCGATCGCTTGTGGCCGCGCGGACTGGAGGCGTCCGGGGCGAATGGAGGCCACTTTCCCTGGGGCCAAAAGTAATCGTTGCAACAGAACCTATGGCGCTGGTATCCAGAATTCAGCCCTCAAGGGCAAGCCAAGAATGCAGCTTCACCCCCGAGACTCTCCCGCTGCCCGATCCACTCCCTGGCCAGGCAATTGCTTGCGCGTAAAATCTTGCCTCGCTCTTACGGGTGGCCTGGGAGAATCGCCGTCCTCTCCGTCCCCTGCCGCATGAGAACCCTTAAAGGCCTGCGTTGGTGGATCGTCGGGCTGATCTGCCTCGGCACCATCATCAACTACCTGGCCCGGAACTCCCTGGCGGTGTTGGCGCCGGTGCTGCAGCACCAGCTGCATTTTAGCACCGCGGAATATTCCTACATCATCGCGGCGTTCCAGATCGGCTACACGGTGATGCAAACGGTTTGCGGCATTGCCCTGGACTACCTGGGGTTGCGCCTCGGGTTCGCGCTTTTCGGGGTGGCGTGGTCCCTCTTTAATGTCCTGCACGCGTTTGCCACCGGTTGGATCACGCTGGCCCTTTTTCGTGGGCTGCTCGGCTTAGCGGAAGCCGCGGCCATTCCTGCCGGAATCAAAGCCATTTCGGAATGGTTCCCGGCCAAGGAACGGTCGGTGGCGGTTGGCTACTTCAATGCCGGCACGTCCCTGGGCGCCCTGTTGGCGCCGCCGTTGGTGGTGTGGGTCTCGCTCCAGCACGGGTGGCAAATGGGTTTTGTGGTCACGGGTGGCCTTGGGTTTGTTTGGGTAGGGATGTGGTACCTTTTTTACCGGCCGCCCTCGCAGCATGCCTGGCTTGGTCGAGACGAACGCGCTTACATCCTGGCAGGCCAAACGCCGGCGATGGACGGGCCCAAAGGACCGATGGTTCGCACCATCCTCAAGGCGCCAAAGTTCTGGGGCATCGCAGTCCCGCGTATGCTGGCGGAACCCGCCTGGCAAACGTTCAATTTCTGGATCCCGCTGTACCTCGCCAACGAACGCCACATGAACCTGAAAGAAATCGCGATCTTTGCCTGGTTGCCTTTTCTGGCGGCGGACTTGGGCGGGATCTTTGGGGGGTACCTCTCGCCGCTGTTGATGAAGCATTTTCATTTCAAACTGGTGGCGTCGCGGCTCGCCGGCATTGTCCTTGGCGCGATCCTCATGATCGGGCCTGGGTCCATCGGTTTGGCCGCGAGCCCCTTCCTGGCCATCGGCCTTTTCTGCATGGGCGGTTTCGCGCACCAGATGATTTCCGCTTTGCTTAACACCCTCAGCGCGGACGTCTTTGCGCCTCACGAGGTGGCCACGGCGAATGGCTTGACCGGGACCGCGTCTTGGACCGGCGGCCTGACGTTCTCACTGCTCGTCGGCGCACTGGCGACCACGATCGGGTACGGGCCGCTGTTTGCCTGTTTAACGGTCTTCGACCTGGTGGGGGCGACGGTCGCCGTCCTGCTGTTGCGACGGGAGGAGCCGCGCCTTGCCGCGCCCGCGGCGGGATGAGTCGACGCGGGCCAACGCCTTCACCCCACGAAAAGGCTTCATGTCACTTACCCATGTTCCCACGTTCCGCCTCGCGGAGCGAGCCAACGCTCGCATCACCCTGGACAGCGCGGAGGGTCATCGCGCGCACGTTTTTGTGCTGGAGCCGGATCTGGTGCGCGTGCTGGTCTTGCCGGGCGGCGCGCTTCGGTTTCCCGAGACCTGGGCGATCGCGCCGGGCCTGGAAGACGTGCCGCTGGAAGGGCGTGACCGGTTTGACCTGACGGCTTTCAGCACCCCGGATTTTCAGCTGACGGAACACGCGGACGGCCTGGAGGTGGTCACCGCGCAGGTTAGGTTAACGATTCGCCTGCTTGGGTTTCATTGCCGGTGGCAGGTTCGTCTCGAGGACGGTTGGCGCGACGCGGCGGCCGACCGCGCCACGCAGGCCTACAACTTTGGTTATTGGGACCGGCGCGCCTACCATTACCTCCAACGGGAACCGCACGAGATGTATTTCGGCCTGGGTGAACGCGCCGGGAGCACCAACCGGGCCGGTCAGAGCTACCGGATGACCAACCTGGACGCCATGGGTTACAATGCCCGCACCACGGACCCGCTTTACAAACACATCCCGTTTTACCTTACCTGGAAACCTGCGGCCCGCCTCGGGTTCGGCCTGTTCTACGACACCGTGTCGGAGTGCACCTTCGATCTCGGGCGCGAGCTGGACAATTACCATGGCCATTACCGTTACTTTGTCGCCGACCACGGCGACGTGGACTACTACTTCATCGCCGGACCATCCCTCCGCGAGGCCGTCCGGCGCTTTACCTGGCTGACCGGCCGGCCGGCTTTCTCGCCGAAGTGGGGGCTAGGTTACTCCGGTTCGACCATGGCCTACACCGATGCACCGAATGCCCAGGAGCAGATGGAAAAGTTTCTCGACAATTGCGCCCGGCACGACATCCTTTGCGACTCCTTCCATCTGTCGTCCGGGTACACGTCCATCGGCGCCAAGCGTTACGTGTTCAATTGGAACCGGGACAAGTTTCCTGACCCGAAACAATTTGTCCAAAGCTTCCTGAATCGCGGGGTCCGGCTTTGCCCGAACATCAAGCCCTGCTTGTTGCGCGATCACCCGCAGTTCGCGGAGGTCGAGGCCAAAGGCTTTTTGATTCGCAATCCGGACGGCACGCCCCACCTGGTGCAGTACTGGGATGACCTCGGCGCCTACCTGGACTTTACCAACCCCCAAGCGGTTGCCTGGTGGAAGGGCGGGATCACGGGTTCACTCCTGCAGTACGGGATCACCTCGACCTGGAACGACAACAACGAGTTTGAGATCGCCCATCCCGAGGCCTTCGTGCACGGCTTCGGAACCCGCCGCGCCGCCGTCGAGGTCAAACCGCTCTTGTCGTTGTTGATGATGCGGGCGTCGCGCGATGCCAACGGGAGTTTGCCCCCGGACTGCGGCCGTTTCTGATTTCCCGCTCCGGCACCGTCGGCATGCACCGCTACGTACAGACGTGGTCCGGAGACAATTACACATCCTGGGAAACGCTGCGTTTCAACCTTAAAATGGGCATTGGCCTGGCCCTCTCAGGCGTTTCCAACCTCGGCCACGACATCGGCGGGTTCTCCGGGCCCAAACCGGATCCGGAACTTTTCGTGCGTTGGGTCCAGTTTGGCATCCTCCTTCCCCGCTTCAGCATTCATTCCTGGAATGACGACCAGTCCGCCAACGAGCCGTGGATGCACCCGGAGGTCACGCCCTACATCAGCGACCTGATTAAGTTTCGTTACCGGTTGATGCCCTACCTCTACGACCTTTTGTGGCGGCACCACCGGGCTTACGAGCCTGTGATTCGGCCGACCTTCCTCGATTTTCCGCATGATCCACGCTGTTTCGAGGAGAACGACGACTGGATGCTGGGCGCAAACCTGCTCGTCGCGCCCGTGGTTGAACCCGGGCAACGGGCGCGCCCGGTTTACCTGCCGGCGGGGTCGGGCTGGTACGATTTCTTCAGCGGCGACCACTTTTCTGGCGGCCAAATGGTCACCCTGCCGGCCCCTTGGGACCGGCCGGGACTCCTGGCCAAGGAAGGGAGCGCCATCCCGCTGAACCTCGCCGACCAGCATTTCGCCAAGCCCCGCGACCAGCGGGGATTCAGCCTCTTCCCCCCTCGCGGAGGGGGCGCTTTCGTCGCCGGTTGCTTTGAGGATGATGGGGAGTCGGAGCGTTACCGGCAAGGACGCCATTGGTCCTGGCAACTGAAGGTGCAGACCTCGCCCGAGGAAATCTCGGTCGAGGTCAGCCGCTCCGGGGAGGGGTTCCCTCCCCGCGACCGGCTCGGTCTGTTGCTGCCTCGATTCGAAACCCGAACGCTCCGGGTCGTGGGCGGCACGATTCGGGACGACCGCATGGCCGGCTCCCACCGGGTGCTGGAGGTCGGGATCGGTGACCATCTTTAATCGCCCGGGCCTGAAGCAAACCTTGAAAATCCCGGCTCTCCGCGGTAACGGCCACGGAGTCAAAACTCCCTCGACGCAGGAACTCTCGAGGCCGGCACTTCGGCCGAGAAATCGTCGTCCTGTGAAACCGTTTAGTTTTACACATGATCTGGGCCTCTGAGCTCATCAAGAACTTCGGCGCCATTTCCGCCGTTCAGGGCATTTCGTTTGAAGTCCCCAAAGGCGAAATCTTCGCTTTTCTCGGGCCTAACGGAGCCGGCAAAACGACCACGATCAAGATGTTGACCACCCTGCTTAAACCTTCTTCGGGCCGTGTGGAACTGGATGGGCTTGATCCGGCGACCCAGCCGCAAGAAGCACGCAAACGGTTTGGCATCGTTTTTCAGGATTCCAGCACCGATGACCTCCTGACTGCCTATGAGAACATGGAGTTCCACGGTGTTCTTTATAAGGTGCCTAAACGAATCCGTGCCGGACGCATCGAGGAACTCTTTAAGCTGTTTGGATTGTGGGATCGCCGCGATCATCAAGTCCAATATTTCTCGGGCGGAATGCGCCGCCGCCTCGAGATTGCGCGCGGTCTTCTTCACACGCCCAAGATACTATTCCTGGATGAGCCGACCCTGGGCCTCGATCCTCAAACGCGCAACCAACTCTGGAGTCAAGTGAAACGGCTGAATGAAACGGAAGCCGTGACCGTTTTTTTGACGACCCACTACATGGAGGAAGCCGAGCGGGTCGCGCACCGAATTGCCATCATGGATCAGGGCCGCATCGTCGCTCAAGGTTCTGCGGCGGAATTGAAACAGCAGACTGGAACCGATTCTCTGGAGACGGCGTTTCTCGCCTTAACGGGCACCTCCATTCGCGAAGAAGAAGGCGGTTCAATCGATCGAATGAGACGGATGGCAAAACTCTTCCGGCGCTAGATCCAATCGGCCGAATTGCATGAATGCCGTCTACATTCTCTGGCTGCGACAGCTCAAACGGTACGGCCGTTCCCGAAGCCGGATGGCGGCATCCCTGGCGCAACCTTTGCTCTTTTTGTTTGCCCTCGGTTTCGGGTTCGGACCCATTTTCCAAAAGGCGGGCCACGGCAACTACATTCAGTTCATCGCTCCCGGCGTCATTGGAATGACCGTTCTGTTTAATTCGATGTTCTCCGGAATCGAACTGATTTGGGATCGGCAATTTGGGTTTCTGAAAGAGACGCTTGTCGCCCCGGTATCCCGTCTCTCGGTCATGATTGGGCGCACGCTGGGCGGGGCCACCACCGCCCTGATCCAGGGCGTAATCGTGATGGCCGTCTGCACCCTTGCCGGCTTTCGAGTTCAAAACCCGAGTTTATTGCCAGTCGCATTGTTGTTCATGGCCTTGATTGCCACGACCTTTACAGCGCTCGGCACCGGGATCGCCTCGCTGCTGAGCGATTTTCAAGGTTTCCAACTGGTCATGAACCTCCTTGTCATGCCCGCATTTTTCCTGTCGGGTGCACTTTTCCCGCTGGGTGAGGCACCGGCGCCGATTCGTCTCATCGCGAGCATGGACCCGCTCTCTTTTGGCGTAGACGGGTTGCGAACGGCGTTGATCGGCGTCGCGCATTTCGGCATTCCGACCGATCTGGGAGTGCTGGCGATGTTTACCGCATTGTTTCTCGGGGTTGGCGGGTACCTCTTCTCCAGAATTCAGCTCTGAACCCTTCCGGCAGCCATGGCGCCCACCCTAGGTTCGCTAGCCCACGAAAAAGTGCTCAGCGCGCCAGGCGTCCTGATCGGCGAACACGGCGTCAACGGGTTCAGCATGGATTGCATTGCCACCTGAGCTTTGCCTGCGCCGAGACGCTGGCGGAGTTGGCCAAGCTGAGCCCGTTCCATTTCTCGCACGTGTTTAAGCAGGCCACGGGGATGACGCCCCTGCAATTCGTGACCCGAGCGCGCACCGTTTTTACGCAAGAATCCGACCAATACCAGGAGTTCAAAAAATGCAGAAGCGCAAACTTGGAAACGGCGGCCTCGAAGTCTCAGCCATGGGTTTTGGCTGTATGGGGCTGAACTATCATCGCGGCCCGGCCCCGGACAAGAACGAGGTGATCGCTCTCATCCGAGCGGCGGTCGAGCGCGGCGTCACGTTCTTCGACACCGCGGAGGTCTACGGCCCCTTCACGAACGAGGAACTGGTGGGCGAGGCGTTGGCCCCCATCCAGGACCAAGTCGCAATCGCCACAAAATTCGGCCAGGATTTCGGTCCCGACGGGAAGGAACTGAGCCTGAACAGGCTGAATAGTCGGCCCGAGTACATCAAGCAAAGGGTCGAGGGCTCGCTCCAACGGCTCCGGGTCGAGACGATCGACCTCTACTACCAACACCGGGTCGACCCGAACGTGCCGATCGAAGATGTGGCGGGAGCGGTGAAAGACCTGATTCAGGAAGGGAAGGTCAAACACTTCGGCCTTTCGGAGGCGGGAGCGCAGACCATCCGCCACGCGCACGCGGTCCAGCCGGTCGCGGCGGTCCAAAGCGAATACTCCCTCTGGTGGCGTCAACCCGAAGCGGAGGTGTTGCCGGCCTGCGAGGAACTCGGGATCGGCTTTGTCCCCTACAGTCCATTGGGCCGGGGCTTTCTCACCGGCCAGATCGACGAGACCACGACCTTCGGCAGCAACGACAATCGCAGCACCTTGCCGCGGTTCACGCCGGAGGCCCGCAAGGCGAACGAGCCCGTGGTCCGCCTGCTGGAAGGGATCGGACGCAAAAAGGGCGCGACGCCCGCACAGGTCGCGCTCGCCTGGCTGCTGGCGCAAAAGCCATGGGTCGTCCCAATCCCAGGCACCACCAAACTCCACCGCCTCGAAGAGAACCTCGGCGCGGCCGCCCTTGCACTCACGGCCAACGATCTCCGGCACATCGAGGACGCCGTTTCAAAAATCTCCGTGCACGGGGACCGCTACCCCCAGGCGGAGAAAGAACGCACGGGGCGCTAATGGCAGTCAAACGAGCAGAAGAGTAAATGGCGAAACACAAAAAATGAGAAACGTCGGATGAACCTATCGTTTGGAAACAAAGCTGCCCGGGTTACTGGGGTAGCATCGGGACTGGGCCTTTGGCCACGCTGAGCCTTTGCCTGGCCGAAGCCCGAGCCATTCTGGCCGGCCTGGAGCAGACGATCGTCGAACTGAGCAGCGGACAGGTGCGTATAAAAGGCCAGTTTCCTTCGTTCCGTTATATACTTTTCGTACTATTTATACTAAAAACAGTCGGAATGGAGTTGTTGTCCAGTGTCAACGCTCACCGGCGAATCGCCGCCGTGCGTTGCAGGCTGCGGCTTGCGTGCGCAAGGCGGTTTGCGGTTTTCAAAAAACGTTTGCACGCTGCCATGACTTCCTCCTTCCACTCGGCGAAACTATCGTTTTTGCGGTTCGGCTTCGTCATCCTGCCGCTGTGGGTGCCCGGCTTGCTGATCGCGGCACCAAAACCTGCGCTTCCTGCTTACGTGCTTCAGGACTTAAGTGCCTTGGACGCGACCTACCCTTTCCACGAAGGGTACGCCATCAATGAGTGGGGCGACGCGGTTGGCGTCGCGAGCGGCGTGGGGCTTGCTCCCCATGCGTTTCTGTACCGCCGGCGGCAGCTCATTGATTTGGGCGCAAAGCTGAACAGTCCCGACAGCGGGGCAACGTCAATCAACGCGCTTGGTGAAGTCGTCGGGTATTTCATCGGCAACCTTACGCTTGGTACCACGGCGCCGACCTTGGGCTTCCTTTATGCTGGCTGCCGGCCGCAGACGGTGAAGGTTGGCAGTATCGGGAACGATGCAATCGCCATCAACAACCTGGGGGAGATCGTCGGTATCTTCAATGACGCGTCGGGTCACGGCCATGGCTACCTGCGAAAGCAGGACGGCAAGATCGTGGAACTGACCGCGTTGGCCAGCTTGGGCGCCACGGACGTTGACCCCGTCGCCATCAACGATTGGGGTCAGGTTGCAGGCTGGTACTACGGCCCGAAGTCGGGTGCTTTCCTTACGCAACCAGGCGGTGCCGCGCCCAAAGACCTGGGCACTTTGGGCGGCCTTTATTCAACGGCAGCCCTTGGTGTGAATGACCTAGGACAAGTGGTGGGTTACTCGGCCGTGGGCGACAATGCCCAGCACGGGTTCCTCTACGCGGGAGGAGCGATGCACGACTTGGGGACCCTCGGGGGGCCTAATTCGTGGGCGTACGGAATCAATAACTGGGGGGAAATTGTTGGTTGGTCCGACCCGGCCGGCGGCGGAGAGACCCGGGCCTGGGTCTACCTGCGGGGGCAGATGCGTGACCTCAATGACCTGCTCAGCCCGGCCTCGAAAGCGTGGACCGTCTTTGAGGGCCGGAGCATCAACGATCGAGGCCGGATTCTCGCGAACGCCACCAACGACAACTTTACGACGGTGCACGCCGTGATTCTGACGCCCGAGTGCAAGCGCGAACGCTGACGGACGAGCGCACCGGGGAAGCGTTACGGAGGGGTTGCCCTCCGCTGTAAAGAGAGCGGGAGACGCTGCAAGCGGCTCTCCGCGCAGGAAACCCTTTTCCCCGCTATGCGCACGGCAGGGTGTTGTCGGACAGTGCGGCGCTCCGCTGGCCGGGAATTTAGGTGCGGCATTTTCGATCTCCGCGCGTTGTCGACCGATTCCTCGTGCCCGCCACGGCTGAGCCATTGATTTCGTGCGTTCTTAAGGGCTCGGCGGAATTTCAGGAACGCGAGATCGGCGGGGCTTGGCTGACGCGACACCTTGAGCGGAGAGACATCTTCATCACACGATCAAAGACTCCCTATGAAATCCGTTGCCAATCGCCCGCGGGCGAAGAACCCGATTTCATCATCATCCATCTTACGGTCATCGCAGCGAATAAGCGCGCGACGCCGGCCCAAATCGCGCTCGCCTGGCTTCTGGCGCAGAAGCCTTGGATCGCGCCGATCCCCGGCACCACCAAGCTGCACCGCCTGGAGGAAAACATCGGCGGCGCGTCCGTCGAGCTAAGCGCGGACGATCTGCACGAAATCGAAGCTGCTTTGTCCAACATCACGGTGCAGGGGGACCGTTATCCGGCCCACCTGCAGGCGCGGGTTGGCCGCTGATCTGAAACAGCAACCCCCGCAAGGTCAGAGAATATCGAAGGCAAGGTCATCGCCATCACCGGCGACGTCAAGATCCAGGGTGTGCTTTACGGCATTGCTGCGGCGCTCCCCAACATGACGCGCCAGAAAAGCGGCCACTTCACCAACGTGTCGTCTGTCGCGGGCCACAAAGGTCGGCGAGAACAACGCCGTTTATTGCGCGCCCCGCTTTTGCCGGTGCTGGCGGGCGAACTGCATTGGACCGCGGTCAAGCTCCACGGCTGGCTCCAAGAGCAGCTTGCGATTGAGTTGGGTTAGGGGGCTCGGCCGTGTTCGACTTCCGCTTGGACCGCAACCGGGCAGGACCGAAGCAGTTCCTGAGGAACTTTGCCTCTAAGGCTTGGGCGGCCGAGCCGCCGGCGGCGAGCGCCCAGGCCAGGGAAATGATCGGTTCTCCGTGGGGTTTGAAGCGCAGGTAAAGGGGCATGGCCCGCACGCCCGTTGCAAGCGCCGCCTCTTCCTTGTCCGCGAAATGGTACCGCCAAACGAGAGCATTTTAGCAATTCGGTGCGAAAAGCATCGGCGCACCTTCAGAATAAGACCGACGAAATCTCGCCCCCTTTTCGGGCATCCGTATTTCTCGGTGGTATGACATAGGGCCGCCGCATCTTGAGTGTTCGAGGCCAGCCGCGTCGCCGTGAAAATTGAGACGGTAGCGGCCGCCGTACGGGCAGGGCGTCCCGGCTGTAACGAAACAGGCACTGGCCCTTAGGACTTGTACCTTGCTCCGGCTGGACGACGCGATTCTTCCGTAGCAGGATGCACCGCATGACGGTTACGCTACCGGAACGTGTGGCCGCGAACGTCGGGCGGTTCACCGGGCGCGAGTGGCTGTTGCCAATCCTCCTGCAATGGTGGGACCGGGGCGATGAGCGGCTATTCTTACTGACCGGCCCCCCCGGCACGGGCAAGACCATGCTTCTGGCGTGGCTAGCCGGGTTTGGCCCGGCGCCGGAAGGCACTGCCGCCAAAGGGCAACTGGCGGGTATGCGCGGGGCGGTCAAGGCGGCCCATTTCTGCCAAGCCTCGAGCCGTAACCTTTCCCCGCGGGCCTTCGCCGAGACGGTGGCCCATCAACTGACGGAGACGGTCACCGCGTTTGGCGACGCATTGGCCGCCACGCTAGCGGAGCGCATTCAAGTCGTGGGCACGGCGCAGGCCAGTACCGTGGGCCCGGGGGCAAGCCTGATCGGCATTAAGATCGGGCCCATCGACCTGGGTACCCTCGGGGATGAGTCAAGCTTCGACCGGGCGTTCACTTTGCCGCTGAAGAAGCTCTATGAGAATGGCCACCCTGAGCCGATGTTGATCCTTGTTGACGCCCTGGACGAGGCGCTCGGGTATACCGGTGAGAAGACCTTGCCCGCCCTGCTCGCCACGCTGGATGACCTGCCGCGACAAGTTCGCCTCCTCGCGACCACGCGTGATGAACCGCGGGTGCTGAAGTTCTTCCGCAGCAACAAGCGCTTCGATCTGATCGAGGACGCCGCCCCCGAAGCCGACGATGTGCGGGTTTATGCCGAGGGTCGGCTCCGTGAACTCGCGGTGGAGGGGATCGAGCGCCGGGACTTCGCGCAGCGCCTTGCCGCCCACGCCCGCGGCGTTTTCCTTTATGCCGCGTTGGTGCTCGATGACTTGTCCCGATGCGCCCCGGCTGCGTTGCCGAACCTGAACGCCCACCCGTTGCCGGATGGGCTGAGCGGGCTTTACCATGATTTTCTCACCCGGGAACTGGGCCGGGATGAGCGGATGTGGTCTGAGCAATTCAGGCCGCTGCTGGGGCTGGTTGCGGTGGCGCAAGGCGAAGGCTTCACCGCTTCCCAGCTCCAGGCCATCACCAAGCGAGGCTCAGATGAGGTGAGGGACACGCTGCGGAAGTGTAAGCAGTACCTAAGCGGCGATTTGCCCAAGGGGCCCTTCCGGCCTTTCCACCACTCCTTCACCGATTTTCTGCTCGAGGATCCCAACAATGCCGACTACCGCATCGACGCGCACGGCATGCATGAGCGGCTCGCGAAACATTACCTTCACCAGTGGAGCGTAGCGGACGCCCGCGGTCGCGGCGTGACCCAACCGGTGACGACAACTCCCGATCTGCCGGAGTATGCGTCTCGGTATCTGACGACGCATCTTCGCCTAGCTGGCCTCCACGCAGACCTACGGGTGCTGGCTCACGATTTCGCCTGGAAGGCTGCGCAGCTCGAACGTGATCCCAGTGGCGGAGCACATCGCGAGGATCTCACGCAGCTCTGGGAACAGACACGACGCTGGAACCTCGAGGCGCTCCCTTCAAATTGTCCGCAGATCGGAGAAGAGATTTATTGCGCGCTCGCGATGGCGGGTCTCAACGATCTCGCTGGCCAGACTCCGCCAACACTTCTCCGCGTGCTTGCAGAACATGGACACGCACGCTGGGCCACGGAAGCGGCACTTACGCTCGCCAGGCAGGTTGTGGATCCCGGCAACAAGGTTCGGGCACTGACGGAACTGATTCCTCTCCTCCCCTCACACCGCAAGGATGTGGTAATGACGGAGGCTTCGGAAATAGCGGAAAAGATCTCTCAGGAGTGGACAAAGGCTGAGGTCCTTCTCGCGTTATACCGGCACCTGCCGCAGTCCGAGTGCACCCGCCGAATTGCGCTGCTCCTGAAGCAAGCGATCGGGTGCGACTCCGAGTGGCGAAAATCTGAGACTTTGAGAGTGTTGGTTCCCGTCCTACCCGAAAACCTGATCCCGCTCGCCAGCAACGCAGCGCAGCAACTAGAGGACGACTATAATCGGGGAATCGTCTTGGACGCACTCGGCCGGCGGCTTGCCGATGGTGAACTTCGGCAGTTGATCCGCAACACGCCGAAGTCCGCCGGGTATCGCCCCGTCCTCATCGCTGAACGGCTGCGGCGCCTGCGATCCGGGCAGACCACCTGGCTTCAGCGGATCTTGTTGGGAAGCGTGGCGCGGATTTCCGATGATCGTTGGCAGGCCGCGCTGCTGGCGGCAATGGCCCCGTACCTCGCCAGACCGCTTCTCGGGCAGGCGGTGAATATTGCGCGTCGTCACAACAATTCTTCCCACGGCCGATTCGACCGCGCGTTGGTGGCCCTCGTGCCTCGCTTGTCAGACGATCTCCCTGCGAGAGCGTTTGGGCTGGTCGAGTTGATCACGGCGTCTTATCTCCAAACCGATGCCCTGCTGGCAATCCTCGAGAGTGCCTCCGCCGTCGCCAAGAGGCCGGTCGACATGGATGCTCCGCTTACGGTTGCGCGAGCCATCAGCCATCCCTATTGGAGGGCGGAGGCGCTGGCGAGACTAGTAGCCCACGCCCCGGATTTGCAACGAAATCAAGTCCTCGGTGATGCGCTTACTGCGTGCCGTGAGGCGTCGGCCGCTGAGCTTCGCGGTGAAATCGCCGGAAAGTGCATGGTAACCCTGGCGGGTCTCGCAGTCCACCTACAC
Organism: Chthoniobacterales bacterium; assembly: GCA_036401335.1. Classification (GTDB taxonomy): domain Bacteria; phylum Verrucomicrobiota; class Verrucomicrobiia; order Chthoniobacterales; family JAFAMB01; genus DASWVC01. Next base: position 13,029 of record DASWVC010000131.1, read on the forward strand.
GAGGCGGAGCGGCGGACCGTGTTTAAGAAAATAGAGCAGGGACGCGGTGAGTTCGAAAAGAGAGCGCTCATCCTGCTGGCGCCAAATCTTCCAGAGGACTTGCTTAAGCCCGCTTTGCAAGTCGCGTTGCGCCTCAAAAGCGAAAAACACGAAAGGGAAGTCCTCGTTGCGCTCATTCCCAGGCTCACCACCAAATTTGCTCAGGAATACTTGCTGCGAGACCGCTTGGCTTCGGCGCGAAGGCATAAAGACATCCTGCATGCAATCCTCAACAGCCAGATCCTGGAGGCTCTCTGGGACGATTTCCTCTGTCAGAACACGCCCGTCGCAGTTCTCGCGCCCTTGGTTCCAAAGCTGCCCCAGCGCCTGCTGGTGCGCGCGCTCAAAATCGCAAGGTCACTCCAGAACCCTAGTGATCAAGCATGGGCGCTGGCAACACTTGCCCTCCGCATGCGAACCAAGACACGCCGGGCTGCATTGTTCCGGCGAGCACGCCAACAACGGGCAACAAGGTATGCCAACGATGATGCGATGGCCGCATTTGCCCTTTGCTACGCAGAATCTGGCCTCTATGATGAAGCGGTCAGAGAGGTGTCGAAAATTTCTCAGCACTCCCCCGCGCGAGCTCGCACCCTACTCGACTTGATTCCCCGCATGCCCCAGCAAAGACTGCGGGAACTCCTCGCCCTGAGCGAATCTTTATCCGACTGGAATGATCGCCTTCGTGTGCTGACGGCCCTCCCCCCTGACCTCTCAATCGACCGGTTGAACGAATTGATGGATGTCGTCCTGAAAGCGGTCGATCCGGAGCCGGGAGATTTGATGGCGCATTGGCTTGCACCGTTGCTTGCACATCTGCCGAATGATCAACGGGCTGCGGTCTGGAAGCGAATTTTCAAACTGGCACCCACCGTCGGCGATGACAACAGTCGCTATCGTATGCTTGTGGCGCTGGGGCCGTCTTTTCTGCGCGACGCCGCGCACCTCCCCGCGCTCCCGTCGTATGAACTCTTACATCGCACTCTACAACTGGCCGTCAGCCACGGCTTGGCGGACATCCTCGACTACGTTAGGGCGCTGGGCCCTCTCGCGTTTGCCTTCGCTAGCGAGGCAGCCGTACAGGAAATCTTTCATACCGTCGAGTTATTTGAACGACAGCTGGATCTCGGAAATCTGAGCGCGCTCAAGGTTGGGAACGAGCAGACTGAGGAGGGAGGTCAGTGACATGGTTGCCCACCGCCACGAATGAGACGCCCTCTCCTTCGGTACGCCGGGACATGGCGTCGGCGAAACTGTGGTGCATCGTTGGCTTGGGCAGCCAAGCTGAAATACAGCGATCAGCCCGTCCGCCTCGACTTAGCGCGGCCCGAGGTGACCAATGTCTGCACTGGTCACTTCTGCACCAGGACCGAGTTCTCCCACTTTTGTCTTTGCTTCAACTCTGCCGGCAGTCATGCTTTGGATTCTGAGATTGGTCGCTTTAGCTCTCGCGGCAACCTTGGCTATCTCCATTTCAGTTCGGACCACAGGTCCAGTCGCGTCGGGGCGCTGCTCACCGGAAAACGTGAGACGTTGACCAAGAACCATCTCCAGCGCCTGCCGCAACGCATCAACCTGTTGCAGGGTGGCCACGTCTTTTGGGTCGAACGCGACCGTGCCGTCGGAAATCTCCGACAGGTCTTTTCGGAGGTCCCGGATCGGCGCTTCGAGGCGAACGAGGGCAGCTTCGTCGATAGCTCCGGCCTGGGAAGGCGGTGCAAAAACGGGCGGAGGGGGCAGTAGCATCACCTGCGGTACCTGCGTAGCATTCGCGCGTTTGTCGGCGGCTTGCTTCTTTTCATGACGCCATTTGATCAATTCACCTGCCTGATTATAGAGGAATTTGATTCCTTCGGTAATCGCGGCCATTCCGACGCTCGCAAGTGTAATCGCGGTGACTGGGTCAGGCATTGTTGCCATTGTTGATTTCAGTTGAGGCTCTCATCCTAATAAATAGATGAAGACAGGTTTCGAAAAGTCTAAATCGTCATTCACCGGGCCTTTCTATTGAGGCGCGCCAGCGGCGACTTCAATTCCCAGGGTCTCTGCAGTTGCTAGCGAGAGATTGCATGCGCCCAGCCCTTTCTCGAATTCAATGTGTCCTCTGGAGGCGGAAGCGGTTGATGAGATAGACCTCCTGGAGGCGCTGAGAGCTGTTGGAGTCAAGACGGTCCCTCAGAGCGCACAGCAAAATAGCAACGGTGGTCAGCCGCTGTTGCCGGTCGACAACCAGGTATTTGCTCACGCCGACAGGTGCGCTCTTGGCCGGGATGGAAACGACCGCACCCAGGAAGTGGCCACCAGGGTGGTCTGAACCTTCGTATTGATCCAGGAGGTCACCCCATAATCCCTCCCAGCTTGTTTTCCCCCACGTGTAGGGGCGCTGGAACAACGGAATAAGGTTTTGCTTTTCCCCATTGAAATACTCGATGACCTTGGCCGGAGCGGCTTCCATATTCTCCCTCTAATTGGCAAAAAGAGCTAAGCACCTGGTAAGAAGTTGGTGCCCACGGTTTTCAGACAGCAGTTTTTGGATTGCTAGCCGCCTTTGCATAAGGCTGAGGGTTTAACGCAAGTATCCAACTTCCGGCCTGTTCCGCGAGCGCATCAATGGCAGGTCGTTGCCGGGTGGCGGCTAAATCGGCTTTGAGGTAAAGCCAGAGGTGCTCCACGGGGTCACGCGTTGAGGGCTAAAGCATGTGGCAGGATGCCAACTCTGGCAGCATGACAAGTCACTGTTTCGCACCACCAATCACCGTCGAGAGGACCCTGCTTACCTCGGTTACCGGCAATCGTTTTATTTACCAACTTTAACGTGATTTACCGACTTTATTTGTTGTTAACAACACCAACCTACCTTTCGGCCGCCCCTATTCCACGGTCACGCTTTTGGCCAGGTTGCGCGGTTTGTCGACGTCACAACCAAGGTGAACTGCCAGGTGGTAGGAGAACAATTGCAGAGGGATCACGCTCAGGATAGGCGCGATGTAATCCGGGCATTTCGGGATGTAAATGGTGTCGTTGGCCACTTTGTGCAGGTCTTTGCGGCCTTCACTGGCAACGGCAATGACGGGTCCTTTGCGGGCCTTGATCTGTTCGATGGTGCTCAGGTTTTTTTCAAACACGGCGTCGTCCGGCATGATCATGATGGACGGCACTTCCGGGCGGACCAGCGCAATGATGCCGTGTTTGAGCTCGGCGCTCGGGTGACCCTCGGCGAACTTGTAACTGATCTCCTTCAACTTGAGCGCACCTTCTAACGCAATCGGGAAATTCTGCTGCCGGCCGAAGAACAGGAACCCGGCGGCGTCGGCGTACTTTTCGGCCAACGCTTTGATGTGATCTGCGCCCGCCAGGACCTGACGGACCTGGTCGGGCACCTTCTCGAGGGCCTGGATGGCTTCGATCCCCTGCGCACTGGACAGGTGCCGGATCCGGCCCAGCAAAAGGGCAAGCAACGCAAGGACAGAAATCTGGGACGTGAACGACTTGGTTGCGGCCACCCCGATCTCAGGACCGGCATGCATGTACACGCCCCCGTCGCTTTCCCGGGCAAGGGTGCTGCCGACGTTGTTGCAAATCCCGAGGGTGCGATGCCCTTTGCGTTTGCTTTCACGGAGCGCCGCCAGGGTGTCAATGGTCTCGCCGCTCTGGCTGACGGCAAAAACCAAGGTATCCTTTGCCATCGGCATGTTGCGGTAACGGAACTCGCTGGCGAATTCGCACTCGACGGGCAGGTGAGCCAGGCTCTCGATGAGGTGCTCGCCGACCATGGCGGCATGGAAAGCGGTTCCACACCCAGTCAGGACGATGCGCTCGATGTCACGCAGTTCGCGTGAGGTCATGTTGAGGCCACCCAGCTTGGCGGTGGATTCCTCCACGGACAGACGTCCGCGCATCGCGTCCCGGATGGACCCCGGCTGCTCGTAAATCTCCTTGAGCATGAAGTGCGGAAAATCGCCCTTCTCGGAATCCTCGCTGGTAAACTCGACCGTGCTGACCTGAAAGGTGCTCCCGGCGCCCGCCAGGGAATGGATGTCGAACGTGTCCCGCTCGATCGTCACGAGGTCGTAGTCGTCCAGGTAGACGACATCGCGGGTGTGCCCGACGATGGCGCTGACATCGCTGACGACGAAATGTTCCCCTTTGCCGATGCCAAGGATTAGGGGACTGCCGCGCCGGGCCGCGACGATGACGCCTGGCACGTCCACGTGCATCAACGCCAAGCCGTAGGTGCCCGTCACTTGTTTGAGGGTGCTGCGCAAGGCTTCGAGCAAAGCGGTCTTGCCTTTTGCACCCGCGGTTTCGTCGAAGCACGTGCCGACAAGGTGGGCCAGCACTTCGGTGTCGGTTTCGGTTCGGAACGTGTGGCCCTGGGCAATCAACTGGTCGCGCAGGGGTTGGTAGTTCTCGATCACCCCGTTGTGGATCAACGCCAGTTTGCCACTCTGGTCAAGGTGGGGGTGGGCATTGGCATCGGTGACGCCGCCGTGGGTGGCCCACCGGGTGTGGCCGAGACCGGCAGAGCCGTGGGCCGGCTCCTGCTGAAGCAGCATGGCCAGGTTATTGATTCGCCCCGCACGCTTCCGGATCTGGAGGCCATCGCCGTTGAGGAGCGCGACTCCGGCCGAATCGTAGCCGCGGTACTCAAGCTTGCGTAACCCCTCAATCAAGATGGGGGTTGCATCGGCCGATCCAACATATCCAATGATGCCACACATATGAGAAAGCGCAGGGTGTCAAAAATTTAACGTGCTTGCAAGGTGACGACGAACGAACGTGAGAAACCGTTTCCCCTATGGACTTGTCCTCCCTCTCCGATAGCACTCTGGCGATTGTGATGGGCGGCGGCGCCGGCAGCCGCCTTTTTCCTCTCACAAAAGATCGGTCAAAACCGGCGGTGCCTTTAGCGGGCAAATACCGTTTAGTCGACATCCCCATCAGCAACTGCCTCAACTCCGGCCTGCGTCAGGTGTACGTGCTGACGCAGTTCAACAGTGCCTCGTTGCACCGGCACATCAACAACAGTTACAAGTTCGACAACTTCAGCAACAGTTTTGTCGAGATCCTGGCCGCCCAGCAAACCCCGGAGGGCGCCCGCTGGTACCAGGGCACCGCCGATGCCGTGCGCCAGAACCTGCGCGATTTCCTCAACCGGCCCTACGAACATTTCCTCATCCTCAGCGGCGACCA
>DASWVC010000132.1:0-10133 GCA_036401335.1 Chthoniobacterales bacterium
CGCCGGCCTAGGCGCTTGAGCCAGGTAAAATCTGGGTTGCCTCCTGGACCGCTTCGCCGCAAGGGCCCTACCCGGCCGGTTGGGCCGTGGCGCAGCCCGACCTGAGCTTCGCCCTTCCGCACGGCGACACCGAAGGCGCCAGCGGGCCTCTCACCTGGCATTGCGATGCGTTCTACACTTCTTACCTCACCGCGCCCGGCAGCGGCGACCATACGCAGGATAAGGACGAGGCGGCGTTCCCTTTTACAACCACGTCCTGGTTTTTATTGGACGCCGTTGAAGCGCAAGCCGAGCCGGACACCGCGGTGGTGTGCGCGTTCGGGGATTCCATCACCGAGGGAGTGAACAGTACCCTGAACGGCGCCGACAGCTGGCCGGACGTGCTTTCTCAGCGATTGCATAATGCTTATGGGAACAAAATCGCCGTCGTGAAGGAGGCCATCAGCGGGAACACGGTAATAAATTGCCCGCGCAATGGGGGGACGTCCGTGAACGGCCCTTCAGCCGGCGACCGGCTCGACCGGGATGTGTTCGGCGTGGCGGGCCTGCGTTACGTGGTCTGGTTAGAAGGAATCAATGACCTGGGCGCGTGCCTCGCTTCGGCCGACCAGGTGATCCAGGGCTTCAAGGACGTGGTGGAACGGCTGCATGCCAAAAAGGTCAAGGTCATCGGGGCAACGGTTGTGTCGAGTTTCGGCAGCCCGATCGCGAGCTATGGGTTTCCCAAAATAGATACCGAACGCAAGAAAGTGAACGACTTCATCCGAACCGGCGGGGCGTTTGATGCAGTGGCGGATTTTGATGCGGCGACGCTGGATCCGGCCACCGGCGCCATGAAAGCGCCCATGCAGCCCAACGGCACGACCGGAGGTCCCGGCGAGCTGCTTCACCCCAACCGGGTTGGCTATCAGGCGATGGCCGAAACCATCGATCTGAGGCTTTTGGCGCCGTCGCCGGGCGAGTAGCCCGGCACAGGGATGAGCCTGCACGTTCCTCGTCCGTCCCCTGAACGAGCACGGTGTGGCCGGCGCAGATCGCTCCGCCTGCGGTCGATGCCGCCCAGCCCGGCGCGAGGCAGCGTGGACGCCTCCTCGTAGGAGAGGCTGTCGGGCACGGCCACGACCGCCTCTTGGCTCACGGCTTTGCGCTCGACCAGCCAGCCGTCAATCTCGTGATTTGTCGACGCTTGTCCTGCGGCGATCCAGCGGCCTATCCGCTCTCCCATTGCCGAGGGCCGTCGAAAAAAAGTAGGCCACCCGCCCGCGGTCCTGTGGTCCCCTTCTCCACGCGCCGCCTGAAGGTCCAATCATCTCCTCCATGTATGGTTCGCCAGCAATGCTCTGGGTGAAGCCGCTGTTCAGACCAGGATCCATCGAGACAACGTCAATGGTGTTTTGGCGCTGCGAGGTCAGGTAGATCACTTGCGCCACCTCAGGGTCGCGGCATCCGCGTCAACACGCTCAGCCCTGGCGTAACCGACACCCCGATGCTTGACTCGCAGTCGTCAACCCCTGAAGAACGCGAGGCTCCGGTGAACATGTACCTGAACATGATCCCGCTCGGCCGACTCGCTCGGGCCGAGGAAATCGCCAGCGCGGCGGTCTTCCTGGCGTCGGACCAGAGTTCCTACCTGACGGGGGCGGATCTGATGGCCGACGGCGGCGTCGGCCAAGTCTGAAGCCCGGGAACAAACCTAACTCAAGAGGAGAAATTGATGTGAGCGCGGCTTCAACACGGCCGTCAGGCCCTGGCTGCACCAAACATCCATCACACTCATCGTAGGAAAACGTGAATCGATTCGAACGCAAAGTAGTCATTGTCACCGGGCCGGCTCTGACATTGGTGCTGGCACCGCGTGCCGCTTTCTGCAGGAAGGTGCGTTCGTCGTGCTATACCAAATGCCAAGAGTCCGTTCCGAAATGGGGCTCGAAAACGGCAAGCGGGTGACGGCTCCCGCGTTTGCGTTGAAGGTTGCGTGCATTGGAAGTTGTGCCCGGGCTTCACGGCCTCACACGGAAAGTTGGGCGAGGCCTCGCTCACCGCCGCCACGTGGGCGTCCTCAAACTTAACTTCAATCGCCCCGTGGTCACTGCTTGACGGCGGCGTCGGTGAGTCCCGAAACGACGTAGCGTTGCGCCATCAAAAACAGGAACAAAGGCGGGAGCGACTGCAAGGTCGCCAACGCCATTACCCGATTCCACTGCGCCACGTTGTTGCCGATGAAGCTGAAAAGCCCCGCGGTAACCGGCTTCATCGAATCGTCCGTGGTCAACGTCAGCGCCATCAGGAGGTCGCCCCATCCGGCCAAGAACGTGAAAATTGCGGCTGTCAGGATCCCGGGCACGACCAAGGGTAAGACGATGAACCAGAAGGTCTTGAATCGGCCGCAACCGTCAATCTGCGCGGCCTCGGCAAGCGCTTTCGGGACGGACCGGAAAGAGGGACGCAGCATCACGATGGCAAACGGCAGACTGACCGCCGTGTCGGCCAGGATGAGGGCGGGGTAGGTGTTCAAGATCCCAAGCCGACCGAAGGTGATGTAGAGGGGCGTGGCGATCATGATGGCCGGGAACATGAGGCTTCCGAGGCTCAAGCCGAGGAGGAAAGCCTTGCCGCGGATTCGCAGGTGCGCCAACCCGTAGGCGCAGGGAACGGCAAGGCTTAAGGTAACAACCGTTGTTCCGCAGGCGACGATCACGCTGTTCACGAAAAATCGGCTGATCTGAGGATCGGCCAGGATCCGGCCCCAAATCGTCCAATCCGGTTGGAGGGGGATCAGCTTCGGCGGATCAGCGTAAATGTCGGACGTCGGCTTAAGCGCGGTGCTGACCATCCAAAAGAGCGGGACCAGAAAAAGGAAAAGCAACCCGGCGCTGAGCAACGTCAAGTGCCAGCCTCGCCGGAAGAAAAGCCCTTTTCTCATGCAGTGCCTTCCCGGCCGATGCTGCGGAGGTAGAGCAGGGTCGCGCCAAAGAGGAAGAGGGCTGTTAGATTGAGCAGGGCCGCCCCATGCCCAAACTCGAACTGGCCGAAGGTGTAGGTGTAGGCCGCGGTCGAAACCACTTGTGAGGAGTTGAGCGGACCGCCTTGGGTCATGGTCCAGATGAGTTCGAATTGTTTGACCGTGTAAATCATTCCCAGGATCAGGGTGCTGAGGAGCGCCGGTTTGATCAGCGGCAGGGTGATGCGGAAGAACCGGGACCAGGCTTTCGCGCCGTCGATGGCGGCCGCTTCATAGAGCTCGCGAGGGATCGTCTGAAGTGCCGCGTAAAGAAGGGCCAGGTTAAACGGGATCCCCAGCCAGATGTTCGCGATGACCGTCGACGTCAAAGCCAAGCCTTGGTCTGCGGTCCAAAAAAGAGGCGCCGAGCTCAGGCCGATCAGTCTTAGGGCGTAATTGACCAAACCGCTGTCGCCGTCGAAAAGCCACTTGAACACGGTACCGGAGACCAGCACCGGAACCGCCCACCCCGCCAGGTAGAGGCTTCGCATCAGCCGCGAGCCTGGAAATGTTTGACGGTAAAGGACCGCGAGCGCCATGCTGATGACGATCTGAAAGAACAACGAAGCCACCGTGAACGTGAGGGTGTTCAGCGCGGCCAGACGGGTCAGGGGATCTTGAAAGATTTCCTGATAATTTTTAAGCCCGACGAAAGCAACTGAACCGCTGAGCAGGTCGCTGGCGGTGACCTGAATGAAGCTTAGCCGGACGTTGTAGAGGATCGGGTAAACCAGGAAAACGGCCAAAAACAGGACTGCGGGCAGGACAAAGAGGTAGTCGGCCGCGTCGGCCAGGCGAAACTGGATTCGCCTCGCCGGCCGGCCGGACTTCACCGCCTCGGGTGTTTCGGTCGGCGTCGTCACCACCGGCTCACATTGCGTCGGGCGCCAGGAGCGAGCTCAACTGTCGCTGCGTCTCGTTCGCGATCTGCTCGGGCTTTGCGGCCCCGGTCACGGCGCGTTGGAAAGCCGTGTACAGGATTTGGGACATTTTCGGGTAGTTCGGGCCGTAGGCGCGGGCTTTGGCGGTTCGGATGGAGTCGTAGAAAATCCTGTCGAGCTCATCGGCCGATTTCTCGTCAATGAGGTCCAAACGGTTCGGCAATTGCCCCCGGGCGTGAATGAAGCCCAGCAACCGCGCAGGCTCGCTTAGCCACTGAACGAAACGCCAGGCTTCCTCCTGGTTGGGCCCACTTCCAAGGGCCAGGTTCTCGCCGCCAAGGATCGAGATTGACTCCCGATCCTTCGGCAAAGGGCCAATGGTCCACTTAAACGGCAGCGCGGCGCCTTTGATGTTTGGCGTTTCCCAAGACCCGTTGATCATCATGGCGGCCCGGCCCGACGTCCACGCGTTGGTGAGATCGCTCGGTCCCCAGGTAACCACGCTGCGTGAGGCGCTCTTGTCGCCTGCAACCAGGTCCTGCAGGTACTGGAAGGCCCTCACGGCGTCAGCAGACGAAATCGTCGTCAAATCCGCCCCTGCGGACCAAATGAACGGCAGGAGGGTGAACGTGCCGACCTCAGTCGAATTCGCGGAAAACGCCAAACCGTACGTGTTCCCGTGGGTTAGCTTTTTTGCAACCGAGCGAAATTCGTCCCAGGTGAGTGGCAGTTTGTCGATGCCTGCTTTGTTCAGCAAGTCGAGGTTGTACCAGACGACCAAGGTGTTGCTTTGGATCGGGATGCCGTAGTTGCGGCCCTTGTACAGGGCGCTGCTCCAAGGCCCCTTGAAATATTCGTATTTCCAACCCTTCATCCTGTCCGTCAGGTCGGCCAGGGTGCCCTGCGCGGCCAAGGCTTGGTTGTCCGGATTGTCAAGGATGATGATATCGGGCACCGAGTGGGTGGCCGTCGCCTGGATCAACTTGCTTTTGAAGTCCCCTTGCGGCACGGCGGAGCGGGTGATGGTGACCTCCGGGTGCTCGGTGTGATACTGCTGGAAGATCTTCTCCAGGTATTCCCGGTTGGCGACGCTGTTTGTGTCGTAATCAATCCAATTGAGCCTTGTCTCAGCGTCCGCCTGGAGAGCGGTGAGGGCGGCTGTCAGCGCAGCTAGACAAATTCTGGTGAGGGAACGGGCGGTCATACTCTTCTTTCTGGGAAAACCTGCCGGTCTAAGCAGGCTTGGTTCAGGAACTTCTCAAGGTCGAAAGGGCCTTCCCGACCGCCGACCGGGCATGCAAAAGCCCGCGCTGGCGTAGTTCTAGCGGGCCGTTTGGCCAACCGTAGCCGGCGTCTTCATGCTCGATGATGACAGCTTTCGCGCAGCCCCGATTCGCCACGGCTTCAAACAACGAAGGCCACTGAACGTCTCCGTCACCGGGCAGCCGGAAGGACCACCAGTCGCCGTAGTAACCGGTCACCTGGACGCGTTCCGGGCGCAACTGAACGTCTTTCGCGTGGATCAGAAAGGCTCGATCCGCAACCGCCTGAAATGCGGGCAGGACCTCGATCCCTTGCGGGAGCAAATGGGACGGGTCGAATTCCACGCCGACCCGCCGATCGTCGGTTCGACTGAAGAGCTCCTGCCAACCCGCAGGCGTCGTCACGAGCCAGTCCTTGGAGAACCCGGGCCAATTTTCAAAAACGACGTTCGTCTCCGCATTCGGGACGGACGAGAAAAGCTCGCTCAGGAACCCCGCCAGCGAGGCATAATCTTCAGCTGCCGGTCGTTCGGGGTTGCGGCCCGCGAAAAACGTCACGTGCGGCACGTTCGCTTCGGTGGCCCTGAAGAAACATTCGCGCGCCTTCACGCGCCGTTCGTGCTCCCGCGTTGGATTGGCGTCGAGCAGGGCGCCGAAATACACGATTGAACAAACGTCCAACCCCCGGTCGCGCACCCGCCGGCAGGCCATGGCGGCCTTCTCGAGCTCCGGCAGGTGCCGGTTGGCATCAATCTCCAAGGTCTGAAAACCGTTGGCGACCGCCCAATCGGCGACTGCCTCCAACGGTTGCTCGCGCAAGACGACGGAATAAAAACCGATTTTCACCTTAGATCGCACGCTTGCCCTGCAGGTAAGCGCGGTAGATTTCCTCGTTAAGAACGACGTCCAGAAAGGCATCCTCGCCGCTCGAGCGGAAGGGCGTCCCAGACTGCAGGCTCTGAATGAAATGGTTGGCCTCTTCCAGGTAGGGCCAGACGTTTAGCCCCGGGCCTAAAGGGTAGCGTAGTTCCGGGTGTGGCTTGCGCGTGTAAACCTCGAGGCGCGTTGTCGCCGAACGGGCGAAAAAGGGCGGGGTTTCCGCCCGGATCCATCCATCCTGAAAGAAGATCTGGGTATTTTCATCCCAGGCGTGGAAATTTGAAGTGGCGCTCTCGATCACGCAGCGAACGCCGGCAAGCCGGAGGATCGCGATGCCCGTGAAGCCATCCGAATCGAAGGCGACCTGCTCGACCCTGACAAGGTCCCGTCGGTCCGCTTCCAAAAGGTACCGGAGAAGGTTGACGTTGTGGGTGTACTGCTGAAGGTAGTTGATGTAAGCGCGGTGGTGCTCGGGCGGCATCCACCCGGGGAGTTGATCGGTTGGCGTCCAGGGCTCGATCGGTTCCTCCGTCCGGATCATCTGGCTGAGGTCCAAACCGACCAGCCAATCTCCGCAGAAACCGTGGTTGCGGGTTAACAGGGCGTTACCCGCCGTCCCCTCCCGTCGCCACGAAGCCACCAGGTCCGCCATCCACACATTACCCGGGTCGAAGCGTTTCATGTAGGCAACCATCAGCCGGCTTTGACCGTCGCGGGAGGCGCCCAGCATCCGTTCGGCTTGCCGTTGGGACACCGCCATCGGCTTTTCCATGAAGACGTGCTTGCCGGCGCGTAGAAGGTCTGCCGCAATCTCGCCTTGCTCCACGAATCCGGCCGAAACGGCGACGGCGTCGACCTGAGGATCGCACGCCAATTCAAGGTGGCTGCCGTAACGGGCAGGAATTTCGAACTTCGCGGCGACCTTCTCGCGAAGGGCAGACCGTTTCTCGGCCAACGCGACCAGTTCGCAACCCGGGACGGAACGGAAGTTCGGCAAGTGCACGTTTTGCGCCATGAAGCCGCAACCCACGTACCCGAGTCGAATCGGGGTGGGAAGGCCTTCGAACGCGGGCTGTGGGTCACGCATCTCGGGGGGTGAGGCGGGTTTTGGGTTGGTGCCCCGGTTGGGGCGTGGCGGGAACGGCACGAAGGTGGATGGCGCAACGGAGAATGGCAAGCCGAAAAAGTTACCGCTAACGCAAAACAGGTGCGCCCGCCACGCAGCCGGGCCGGCCGAGACACTCACTCGACAGTTCGCCCGTGTGGATGCATGGTCCCATCGAATGCCGCGTCGCAGAAGAGTCGGCACCGGCGCCCCGACCATCGCAGAGGTTGCCGCCAGGGCGGGCGTATCCACCCAGACGGTCTCCCGGGCGATCCGGAGCCGGTCCCGTATCAGCGTCGAAACCCGCGAACGGGTTCTAAATTTGGTGCGCGAGATGGGGTACCTGCCCAACCGGAATGCGCAAAGCCTGGCCAGCACCAAATCGAACCTCGTCGGCCTCATCACGCATGCTCTGGCTAATATCGGACCGACCCAAACCCTTGTTCAGCTCGAAGAAGCGGCCAAAGCCCGCGGCTTCAACGTGATCGTTACCGACATCGACGAAAACCCGCACAGCATCCGCGCGGCCTTCGACCAGCTTTGCGCCTACCGCGTCTTGGGCATCCAGGTAAACTTCCCTTTGCGCATCGACTTCGGCGTATTTCGCGACCTCGGTCGGAGGGTTCCGGTGGTGCTGCACGACGTCCGCGTCGGGCCGGAGGTCGCCTCGGTCGTCTTCCGCCATGCCAAGGGCGCCCAGCTCCTGACGGAGCACCTGCTCGGGTTAGGTCACCGGCGGCTGGCCTACCTGGGCGGACCCAAAACCTGGATTGCGGAACACGAACGGAGGCAGAGCTGGCTGCGGGTGCTGCGGCGGGCGAGGCTCAAACCCGGGCCGGTGTTCCACGGGGATTGGGGCGCGGCAACCGCTTACGCGCAAGCCAAGGAATTGCTCCGCCGGCACCGGGGCGCCTTTAGCGCCGTTGTCGCCGGAAGCGACCTGATGGCCGTCGGCCTCCTGCGGGCCCTGAATGAGGCGGGCATCGCGGTCCCCGCGGAGGTCTCGGTCGGCAGTTTCGGCGATTTTCCCTTTGCCGGCTTGTTGACCCCATCCCTGACCACGGTCCGACAGGACTTCGCGCAGGTCGGGCGGTTGGGGTTCGCGTGCCTCCTGAGCGCGCTTGAAAATCCGGGGAGTCCGCTTCAGCAACTGGACCTCGAACCGGCGTTGCAAATCCGAGAAAGCACGGCGCCAGCCGCAGACAGGGGATCCGAAGGTTGACGTATCAGCAGAGGGCCTGAAGCGTGACCTGGCCCGTTGCCTCAGTAACCTAAGCCGTCGTGCCTAAGGTAGTGGAATCGTAGTAAAAGAACCTCAGTGGTTAATCCGTGGGGTCGACAGCAGCTTACCCCAGGTAGACGACCTTCCCGGCCGCATCCCGCACGGACACGGCATTACCGGGGTTGGCCAGGGAAAACGCTGCCGGCGGTCCCTGGCTGAAGTGAAGCTCCAGCCGGTCCTGGCGCTCGCAGGCCTGAACCACCGAAGCGCCCGGGGCCACTTGGTGGCCGGGGTCGATCTGCCCCTTCAACCGGAGGGTGGCACCGTCCTGGAAACGAAGGTTCAGCCCGTCCAGGGTCTGCTCCACCAAAGCGGTCGTCCGGCCTTTGGTGGCGTCAGTCAATTTTAGGTTGGGTTTTATCGTCCGCTCCCATTAGCGGGTGAATAGCCTTTGGCGCGGGCCTCGCATCCAGGCATTGGCCCGCCGCGGCCACAAGCCGGCGGCCATCGCCCGGCGCCTGGGCCTGCACCCCGCCACCGTGCGCAAGATCCTCGCGCAAGCGGGTGCCGTCCAACTACACGCTCAATAAGGTCGAGGGGTTCCTTTCGGGTGAGGCTACACAAGGGAACGGCGAGACGTCCCCATAAGGAGCGCCATACGTCATTCTACGTATGGACGGATTCTCTGGAACGCGCCTAATCGCGTGGTGCCCAGAGACCTTTGACGAAGGCACTGATCCCCTTGTCCACGCCGATGCAGGTCCCTTGACAAACCATCCCCGAACCTCAGGAGAAGACGATGAAACTGCACTTCAAACCCATTTCAAACCGACGAGGAAAATGAAAGCACGGTTGCCTGTTTTCCTTGTGGTGACTGCCGCCCTTTGCACGACTTACGCGCGGGACGTGCGCTACGATTTCACCGGAACCTACGATGCCACGACGCCCACGACGTCCCTAACGGTTCCCGGTGGCGCCTTTACCTTCGAGTTTCTGGTGCCCGAATCGGTGCCGAATGACACGCCGTTCAACCAGCCTTTTTACATCAGCACGCCCCTGCTCTCCGGATCCTACACCGTGCAGGGAAGGGCGGTATCCCTTTCCTCCGGGACTTACTTTTATGCCAACTCGGATTACAACTCTGCCAGCATCGACCTGAATACGCCGGCGGCCGACATTTCGCTTTTCTTTTACGGATCGGGCGCCCTTGCGGGCAGGCCCGATGCCTCCGGTCTATCGCATTTCGAGACAGGCAATTTGAGTGGGAATCCGGAGAACAACATGGTAAGCAGCATCACGTTTACGCCGCCCAGGGCGGCGGGCTTCACGATCGACAACGTCCCGGTGTCGGTCGTGGGCACCCCGGTTTCGGCGCCCGAGCCGTCGAGCCTTGGACTCATGGTGGTGGGCGTTATTGCCTGCGGTGGGATTGCCTGGGGCCGCCGCAGGCGAGATTTTCAAAACCGACACGGTGGGTTGGGTGCGCGTTTCGCGTGCCCGGCGCGAAGCCTTGCTCGATGAGTTCAAACTCGAGCGGGGGCGCGCGGCACGGTTCGGGAAGGTGTCCTCGAGGTCGCCCGGCAAATCATCCGTAATAGACTGTCTGGGCAGGCGGGCATTCGGAGCCGTTCGGCCAAGCGCGCGGCTTTTCTCGCCATGGCGCACGGGCAAGCGGGTACCGTCCGACGACACCCTCAACAAGGTGGAAGGGTTTCTTTCGGGTGGGGCTGCAGCTGCGAGAAGAGCCCATAGAGATCGCAATACGTCATTCTACGTATTGACG
>DASWVC010000133.1:0-6687 GCA_036401335.1 Chthoniobacterales bacterium
CATCTATGAATGGGACGGCTGGGCGCAGAAGACGATCCCGACCCCAATGGTGATCGGGCACGAGTTCGTCGGGGTCATTGAGGCGGTGGGGGATTTTGTGCACGATTTCCGGCCCGGCATGATCGTCACCGGCGAGGGCCATGTGGTCTGCGGGCGGTGTCGCAATTGCCTGGCGGGCCGGCGCCACTTGTGCAGCCACACCAGCGGGGTGGGAGTGAACCGGCCCGGGGCGTTTGCTGAATACCTGTCCATTCCCGAAACCAACGTGTGGTTGGCGGATCCAAAGATTCCCCTGGAGATTCTGTCCTGCTTTGACCCCCTCGGGAACGCGGTGCACACGGCCTTGTCTTTCGACGTGCTGGGCGAGGACGTCTTGATCACAGGCGCCGGCCCGATCGGGTTGATGGCGGTGGCCATTGCCAGGCATGCCGGGGCCCGGTACGTCGTCATCACGGATGTGAATCCCTACCGGTTGGCTTTGGCGCAAAAACTGGGCGCCACCGTGGCCCTTGATGTCCGGCACGGGAACCTTGAGGACTGCATGGCTCAACTCGGCATGAAAGAGGGTTTCGACGTCGGGTTGGAGATGTCGGGCAACGGGGATGCTTTCAACGGGATGTTGAAAGTCATGTGCCACGGAGGCAAAGTTGCGCTGCTGGGGATCCAAGGCAAAAACGCGGCGGTCGATTGGGACCTGGTGGTTTTCAACGGCCTGACGATTAAGGGAATCTACGGACGCGAAATGTACGAGACCTGGTACAAGATGACGTCCATGATCCAGTCCGGCTTGAACATTGCCCCGGTGGTCACCCACCACTTTCCTTTTGACGCGTATGAACAAGCGTTCGAATTGATGCGCAGCGGTCAATCCGGCAAGATCGTGCTGAACTGGGAGGAGGCCGGCGTGGCGCCCGCGGAAGCCCGGCTTTTGCCGGCGGATGAACCTTTGCCCTCGACCTATGCTTAAGGGATTTGCCGATGACCTGGGCCAACGGTTGGCCGGAATTGAGAAGGATGGTTTGTGGAAACGGGAGCGCGCGCTCGCCTCGCCTCAGCGCGCCCGGGTCCGGACAACCGACGGACGGGAAGTTTTAAACCTTTGTGCAAACAATTACCTGGGGTTGGCCGACCACCCGGAAGTCATCCAAGCCGCCCGGGAGGCGTTGGATCGCTGGGGATTTGGTTTGGCTTCCGTTCGTTTCATTTGCGGCACCCAGGAAATCCACCAGGAACTGGAGGCAGCCTTAAGCCGGTTCCATGGCACGGAGGATACGATCCTTTACGGGAGTTGTTTTGACGCCAATGGCGGCCTGTTTGAAACGCTGTTGTCGGCGGAAGATGCGGTGATCAGCGACGAATTGAACCACGCCTCCATCATTGACGGCATCCGGCTTTGCAAGGCGGCCCGGTTTCGCTACCGGCACAACGACATGGCGAACCTCGAAATCAAGCTGCGCGAGGCCCAGTCTTCGCGGTACCGCCTGATTGCAACCGACGGCGTGTTTTCCATGGACGGTACAGTGGCGGACTTGGGGGCAATCTGCGAGTTGGCCGATCGTTACGGAGCGATGGTGATGGTGGACGAGTGCCATGCAGCGGGGTTTCTGGGCAAGACCGGCCGCGGCACCCCCGAACATTGCGGGGTGCTCGGCCGGGTCGACATTATCACAGGCACCTTGGGAAAAGCGTTGGGTGGCGGGAGCGGTGGTTACACCACCGGGCGCCGGCCGATCGTTGACCTGCTGCGCCAGCGGTCGCGCCCGTATTTGTTTTCGAACAGCCTCACCCCGAGCATTGTCGCGGCTTCCCTGAAAGCCATCGAGATCGCGTCACGATCCACGGAGCTGCGCGACCGTTTGGAGCGAAGCACGCAACGGTTTCGGGCGGCCCTGACCTCGCGTGGCTTGTCCATTAAGCCCGGTACGCACCCGATTGTGCCGGTCATGATCGGTGATGCCGCCCTGTCGCAGCAAGCGGCGGATCGATTGCTTGAACGGGGGTTGTACGTGATCGGGTTTTTCTACCCGGTTGTGCCGCACGGCACCGCTCGCATCCGCACGCAGGTGTCGGCGGCGCACTCCGCAGAGGACCTCGACTTTGCGGTTGAGCAGTTTGCGGCGGTGCGGGACGAGCTTGGGTTTTAGCGATGGTCCTGAACGCTCGCCTGCATGGAGCGGTCCCCAATTTCCAGCCATGAAACTCTACCGGATCCAGCGCTACGGCCGTGTCGACGGTCTCGAAATAACTAGTCAACCCGACCCGCAGCCCGGGCCGGGCCAGGTCCTTGTGCGGATAAAGGCCGCCTCCCTCAATTACCGGGACCTTGTCGTCATGAACGGCAAATACGACCGCGACCCGCACGTCGGCCGGGTACCCTTGTCGGACGGAGCCGGTGAAGTGGCTGCCGTCGGTTCTGGTGTGTCTCGGTTCAAACCGGGTGATGCCGTTGCCGGCTGCTTTTTCCAAGGGTGGATAAGCGGCCGGTTTCAGGCCGGGTACCACCGTGCGGCGCTGGGAGGTTCCGTCGACGGGGTGTTGGCGGAGTTTGTCGTTCTAAATGAGGACGGGTTGGTGCAGTTGCCGCCGGGCTACACTTTTGCCGAAGGCGCTACGTTGCCGTGTGCGGCGTTGACCGCTTGGCAGTCCATGATCGTTCGAGGGAAGGTTCAGCCCGGAGATACGGTGCTATTACTCGGTACCGGCGGCGTGTCGGTGTTTGGGCTTCAAATTGCCAAAGCAGCCGGAGCCCGGGTCATCATCACCTCCAGCAGTGACGAAAAACTGGAGCGCGCCCGTGCGCTGGGAGCGGACCACGTCATCAATTACCGGCAGACTCCGGAATGGGGGAAAGCGGCCGGGGAGTTCGCGGGCGGGGGCGTCGACCATGTGTTGGAAGTCGGGGGTGCCGGCACCTTTGCCGAATCGGTGAGAGCCTGCCGCCCCGGGGCCTCCATTGGCGTGATTGGCATCCTGACCGGTTTGGAAAACGCCGTGCAGATTTTTTCGATCGTCCCTAAACTGTTGGACGTGTTTGGGATTTACGTCGGCAGCCGCGAGATGTTCGAAGGGATGAACCGGGCGCTTGCGCAAACCAAAATCAAGCCGGTCATCGACCGCGTGTTTCCTTTCGAAGAAGCTGGCGCTGCGTACCAGTACCTGGAAAGTGGCTCTCATTTCGGCAAAGTCACCATCGCATGGTGACGCGACGCCGGTCATCGATCTGGCGTCGGCTGCGCGGTTGCTCCGCTTGAGCCTTATGACGCCTTCAGACCTCTCAGGAAGCCTGGTTCCGTCGGGAAGGTTGCGGCACCCTGCGTTCCGTGAAGCGTTTTGGTTCTGGCTCAAGCTCGGCGTTATCAGCTTCGGCGGACCTACCGGGCAGATCGCGATCATGCACGTGGAGCTGGTCGAAAAGAAACGGTGGATCAGTGAAGCGCGCTTTCTGCATGCGCTGAACTACTGCATGCTGTTGCCCGGACCGGAAGCCCAGCAACTTGCGACCTACGTCGGCTGGCTACTGCATAAGACAAGGGGTGGCCTGGTGGCCGGGGCCTGTTTTGTCCTGCCGTCGGCCTTTATCTTGTGGGTGCTCAGCTACGTCTACGTGGTGCTCGGTAACACCCCAGGAGTGGCGGCCGTCTTTTATGGGCTTAAACCTGCCGTTTTGGCCATCGTGGCGTCCGCTGTTCTTCGCCTTGGCGGCCGGGTGCTCAAGAACGCAGCCATGTGGACGCTGGCAGCGGTCGCGTTTGCCGCAATTTTTTTCCTTCGCGTCCCGTTTCCATTGATCATTCTCGGTGCGGCTTCAGCCGGCTACGGCGGAGGCAGATGGAGGCGGGACAACTTCCTTGTCATTCGGCCGCAGGGCCTCCCCGGAGACGATGCCGTCTTGCACGATACCTCCGGCGTACCCGATCATGCCCAGCCGTCGTGGGTCCGTGCCTTGTGGGTGGGGATCGTCGGGGTGACCGCGTGGGCCGCTCCCGTGATCTTCCTTGCCTGTTGGTTGGGCAGGGAACACACCCTGGTTCGAGAAGGCGTCTTCTTTAGCAAAGCCGCGCTGGTTACTTTCGGCGGGGCCTATGCTGTCTTGCCGTATGTCGCCCAGCAGGCCGTGCAATCCCACCATTGGCTGACTGCCGGCCAGATGCTGGATGGCCTGGGGTTGGCGGAAACCACCCCCGGCCCTTTGATCATCGTCACGCAGTTCGTCGGCTTCCTTGGCGCCTGGAACCATCCTGGTCCGCTGCCCCGTCTGGTTTCCGCGACTTTGGGTGCTGCCGTGACCACTTGGACCACGTTCACACCGTGTTTCCTCTGGATCTTTCTGGGCGGCCCTTACATCGAACGGCTTCGCGGCAACGAAGCGCTCTCCACTGCGCTGTCTGCCGTCACGGCGGCGGTGGTCGGGGTCGTGCTTAACCTCGCCGTCTGGTTTGGCCTGCACGTGGTCTTTCCAGGCGACGGCGCGGTGGATTGGGCGGCGGTGCTGATCGCAGCGATTATTTTTGTGGGGATGACCCGGTACCGATGGAGCGTCGGGATTGTTGTCCTTGCAGCCGGGTTGGTCGGTCTTGCGCTAAAATGGGTGGGCCCGATGCTTGTGCCGTAATGCCGGCCCTGGGGCAACTGCCACAGATCAAAAGATGCCACGGATCAAAGAATCAAGGAGTGCCACGAATCAAAGAATGGAGATCGCTTCGTTACATCATCCGTTTGTGGCATTTGTTGATTCTTTGATTTGTGGCATTTGCCGGTTCGTGGCATTTCCCACGACGGGAATTCGAAGCTGGAGCCGACGGTGGGATTCGAACCCACGACCCGCGCATTACGAATGCGCTGCTCTACCCCTGAGCTACGTCGGCGGGAAGAGCCGTTACGTATCGCTCCAGCGTCAGTCACCGTCAAGTTCCCCTTTTTGAAGGCTTTGGGGACCAGAACCGCAGGAGGAGCGTACCCGGAGGAGCCCGAAATTGCTGGTCTGAAAAAATTTCCTCCCGTGGAGGGACAGCGAAAAATCGGTGTGCTGGCAGGGTCCAGCAGGGCATCGGGTCAGAGCAAGGGCAGCTTCGACCTCACGCCACGCCTGCCAACGCTGCTCGAGGTCAAACAGTGCCTGTATTCCTGACTCAGGTACCCGCGATGAAGCAAGGCACGCAGCACCTCACCAATCCCTTTTACCCGGCGCTCGCGCCATCATCGCACCTGTGCCCACGCGTAGTGGGTCGCCCGGTTCTCCACCGGATAATCCGTTTTGATGCGGAGGGTTGCCTTAGCCGGTTGACCGGCGTTTTGCGGCGTCACCGTCACCTCGACTTCTTTGCCTGGCGTTACCTCCTTCAACCCCACCCGCATCTCCGGATTATTTGACGTGATCGAAACGATGTTGGCCGGGAAACCTTCCGTAACGGTCACTCGGATGACTTTTGGCTTGGGTTCCTCGTCCACGCGCCAGAACACCACCTCAGGCTCGATTTTCACCGCTCCAGGAATGGTCACCAGAAGCTTGAGGATGACCGGTTGATTTATCGTGTCCTTTGTCACTACCAAAATGGATTTCTCCTGAGGGCCGGTACGCCCCGCAAAATCAAATCGGGCTGCCATTTCACCCGATTCACCCGGTACATATTCTTTCTTGGCCAGTCGAACCGTTGTGCACCCACAAGAAGGTTGCACTTCGTCAATCGTGACCGGGTAAGCGCCGGTGTTGGTGAACCGGTAGGTTACTTCCACGAACTGATCAACCGCTCGAGCCGTCACCCGCTGCTCCGGATTTTCCCACTTTAACTGAGCCACTGCATTTGTGCTCGAGACCGCCAGGACGAACAACAAGGAACGCATAAAGTTAATCTCGCCACGCGGCGCACTCACTCCACAGACCCTCTTTGACCCTTTATTTGAGCCGCACCACGACTGCCCCGATTTGTCCAAGCTGCATTTGAAATCCCTCGGACGTTACTACCAGCGCGCCGTTCTGACATGGATCCAGGAGATTCCCATAACAACCGGGCGGCAAGCCCGTCGAGACAGGGACGCTGAGCTGCTTGGCCAAACCCCGATTTACGCCGACCACCACGGTTTCCGAGCCGAGCTGGCGCTTGAACACGAGAACATCCTGATCGGCATACAGGGGCGTGTAGGCACCCCGCTGAACGGCCGGACTCTCCTGGCGCAGTTTCGCGAGCGTCTTGATGATCTGGAACGCCGGCGTGTCTTCGCGAAAATTCATCATCCCCACCCGATTCCAGGGGTCGTCATCCCAATTGTTGATCTGCGCCGGGGTAGGAGTGGCATTGTCCGCATCGTGGGCAAGGTACTGCTCGTCGCCCCACATGATGATTGGGATGCCGCGAACGGTCATCAAGAGGACTGTGGCGAGGTCGAGTCTCCGGTCGCTCTCCTCCTCACCGACACCCAGCTTGTGCAGGCGCACAATTGTACGCATCTGGTCATGGTTATCGAGGAAGGTGCCCTGCCAGTCATCGCGTCCGTGAAACGCGGTGACCCGTTCGGTCAAATACGCGGCCAGGGCCTGCGCGCTACACTGTTGGGTCGGATCCTCCGCCGCGCCGCCCACGTACTGGTTGAGGCGAAGCGCGAGTTGGAAATCGAGCAGGTTTGTGTGGAAAACGTCATAACGATTTGCGAACGTGAGGGATTTCGGGTCACCCTCCGCTCCCCCGGCAG
>DASWVC010000134.1:0-38807 GCA_036401335.1 Chthoniobacterales bacterium
GCCGGCGGGAGACCGCTGGTTTGGTCGTGCCTTGTTCGGCGGGGCGGCGAGTTCCTTCGCCGCCGGCGCGGCCTGACGGGGCCTCGGGTAGGGTCGCGTGTCCCGATGCGACCTCCGGTAGGGGAGCTTGTCCTCAAGCGCTCCCGGGGATGGCGCCCGTCCGGTCGGTCGGGTCACGTGCCGTTTGCGGGCGGGGCCTTCCGGGGAACGTCACCCCGGCGGCCCCTGCCGGCAGGACTCCCCGTCCTGCCGGACCCCCGGTCACGTCCACGCGCCAAGACGATAGCCCTTTCGGGCCCAACCGCCCCGTGCCTTTGGGCCAGGGAGGAGCGGTCGCTTCCCGGGTGCTTGAGGAAAGCTCCCCTACCGGAGAAGGCGCCCCCCGGAGCGAGAAGCGTTTCGGAACGCACGGCTGCCAAACGCCTGCTGACCGTACTTGCCTTGGGCTTCCACACGTATGGTGCCGCTATTGTCGACGGATGGCCCGCAAGGCGGCCAGTTCAGAAAAATTTGGGGTAGCGTCAAAAATAGTTTGTGTTATCCGCGCAGTTCTGATCAACTCGCTTTCCCTTAAGGAAGGAGGCTGCTCTTATGACGATTTCTCGTTTCTCTACCCGCTTCGGGAGTTTCATGCCTTCTCGTCTCATGCGTTTCTACAACCCGGTTATGCGCGCTAGCAAAGGCTAGCCGTTGCTCGGGTTCGGAACCGCAAGCGCCCTTTAAGGCGCTGATCCGTTCACCACGGCCATCCGTTTTGGCTGGCCGTCTTCCTGCTCTCGTCTGAGGCCGCACTGGTTGTCCCCGGGACAATTCTCTGGTCGCACGGGAGTGACCGCTCAACACCCACCTGTTACTTCCATGCAACCCAAAGCCCCTGATTCTGGTAAGATCATCGATTTTGAGCAGGCCCGAGCGCGGCTCGAGAAAAAGGACCTGCCCGGCGCAGATCTACCACGCCGGTCCATTCCTTCTTTGCCTCGGGCTGGACCGGACGCATTCGCTGATGCCCTTCCGGCCGCCGTCCTGCTCCTTGGCTTGATCATTTACCTTTGCTTGTCGATTTTTCACTGAACTGCGACGCACGTTTTCCAAGAAGGCGTGCGTTTCGTTGCGGGTTCCCCGGTGTGATTTCTGACGTCCACGCCAATCCACGCCCGCGATCACCTTTTACCATGAAAATAAGAACGGTGAACGACGTGTTTCTCCATGAGTTGAAAGACGTTTACAGCGCGGAGAAGCAACTTAGCCGAGCACTGCAGAAAATGGCCAAGGCCGCTTCCGACGAAAAGCTGGCTCAAGGGTTTAAGAAACACCTCGACCAAACCAAAGAGCAAATCACGCGGCTGGATAAGATTTTCCAGAAACTGGGCGTGGGCACCAGCCGCATCCAGAAATGCAAAGGCATGGAAGGCATTCTCGCCGAAAGCGAGGAGAACATGCAGGCAGATGTCGGTGAGGAACTCATGGACGTCATCCTGATCAACGGCGCCCAGAGGGCCGAACATTACGAGATTGCGGCTTACGGCACGGTTCGGACCCTGGCCGAGCAGTTGGGCGATAAAGAAGCGGTGAAGCTGCTGCAGCAGACCCTGGATGAGGAAATCGCGATGGACAGCCAGTTGACAGCCGTGGCCACGGCGTCGGTAAATCAGCGGGCACAGGAGGCAGGTGAGGCCGAGGAAGAAAAGTGAGCGGTAATTAGTTCCGTTCGTCGGAGCGCAGCGTTTAACTCCAGGTATGCGCTGCCTTTTGCCGGGGCTGAGTGAGGTGTTTCGCCCGCGGGGCCGTCTGGTCGCAGTTCTTCTTGCATGGTCTATGTTTTACGGGGACACCAACCAGGGATGGTTGGCAGCAGCCGAATCGGATTCGCTCAACTCCTCCACTGAACCGGCTGGACCTGAACTTCTGCCCAGGGTGGACGAACTTCCGGCCAGGACAGCGGTGGCTTCGGAAAAACGGGTTCATTCCCATGCTTCTGCCCGCCATTCGAGGTTGGGGCGGGGGGGACGAACCACGGGCCGCTCTCGGCCGCATCACGGGCATCGACGCTTGGTTGCCCTGACCGCCGGCCGGCACCGGTTCGGCGCGGGGGCCAGAAGCAACCAACCTCTGCGCCGAAAAGCGAAACGAAAAAATGCCCTTCAGGCCATTCGTGGGGGTGGTCGGTATTCGGCGCACCGGCGGCATTCCCACTCGACGCTGACGTCGCGAACGGGTCCGCGACACCGGCGCCATGCCCGTCTTCGGGCTGGTGGCCGGCGGTCTCGCAAACGGATCATTCGCGGGCAGGCCTATTGATCGGGAACCTGTTTTTGCAACGATGAAAGTCGATAATTCAGTTCAACTGCCTTCAGGCGTGCGGGTGCCTGCACTCGGTCAGGGGACTTGGAAAATGGCTGAGCAACCCGCCCGTCGCCAAGGGGAGCTCGCCGCGCTCCGGTTGGGGCTGGACCTCGGCCTCACCCTCGTTGACACCGCGGAGATGTACGCCGACGGCGGCGCCGAAGAGTTGGTTGGGGAAGCCATTTCCAACCGTCGTGACGGCGTTTTCCTGGTCAGCAAGTTCTATCCCCACCACGCCACGCGAAAGGGTGTTGCCGCTGCCTGCGAACGAAGCCTGCGCCGGCTTAAAACGGACTGCTTGGACCTGTACCTACTTCATTGGCGCGGTTCCGTCCCCTTGGCTGAAACGTTTGCCGGGCTGATCGATCTGGCCGAGGCCGGCAAAATCCGAGCGTATGGGGTGAGCAATTTCGACGTGTCCGACCTGAAGGACATCCTTTCCGCTGCTCCCTCCGCAACGGTCGCCACCAATCAAATCCTGTACAACCTGGTCCGCCGGGGCGCGGAGTTTGATGTTCTTCCCTGGTGCCGTTCACGTTCGATTCCGCTGATGGCGTACTCGCCGGTTGAACAGGGCCGGTTGCTGCCCCGGCTGCAGGCAATGGCTGCGAGGCATGGCTCAACCCCGGCACAGATTGCCTTGGCTTGGCTATTGCGTCAGCCCGGTTTGGTGGCAATTCCTAAAGCTGGAACGGTAACGCACGTCCGAGAAAACCACGGCGCCTTGGATGTTCAGCTTTCGCCGGCTGATGTGAAGGCCTTGGACGAAGCATTCCCACCGCCCTCAGGCAAACAACCCCTGGCGATGTTGTGAATCAAAGAGTGCCATAAATAACCGGATCAAAGAATCGACGCAGAAGCATTCTGCCATTTTTTGATTCGTGGCATTCTTTGATTTGAATACTTGTGGCCTTTCCTTACACGCCAACGGTCCGGGGTTCACGGGCGCGCGCTTCGTCCAGGCTCTTGCGGCGGCCGTACACGAGGTCTACGTCGGCATCAACCATGATGCCCACCAACTCCGCGAACCGAACCTTCGGCTCCCATTTCAGCTCCGCTTTGGCTTTCGCCGGGTCACCGATCAGCAGGTCCACTTCTGCCGGACGTTCGTACCGTTTGTCGAAGCGGACAAATTCTTTCCAGTCCAGGTCAACATGGGCAAAAGCCTTCTCAACAAACTCGCGTACCGTGTGGGTCTCGTTTGTCGCGAGCACGTAGTCGTCCGGCTCCTCCTGTTGGAGCATCCTCCACATGCCTTCGACGTACTCCGGCGCGTACCCCCAGTCCCGTTTGGAATCCAGGTTACCGAGAAAAACGTGCTGGTCGATGCCTGCTTTGATCCGGGCAACCGCACGGGTGATTTTGCGGGTGACAAACGTTTCTCCGCGCCGCGGGCTTTCATGGTTAAAGAGAATGCCGTTGCTTGCGAATAAACCGTAACTCTCGCGATAGTTCACCGTGGCCCAATAGGAAAAAAGCTTAGCCACAGCGTACGGGCTACGCGGCCAGAAAGGGGTGCGTTCAGTCTGCGGCACTTCCTGCACCTTCCCAAACATTTCGCTGCTGGAGGCCTGGTAAAAGCGCGGTTTCACTCCGGATTCCCGGATGGCCTCAAGAATTCGGATCGTGCCGACCCCAGTGACATCAGCCGTGTATTCCGGGATATCGAAACTGACGCGCACATGGCTTTGCGCTCCGAGATGGTAGATTTCGTCGGGCTGAAGTTCGTACAGCAGTTTGACCAGGTTTACTGAGTCTGCGAGGTCGCCATAATGCAGGAACAGTTTGACGCCATGCACGTGCGGATCCTGGTACAAATGATCGATTCGGTCGGTGTTAAACGTGCTGGCGCGTCGGATGATGCCGTGCACTTCGTAACCTTTGGCGAGCAGTAAATCGGCGAGGTACGAACCGTCCTGACCCGTGATGCCGGTAATCAACGCTTTTTTCATATCATGCAAAAACCAAAACTTTTGCCCCCTCCATCAGGAAAGGCGTCAAACACCTATTGTTCGACGCGGAGATGTCAACATTTAGCGTAACCGGTGCTGCCGGGTGAGTCCGTGCCGCGCCGAGTGGCATGATAGTCACCGATTCTGTACCCGACGCCTTGGGTTGATGGTTGACTGATCGATGACCCGGACCTGCGGCTCGGCAAAATTGCGCAGGGCGCGCACCGCATACACCGTCTTGCCTTGAGACTCGTAAAAAATCCGGGTAATCATCTCGGCCAGCAACCCCAGCAGGATACACATCATCGCGATCAGAAACGTCATCACCACAATCAGCGGAAGCGGGGTCATGATGAACGATACCCCGGCAAAAACCTTCAAGCCGGTCATGTAAAGGAAGGTAAGGATACTTACGGTGAGACTGAACAGCCCGCAGCCGCCAAAGACGTACATTGGTTTTTGGGCAGCTTTGTCGAGAAACTTCACCACCAACAGGTCCAGGACGACTTTGATGACGCGCTCCAACCCGTACTTGGAGCGGCCCGTTCGTCGCGGATGATGGTTGACAATCACCTCCGTGATCTTGGCTCCGTGCCAGGAAGCGTAAATGGGCAGGAACCGGTGCATTTCCCCGTACAGACGGATGCCTTCGACCACGTGGCGTTTGTAAGCTTTCAGCGAGCAACCGAAGTCGTGCAGCCGCACCCCGGACACGACCGAAATCAGGAGATTGGCTAAAATGCTGGGCAGGTTGCGCTGAATGTAATTGTCCTGCCGGTCTTTGCGCCACCCCGAAACAACGTCGTAACCCTCGTCCAGCAAACGCAACATCTTGTCAATGTCCCGCGGATCGTTCTGTCCATCCCCGTCGATGGGAATGATGACGTCCCCCACGGCATGGTCAAAGCCTGCCATCATGGCGGCCGTCTGCCCAAAGTTCCGTTGAAAATGGATAACCCGCACATGATCATCCGCGGCTGCGAAACGGTCCAGAACCTCGGCCGAATCGTCCGTGCTTCCATCATTGATGAAGATCAATTCCCACGGAAAGTTCAGACGGTTCAATTCGGTCTGCACGCCGGCGCACACCTTACCGATGGCGTCAGTTTCGTTGAACACCGGCACAATGATGGAAACGAACACCTGCGCAGCTTCCAGTAATTGCGGGTGATGTCAATCTTCTACGTCCCACCCGGGCTATGGCCGGGATGCCGGGTTGGGGGACTCCGGTATCGGCGCCGGTGCGTGGCAGAAAAAGCGATGGTCATCGAACAAGGGCAGGTCGGCACGCGCAAAAATCAGGTCAAACTGCCAGAAAGCCCGGTCGACTTCCCGGTACAGGACGTCGTACAGGTCGAGCGGGCGGAACCCCAGGCCGGCCATGAAGGCGCAGAACTCCCAAAAGGGAACGGCCGGATGTCCCAGAGAAAAGTTGTAAACTTCAGCCACGACCAGGGCTGTCTGATTCAGCACCTGGCGAGCGCCTAGCAGAAGGGGGATTTCCACGCCGTGGGTGTCAAGCTTGATCAGGAACGGGCCCTGGACCTGTGCCTCCCTTACCAGTGTGTCCAGGGAGCGGGCGTCGCACGGCTCGTAAGCCGGGGAGGCGGGGCGGGCGCTTAAATGCCCGGCCATTGGATCAGACGCATCGAAGTAAGCGGTGCCGTTCTCCGCGCCCACGGCGACAATCCGGTACTGCCAGGATGGATGGAAACGGCATGCCCTTTGCAGCGCGGCGGTGTGTACCGGATTGGCGTCCAGCAGAAGGTGAACCTTACCCGGCAACACGTCCGCGAAGCCGAGGGACCAGCGCGCGTCTGAAGCGCCGACGTCGATGATCGTGTTTAAGGAAAAATGGTGGCGCTGCAGCCTTCGCAGCGCGTGCAGAAAAAGCGGGAGTTCCTGCGAGTGCCGGCGCGTGCCAGCCCGGAAAGTTCCCTTCGGCAAACGGCGGATTTCCAGGCCGAACTTGCCTAGCGCGGAGTGGATTAATTCTTTGTAAGAGGGCAGGGCCACGGCTCCTGCTAGTATCGGGCAGGCCCGGCCACCTGGATGCAGCGGACCCGGTTCACCCCTCCTGCGGGCCGGCTGTCCTTTTAACGCCGGGCAGTTGAACTTTGCCTTTTACTGCGCATCATCAGGAACCTGCGCCTATGCCCGGCATTACCGATAGCGTTACTACCTTCTTGCACAACGCGCGTCGCTCGGCTGACCAGGTCCGCAGGGCCATGCGGGACATCAGCGCCCTCGAAGGCGAGAGCTTCCGGCTCGGCCGGGGTCGTTTTAAGGACGGCATTGTGCTGGTGACTCCGAACGAGATCAACGACCGCCACGGCACCGGCGTCATTCTTGGGCGTTGTTTCGGCAAAATGCGCGGGGTGCTTTCGTTGCGCAGCACCGACCTGTACGGCAACCCTGATTTCGGCGATGCCTCGCTTCGTTTTGCGCACCACGGCCGTTCCCGCGCAGAAAGCTACCTGGCCCTGTGCGACGCCCTGGCGGGCAACCGCTTTAATTACATCGTTTGCGTGCCCTACTTCCCGGATGAGTTGCTCACGGCCATCATTCTCAAAGACATCTTTCAAGCCAAACTGTGCGTCTACGTCATGGACGATAACCACCTGGCCACCGACGGCATCCCTTACGAGTTGATGCGCGAAGCCCTCCAGAAAGCCGACCTCCGGTTAGCCATCTCACCGGAGATGCGCGATGGCTACGAGCAAAAATTCGGGTTGCAGTTCTGGTTGCGGCCGCCGGTGGTTACCGCCGGAGCTGTATCTACCCGGCCGGTGTTTCCCGCCGACTCCGTGCTGGAAAGCCGGCGCGCCGTGGTTATCGGCAACCTGTGGAGCACGCAGGCTTTGCGGCGTCTGGCCGGAGCCGTTCACGCCGCCGGCTTACACGTTGACTGGTTCGGCAACGCCCAAACCGCCTGGCTTGCTTACGACGTGAATGAGCTGGCTGCCCAGGGGGTCGTTGCCCGCGGGTTTGTTCCCGAAGCTGACCTGACCGCGCAGCTGGAGAACTACCCGTTTGCACTGGTGCCCTCCGGCACGCTTGAACCCGATGATGAGCGCTCCGACATCGCCAAATACAGCCTCCCGACCCGACTGCCCTTTCTGCTTGCTGCCGCCAACATGCCGACCATTGTCCTCGGCAGCCCCAGGACCGCCGCGGCGGCTTTTGTCGATCGGTTCGGCTTGGGCGTGGTGGCCGGGTACGATGGACCCAGCCTTCGCGCCGCGGCGGAGCGTCTTTGCCTCCCGGCTATCCAATGCGAGATCCGGCAACGCGCCGCCAGCGTGGCGGCTCGGTTCTCGTCCGACCAGGTCGGCGAATGGATTCTGCAGTCCATCGATCGAGGAAGGCCGGTCACTGACGAAATCGAGGACCTCTTCCCGCGACGGCCCGGCGATTACAGCGTCTACTTTGACCCGCCGCCTCCTCCGCAGATCTCGTCCGACTTTCATCAAGCTTACTTCGCGGCCGCCCGGCTGAGGTGGCAGGGTTTCCGGCCCGACTTCATCCTGGATGTGGGGGCGTCCACGGCGGTATGGGCAGAAACGATGCGGGAAGTTTTTCCTGACAGCCGCATCGTATCCATTGAACCTCTCCGCGACCTCTACCAGGAGCGGTACCCCTACCTGCGGGACAAGTACAAACGTTTCGAAGTCCTTGCCGTGGCAGTGTCAGACCAACCGGGGGAGCACGCTTTTCAGGTTTCGTCCGACTTTTACGGGAGCAGTTTGTTGCAGCCACAGGACCAGAGGAACTACCAAAAACTGAAAGTGCCGGTTCGGACCCTTGATCAGCTGCAACAGGAACTAAATCTTAACGGCCACGGATTGTTGAAACTCGACATCCAGTTCGCCGAACACCTCGCGTTGGCCGGGGCAATGAAGCTGCTCCCTTCCATTGACGTGATCATGCTGGAGCTTTCGCTTCCGCGGTTGGCCCACGGAGCCAGGACCTTCCCGGAGATGCTCTCCTGGCTGATCGAACTCGGTTACCGTTACTACGACGACATCGACGACTTTCGGGCCGCTGGCCCAGGAACCCTGCTCCAGAAAGACGTCGTCTTTGTTCGCAACCGGCTCTTCCCTTACAAAGACGCCATCGATTGATCCCGGCCTACCGTCCCTTCCCAACTGTTTCGCGTGCCGTCATGCCTCTGCTCAAACCGTTTCCATCCACCGACGCGCCATCCCTTCCCGCCAGCCATGGTTTTCTCGCGAACCGGATGCTGATTACCAGCCTGGTGGTGTTCGCCGTGCTGCTGGTTCGCCTCCACATCCTGAAAAAATACGGTGTCCAGGAACCGTTCATGGACAGCTTCTCGGAGGTCCATGACCTAAAGGCTGCCCTGGCGGGCAACTTCGGGGCCGTCTGGCGGGATGCGTTTGAGTTGCACAACGAGCACCGCCTCGTCCTGACCAAATGGCTCAATGTCGGATTGTTTCTGCTCAACGGCGGTCACTGGGACTTGCTGGCCGGCGCCATGGCAAACGCGTTCCTGGCCGCGGGTTGCGTTTGGGCAGCAGCCTGGGCCTTTGGGCGTGAGCTTGCGCCGGCGGCTTACAACCTCCTGTTGGGCATCCTGGCGCTCTGTTGGGTCCTTCCGTTCTCCTATGAGAACATGTTGTGGGACTTTCAATCCCAACACTTTTTCTTTATCCTGTTCTCCGTCCTGAACGTCGGCCTTTCCTTACCTGCGGACCGGCTCGGGGCGAAGTGGTGGACCGGCTGGAGTTGTGGGGTCCTGGCTTGCCTTTCCGTGGGGTCAGGTTTTTACGCTCCCCTGGTCACGGCCGGCGCTGCGGTCCTGATGCTTTTCCGGGCGGAGCACCGCAACCGCGTCACGGCAGGGACTGCGCTGGGCAGTGGGGTGACGCTTGCGTGCTACCTGCCGTTCGTCCTTCAGGTTCACTCCTATGCTTACGGCAAGGCGGATTCTGTCGGGCTGTTCCTGACCTCGCTTGTGCGGCACCTCGCGTTCCCGAACATCCCGCTGGTGCAGGTCTGGGTGGTGCCAATCATGTGGCTCCCGCTGATTCTCCTGACGCTTGCGCTCCTTTTCCATCGGCGCGCACTGCCGGCATCTTCTTACCAGATCATCGCCTTAACGGCATGGACCCTTCTCATTGACGTGTCACTCGCTTTCCTGCGGGGTAAGTACGCGCCATACGTCCGGTATTTCGATTACAATTCTTTCCAGATCGTTTTAAGCCTTGCGGCCACCCTCGAAATCTGGCGCCTGGACCTCTTCCCGCGGGTGCCGCTGGCCGCGCGGAGCGCTTTCCTTGCAGGTTGGCTGGGCGTGGTCGGGGTCGGGTGCTTTAACCTGTTTCAGGATGCGTGGGCGATTCAATTCCCGATCCGCCGTCAGGAAATGATCGACGAGCAGAAAGCCGTCCGGGAATTTCTGGCTACCCGCGATCCGGAGGTCCTGGTCCGCCCCGAGCTTAATGGGGTGTTCCCGTTTTCCAGGGAGTATTACCGTTTCCTGGGTGAAACCCTGGTTGACCCCCAAATCAATTCGTTCCTGCCGCCGGCAATGAAAGGCCCGGTGGAACATGAAGCCGCTTCCGGGATTGTGTCCCGCGTCCGCATGCTGCTGCTGCACAAGCTGCAATACCTGACGGTTGCTTACGAGTTCATTGCCCTGGTGCTGGTGGGAGCCGCTCTGGGTCAATGGCTGAGCCGTCCCGAGAACCAGGAGAAATCGACCCATTTTTGGCAGGCGCTACGGCCGGGGTAGAAGAAGGTGTTGGCGGGACCCAAAATGCCACAATTGGTTTGAGCGCTACGATTGGAGGTGCTTCTCTGGCTTTGCCATTTGTGGCATTGCGGGAGCATCGGCAGGGTCGGCGGTCCCTCGCCGACCAGGGTAACGGGTCGCTTGCGTTCCCCGGTAGGGGCGCTTGTCCCCAAGCGCGCTCCTTCAGCGCCCACCTGAAATGTTCTCCCGGCACACAATGGCGGCGAAGGGACTCGCCGCCCTATCGGACCCCCGGTCTCGCCGTTACACCGACACCCCGATACGTTTCCGGAACCCGCCCCACCCTAATGCGCGCCCGACGTTTTGGGAAACCCAAATCCCGGGCGAAAGCTTTGCGCCTTCGTTCTGAGAAGGTTGAACTTTATCAGGTACCAGAGTGCATCGATCCCGTCCTTCAACCCGATTTTTTTCCCTTCGGCATACGTCCGTCCATAATAGGAGATGGGCACCTCGTAAATGCGCGCCTCCGCCTTTTTGCACTTGGCCACAAATTCAATTTCAAATCCGAACCCGGCGGATTCAATCACCATGCTTTGCAAGATCTCCGTGCGGCCTGCTTTGTACCCGGTTTCGACGTCCGTAAGGTTCAGGTCAGTGAGAACGTTACTGACAAAGGTGAGGAATTTGTTCGCCACGTAATGGCGGAAATAAAGCGCGCGCCCGGCCCGTCGAACCATGAAACGTGACCCAAGACACACGTCCGCCCTCCCTGTCTCGATTGGTTCCAACAAATCCGGAAGCTCCGAGGGATCATACTCCAGGTCTGCATCCTGGACCACGATAACCGTGCCGGTGCAGGCGGCGAAGCCGGTTTTCAAGGCGCCGGTTTTGCCCTGGTTCCGGCGGTGTCGAAGCACGTTGATCCTAGGCTCCGTTCTGGCGTATTCGGCACAAACTTCCGTCGTCCGATCCTGGGAGGCATCGTCGACCACGACAATCTCGTGCACTTCCGGCAGGTAACGCAGGACTCGTTCAAGGACATTGCAGATGGTGCCGGCTTCATTGTAGGCCGGGATGACGACGCTGACTTTTTCTTGCACAGGTAGGTAAGGGATAAGATTGGGCGGCAGCTGGGCTTAGCGGAAACGGACTCAGCCCGGGCAGGCGGCATCACTCCGTTTAAGCCAGGATTCGTAAATCTCGACGAAGGTTGTTTGCAGGTCTTTCGTGATGCCCCAATTCGGGTAATGGCCTTTCATCTTCGCCAAATCAGAGATGTAGCAGATGTGATCACCTTTACGGTTTTGATCAACGTACTCATGGCGCATTTCTTTACCCGATATCTTGGAGATCAGGCTGAAAGCCTCGAGAATTGAAATAGAATTATCACGACCGCCCCCAAGGTTATAGACCTCCCCGTAGCGGGGGCTGCGGATGAATTCGTCCATGAAACGAGCCACATCGAGCGAATGGATGTTGTCCCGCACCTGTTTCCCTTTGTAGCCAAACACCTTGTAAGTCCGGCCTTCCAGGTTACAGCGGACCAGGTAACTCAGAAACCCATGCAGTTCGACCCCGGAATGGTTGGGGCCCGTCAAGCAGCCGCCCCGGAGGCAGCAGGTGGGCATCTGGAAATATCGGCCGTACTCCTGCACCATCACGTCCGCGGCAACTTTTGACACCCCAAAAATAGAATGCATCGAGTTGTCGATCGAAAAGGTTTCGTTGATTCCGTTGGCGTATTGCGGATCGGCGTAATCCCACCGCGTTGGGGTTTCGATCAGATTCAATCGGTTCGGGGCGTCTCCATACACCTTGTTGGTCGACATGTGGACGAAAGGCGCTTCCGGGGCAGACCGGCGGGCCGCTTCCAGAAGGTTGAGCGTGCCGCCGGCATTTACGTCGAAATCGTCGAAGGGCCGGGAGGCGGCCAAGTCATGGCTGGGCTGCGCGGCCGTATGCACAACGGCGTTGGGTTGAACGCTGCTTACCAAAGTCAAAACGGCCGCCCGGTCCCGGATGTCGACCGTGTGGTGACGGAAGTTTTTGAGCGTTTTCTGAAGACGTCGGGTGTTCCATGACGTGTCACCCTGCGGGCCAAAGAAATCGGCCCGCATGTTATTGTCCACTCCGTGGATCTCCCAACCGTTACCGGAAAAGTACGCGACCACCTCGCTGCCAATCAAGCCACTTGATCCGGTGACCAACAATCTTTTCACGGCTGTCTCATTGAGCGGGAACCATCGTTTCGTCAAGTGGAACTCATCCGGCCCGGACTTTGCCAACACGACTTGGCCCTCGCCAAGGTGCCCGCGTTTCTGATTGCGGATTACCTGAAATGGCGTATCCCTGCGGCTCTTGTTTGGCTATGGCAACGAAAGTCTGGCACCGCATTCGATCGGTTCTGCGAAACCGTACCCTGGTTTGCGTCCTGCTGGGCGGTCTGGTCTTTGGCAGCCGGGCGTGGACGGTGCGTTGTTTTGGCGTGCAGCAGCCGTACATGGACTCGTATACGGAGGTCTGGAACTTCGATGCGGCGCTGCATGGGCATTGGCATCGGCTTTGGCATAACTCGCTTCAGCCCAACAACGAACACATCATTTTCTTCACGCACTGGCTCGAGGTCGCCCTGCTGTTTTTAAACGGTGGCCGGTGGGACTTGCTTGCGGGTTGTTGCCTGAATGCGGTGCTGGCCGGTGCCTGCGCCTCGGCTGTCCTGGCCGGATTAGGGTGGGGTGCAGGTCCGGGCGGGTGGTGGGTCGTCCTTGCCGCCGTGGCGGTTGGTTTGGCACCTCCCTTCGCTTACGACGACGTGCTCTGGGAGTTTCAGTCTCCGCATTACCTGTGCATTCTGTTCTCGGTGCTCGCCTTAACGTTAGCCTTTCGTTGCCGATCGCTTTCTCCAGGATGGTTCCTGGCCTTCGGGTTTGCCGGCGCCGCCTGCTTTACCCTTGGCTCCGGGTTCTTCGCCGCCTTGTGCATCGGGGTGATTTCACTCGTTGAGCTCTGGCTGACCCGCGCCAGAAAATGGCGGGCTACGCTCTTAGGGGCGATTTTGGTACTAGGTCTGAACATTCCCAATTTGCTGAAGGCTCATGGCCTTTCCGCGTTCAAGGCGCAAAATCTGTCGGAGTTCGGTTGGGCCCTCTGCCGGCAAATGGCTTGGCCCAACGTGATCGTCGGAACCGCCTGGCTCGCGCCGGTTATTTTTGCCCCACTGTTGGCGTTGGGAGTTCTGGTCCTTTTTCGGCGGCAACCCGTCGGACCTTCAACCCGGGTGATTTTGGGACTTGGCCTTTGGGTGTTGCTTACCGACGCGACGCTCGCTTACGCGCGCGGCAGCTACGTCCCGTACGCCCGCTACTACGACTATAACGGTCTTAACCTGGCCGTGAATGCTGCAGCCTTTTTTCAGCTGCGCGGCAGGTTAACCGGCACTTTTCCGTCCAAAACCATCCTGTCGGTGTTTGCCACGGCTTGGGTCGTTTCGGTGCTGCTCGGAGGGATGTACCTCAGTGACTTCACCTTTCGTTGGGCGCTGTTGCACCGCAAACAGGACCTCCTGGTGCAGCAGAGGACAGTCCAAAAGTTTTTCTCGACGGATAACCCTGCAGACCTGCGAAATTCTGAGGCTGCCCAATTTGAACCGTTCCAGCAAAGCTTCTTTCCCGCCCTGCTCCGCCTGGCACGGCAAGACGGCATTTTGCCATCGCAGATGTTGCCGGGACCGGAGGCGCCGACCCCGCACACTTTCCTGGCCATCTGGAGAAAGTTTTGCCTTCGTGCCGCTGACGTGATCGCTTTAGGTAGCTTGACCCTGCTGGCGATGGCAGGTGCCTTAGAATGGATCGATGCGGCGCGACCCTCCGATGGGTGGGGTAAAGCCATCCGGAACAGTCTGCGCCCTGCTTTGAACACCTTTTTTGCGGTGCTTCCGCGCTAAGAAAGGATGGTTTACCCATGAGAGTCCTGATCACTGGCTGCTGCGGCTTTGTCGGAACGAGCGTTGCCGAAACGCTGGCCGGCCAGCAGTCAGGTCTTGCGCTTCATGGGGCCGACAATTTCATCCGTTCGGGTGTTCACCTTAACCGGTCCCGGTTCGAACGGGTAGGCGGAAGGTTTTGGCATGCCGACCTCCGCAACGCCAGCGACCTGGACGCCCTCCCGGCAGTCGACTGGGTGATTGATGCGGCTGCGAATCCGAGCGTTTTAGGAGGCATCGACGGGCGTTCCTCGGTCCGGCAAGTGGTCGAGCATAACCTGGTTGGTACCGTTAACGTGCTCGAATACTGCCGGCGTCACGGGGCCGGCCTCATTCTCCTTAGCACCAGCCGCGTTTACTCAATCCCGGCGCTGGCAGGGCTGCGTTTGGAGGTTGCCGGTACCCGGTTCAAGCTGGTGGAGCACGCTGCGTTGCCGGCGGGCCTCACGTCCGCGGGGATCAATGAACGCTTTTCGACCGCTGCGCCCATCTCCCTTTATGGCGCCACCAAACTCAGCTCAGAAGTCCTCGCGCTCGAGTACGGGCGGACCTTTGGCTTTCCGGTTTGGATTAACCGCTGCGGTGTCCTCGCCGGCGCCGGGCAATTCGGCACGGCGGAGCAGGGGATTTTTTCTTATTGGCTGCATGCCTGGCGTACGCCGCGCCGGTTGCGTTACATCGGGTTTGAAGGCCGTGGCTTTCAGGTGCGGGATGCCTTTCACCCCCGCGATCTGACCGTGGTTCTGGCCCAACAACTTTCCGACCCCGGGGAACCGGATGCGGACCGCACCTTCAACCTTGGGGGCGGCCTCGAGGGCTCCATGTCCTTGGCCGAATTATCCGCATGGTGCGTCGAACGTTTTGGTCCTCGCCCGGTTGATGCCGACTTGACCCCCCGGTCCTTCGACCTACCCTGGATCGTCATGGACTCCGCGCAGGCCTGTGCGCGTTGGGATTGGCGGCCGCGTCTCGCCTTGCACCAGATTCTTGGAGAAATCGCCGATCATGCCGAGCAGAACCCCGGGTGGCTGGAGGTGTGTCGGGCCTAAACGCCCTTCTGTATGATGGCAGAAACGAAAACGCCCGACCGCAGCAACCCCGGAACGCCTCCGCTCGAATTATTGAGCGTCATCATCCCGGCCCGGGACGAGGAGGGGTGCATTGCCTCAACCGTCGAACACCTTCACCTGGAACTGCGCTTGCACGCTGTGCCCCATGAAATTGTCGTGGTGGACGACCGGAGCACCGATCGCACGTGGGCCATCCTCACGGAGCTGCGCGAGCGCCTCCCGGAGCTGAAGCCGGTGCAAAACACGGGCGAATCCGGTTTTGGCCGGGCGATCATCTACGGATTCAACCGGATGGCAGGAGATGCCGTGGTCATCATGATGGCCGATGAATCGGACGATTGCCGCGACGTGGTGCGGTACTGGCGGAAATTAAACGAAGGTTACGATTGCGTCTTCGGAAGCCGTTTCATGAAGGGCGGCGGGGTCATTGATTACCCGTGGTTGAAACTCCAGGTAAACCGCATGGCCAACACGTTCTTGCGGTTCCTCTTCAACGTGCCGTTGAACGATGCGACAAATGCCTTCAAAGCGTACCGGCGAACCGTGATTGAAGGTTGCCAGCCACTCATCGCGCCCCACTTCAACCTTACGGTTGAAATCCCGCTGAAGGCGATCGTGCGGGGCTATAGCTGGACGGTTATCCCGATCACCTGGCGGAACCGGCGCACCGGCGAACCCAAACTCAAAATCAAAGAAATGGGAAGCCGTTACCTGTTCATTTGTCTGTACGTCTGGCTGGAAAAGTATTTCAGCCGCGGCGATTACCGACGGAAAAGTTAGTGAGTGGGTTTCCCGGCGCCCGGTAGGGGAGCTTGTCCTCAAGGCGCCCGTCCGGTCGGTCGGGTCACGCGCCGTTTGCGGGCGGGGCCTTCCGGGGAGCGCCACCTCGGCTCCGGCGGCGAAGGGACTCGCCGCCCTACCGGAGACAAGGCGAAACGCCTTGGCAGGGTCAGCCGTCCCTTGCCGGCTCAGTAAACAATCTGAGAAGGGTCCTCGTCCAAACCGTAATGCACGTAATCCTTCCAGCGTTGCTGGATGCCAAAACAATTAAGAATGCCGGGCACGTCCGTCTTGAAAATCGTGAAATTGTTGAACCCCAGGGCCTGTAACCAAGCGCCTAACCGGTGTCGGATTGCCTCCAGGCAGGCCCGGGCAGCAGATGGCCGGACCAGGTACCCTTTGTTGAATCCGCAGAGGACTAAGGTGAGCTCTTCCGGGTGCGCCTGAAGGTATTGGAGAACGGCATACGTGATTCCCGGGTAACGGGGGCTGAAAAAGTCATCGATGCAGATGATCCCTTTGGCCTTGAGAAGCTTGTCTGCGATGCCCAGGTCATTTAGTACGGCCTCGGCGCGGTGGTCTCCATCGATGTGAACCCAGCGAAAGGTCCGTCCATAAGCCTGGCTGAGGTTCCGAACCGAGCCGTCATCGGAGCGGGCTTTGATAATCCGGACGTTCTCTGCCTTTGCGGCTTCCACATTCTTCCGGGCAGTTTCTACAAAATCTGTGGGATCAACGAGCACCAGGTGTTCGCTCACCTTGGCGTGGTACGCCAGCAGCAGAGCCGATTGCCCATAGTAAACGCCGATCTCAAGGAGATTTCCCGCCACGCCTGCCTGCGACTGTTCAGACAGAAAAAAATCCCAGATCGCGAAGCTTTCCGGCCAGGAGAAGCCGGGAATGGAGAGGTACCTGGCTGCGAACTTTTTATACTGCATGCACGTTCATACCGGGTTCTGGAACCGGGGCAGACTTCCCTGGGCCCACCGAAATCCTTCTCGATAGATTGCGTGTTCACGGAAAAAAAGGATGTTCCCCCAGGTCCGCGGCGGAGCCTCGGCCAGGTTGGTCGCCAGGCGGACGAACTCCGAACCTTCAACTCGAAACACGACTAAGTTCCACAGGTAACCCCGGCCACGCATATTTTCGATCACCTCACGTGAATTC
Organism: Chthoniobacterales bacterium; assembly: GCA_036401335.1. Lineage (GTDB taxonomy): Bacteria > Verrucomicrobiota > Verrucomicrobiia > Chthoniobacterales > JAFAMB01 > DASWVC01. The sequence continues at coordinate 17,014 of DASWVC010000134.1, forward strand.
ACCAGCAAAGTCGGGTCCGGTTCATTCCTGACAAAAACGAACCCCTTGCCCCAAAACTCCGTTTGGACAATCTGCGGCCGGAGGTCCCCTAAACCTTTGATCACCTCAAGGTCGAACCCTTCCGTATCGACCTTCAGAAAATCGATGGCGGCCGGGATTTCTCCGGCTTCTACCAGGGCAGAAATCGTGCGCACGGGCACTTCCACAGTCGAGTCAAACTGGATGTTGTCGCGCACAAAATGGGGCCGGAACGTGTTGTAAAGGGAAGCGTCGCCGCGCAGGTCTATTCCCGACTCCGTGGCCACGTGCAAGGGGAGGCTGGTTTCAACAGACCCGAGCGCGAAATTGAACACCTTGACGTTCTTGCGGCCGGACGAACGCGCGCGCAGCTTCTGAAAGGCAGCGGGAAACGGCTCAAACGAGAACACCTCGTAACCGGCATCCGCTGCGACCTGCATGAAGTCTCCCTGGTTCGCCCCCACATCAACCGCCACCCGGTTAGGCAGGAAACTGTAAAGGAAGGCAGCCAGGTAATACTCGGGTTCGGAATGGGCCAAAGCTTCTTCCGGCAGCCATGGCTCGGTCAGGGTCAAGCGTTCGTGGTAGCGCGCCATGCCCTGCTCAAACAGGGAGCCTAGCGCCCGGGATCTTGCGTCATTTTGCCGGGCCAGATTGGCCAGTTCCTGGGCCGCGGCTTCTCCCTGCCGCGCCGCGGTGGCCGCCTTTTCCTGCAGGCTTGCGATCGCGAACTGCAGCCTGCTTACGTGCTCTTCCAGCTTGTGCATGTCATCATCTGCGCGGCGCACCCGCGCATGGATGTTCTCACTCAGCTCGATCACGGGGCCGCCGATGGTGTCAGCGATGCGCTGTAAGGCGGCCTTAATTTGTTCCACCCCGGTTAACAGGTCATAGGTGTTCTTCTCAATGGCGTGAACACGCTCGCTGTGGCCGATCACAGCATCGATTTTGTTCCGGACATCGTCAATGGCGAGAGCCTGCTGGGCACCGGTGGTGAGCTTGTCTTTCAGATTCATTGCTAGGCGAAGCGAAAACGCACGTTCGGCCTTTACCTGCAGTGCGGAGAGGGAAGCGGGTCGGCGAATAAAACCTCGTACCGTTCATCCAACGGCCTTCCCTTCTCAACCGATTTCCAGACGAACGCTGCGACCGGTTCGGACACGAAGGCCGGAGCCAACGCTGCCGCGGCCGCCCGAATCTGCCGTTGCCGCCCCGGGGAGGTGACGTCGGTCACTGCTGCCGAAAACCGTTCGGCCTCGTAGGGCGCCGTGGTGCCAAGACCCAGACGCGTGACGAACTGGGCCGCAGCCGTTTCCGGGTCTCCGAGCACGATGAGCGGCAGGTGCGCAGTGGTCAGAAGGTAGATCAATCGCGAAGGCAGGCTGGCCCGGAACAACCAGTCATGTTCCAGGTTGGCGCTCAAGGTCCCGCTCGGCATAATGCCGTAGTCGCATTCCCGGAGCGCCTGAACCAGCGGTTCGTCGGTCAGGTTCGGGTGCAGCACGATCCCTTCCGCCGCAAGCTCAACTTCATCAAGCTGGATGAACGGCTTCCCGGCATTGCCGTACCAGTCCACCGCCAACCCGGATGCTTTGACCGTGTCGCGCAGGCTTTGCAGCACTTCCGAGCTCCACACGTTCCCGATGATCACGCCGCGCGGGGGTTGGTTCCCGGGGCCAAGGTAATCCGTCGGCGCAAACAAATGCGCTTCATTGACCGGCGGAATGATCCAGCAAGGTTTTCCGTACTTCTTTTGGTAACCGGCCCGCAGAACCTCCGAAATCGCAAAAAGGAGGGCGGACCGGTCCACCAGCCGTTCCATCAGCCCGTCCGGTATGCCCGTGGTAAATACATTCTGGTCATCCATGATGTAAGTAACCAGGGGAGCGCCCGTGAGCTCAGCCGCGGCTACCCCCGAAACGGCATCGTCCGGGTAAAAGGGCACGCAGAAAATCCGCTGGATGTCGCGTCCTGCGAGAACGGGGGCAAGCCGGGCCTTGCTTTCCTTCAGGTCAAGGGTGGGATGCGGCAGGTGTGCCGTGACGTGGCCAAAGCACTCACCGTCGAAGTAGTTTCGGGAATAAAGGACCATGAGGGAAGGGTCCTTCGCGAAGATTTTCATCAACAGGGCACCTGCCCCGTGCCGCCGGCAGACCTCGGCGTGCGTGATCACCAGGGTGCCGTCCCGCAAGCCTTTCCCGGGCGGCGCCACCAGGGGAGCAGGTGCCCGCTCCCCTGGCTGATCCACGTTTGAGCGGTCGGAAACGTTTTTCCGCGCGAGCCAACGTCGCAAGAGATTGAGCGGCATCAAACCCTTTCCATTTCGCACGGCAGTTGGGCCATGCCATAGAATGGCCGGACCGCGTCCGGTGCGGGATCATAGATTTGGATGGGACCCACGCCTTCAATGACGTCGAAGTAAACGCCCATGTTCGGCCGGTCCTCCGGCCGCTTTCCTGCTTCCAGGGTGAATGTGTAAGGTCCTGGGGCCACGGAAAACCGGATCTTGAACCGGACCAGGAGTTCCTCGCCGGCCTGAAAATCCCCCAGGTGATGCCCGAGGGAACCGTTGCAGGTGCAGAACACCGTGTTACCCAGCCGGTCGATGAGCCGGAACGCGACCTCCGGATTCTTGATTCCCTGATTAAACCGGAGAAACATCGAAAGGTTGCCTTCATTGCCCATGGCCACGGTGGCCAGGGGATGCCCGGCGGGGTCCGTGAAGGCAGCCGCGAGGAACTCCATTTCCGCCCCGCCCTGGCGGGCTTTGGCGGTGTGCAAAATGTTTGCGGCCCGGACCGCAGCTGCCTCCCGGTCGGCCGCGCGGTTTTGCGAGGTTTGATTCGGCTCGGGCGGGGTCAGATCCACGACCGGTTGCGATTCGTCCGGTTGTTCGTCGGAAAGCCCGTAAGCCTGGCGCATGTACCGGTGGGCGCACTGCTCGGCCGGGCCCTCATAGGCGATGCATCCCCGCTCAAGGATGATCCCGTGCTCGCAGAGGTTCTGGAGCGCAACGTGGTCGTGCGAGACAAAAAGGAAGGTCACCCCGCGTTCCATGATCTCGCGGATTTTGCGGTAACACTTCTGTTGAAAAAAAACGTCCCCCACCGCAAGCGCCTCGTCAACGATCAGCACGTCCGCATTGGCGTGGACAGCCACCGAAAAAGCCAGGCGGACCAGCATCCCGCTCGAGTACGTCTTAACCGGTTGCGCAACGAAGTCGCCAATGTCGGCGAATCGGACCACCTCGTCGTACTTCGCGTCGATCTCCCGCCGCGTCATGCCAAGCAGGGCCGCGTTCAGGCGAACGTTTTCCTCTCCCGTGAAATCCGGGTTGAAGCCTGAACCCAGCTCAAGCAGGGCTGCCACCCGTCCCCTGACCTCAACGGTGCCGCTGGTGGGCCGAAGGGTGCCGGCGATGATCTGCAGCAGCGTGCTCTTGCCGCTGCCGTTCTTTCCAATGATGCCGAGGCTCTTACCCCGTTCGACGCGGAACGAAATGCCGTTCAGGGCAAAAAAGTCCTCGCAATAGGCATGCCGCCGCGCCAACAGCCGTTCCCGGAGCTTCGGGGGAGACCACTGCGCCAACTGTTGCAGGATCGCGAACGTCAGCCGGCCGGAAGGCCGGTGCCAGCGTTGGTAGGCTTTCGTCAATCCCGCCACTTCGATGACGTAGCCTGCGCAGGCCTCGGGCGGGGTTGCGTTGGCTTCCGGGCCAGGCCCTGGCGTAAGCACGTTCACGGGCTAAAGAACATCGGCAAACGCCGCCTTTAAATGGTGGAAAGACGTGTAAGCACCCCAACAGAACAGCAGGCTCGCCACGCAGATCACGGTCAGAACCATCAAGTCCGGCGTTCGTCCGGCCAACACCGCCTCGCGCGCCATCTGGAACAAGCGTGCAAACGGGTTCCATTGCAGGATCGCCCCGAACGGTGCCGGCAGGTTTTTCAGACTGTAAAAAACCGCGCTGCCGAACATCAGGACCTGGTTGACCGGCCCGATCAACAGCTGGAAATCCCTGACAAAAACCCCCAAAGCCGACCCCAGCCAGAGGATTCCCAAGTTGAAGAGAAACAACGGCACGAGCAGCGCCACCAGCCACAAAATAGCCCATGACAGGTGACGGGTCGCCGAGGCAAAAACCAGCAACAGCGGCACCGTGCTGAGCAGCAGCTGCGCCAGCGTCGCGCAATTGGCCGACAGCGGAATCAACTCAAGTGGAAAAACAACCTTTTTCACGTAGTTCGGCCGTTCCAGAATCAGGCCGGGAGCCCGGGTCAGGCATTCTGCCGTGTAGTTAAAAAAGGTCAGCGCGACGAAAAGGCCAAGGGCATAGTCCAGACCCGATTCGTCAGGGATAATGCCGTAACGCCCACGGAAGACGAACCCGAACACAAGGACGTAGAGGGCAAGCATCACCAACTGGTTGACCAGCATCGCCCCGAACCCCAGCACCGCACCCCGGTGACGGCTCTGCAGGTCGCGGCGGAACAGTTGTGAAAAAATGTCGAGGGCGTTCCAGCAGTTGATGGCCATGCAAAAGTTACCCACCTCAACACCGGCCCGCCGGGGCGGATGGAATCGTCACCCTAGATCACTCGCCGTCCACGTCAAATCTTCTGCGGGCGGTACAAAACCTTGACTTGCCTTCCTCACCTTGGGATAGGGGCACTCTGGCAGAGAGGTTGTCTATGGTAGAAAAACCGCCGGTGCTTTTGCTTGTGTTTAACCGTCCCGAGATCACGCAACGGGTCTTTCAGTCCGTTCGGGAATACCAGCCGGCCCGTCTGTACGTCGCTGCGGACGGACCCCGGGCGCACCGGCCCGGAGAAGAGGTGCGTTGCGCCCAGGCCAGGCAGGTCACTGAGGCCGTGGATTGGGACTGCGCCGTCCAGCGCCTTTACCGGGATGAAAACCTCGGGTGTGGTCGTGGCGTCAGTGGCGCCATCAGTTGGTTTTTTGAGCAGGAAGAAGAGGGCGTTATCCTTGAGGACGATTGCCTGCCCTCACCCTCCTTCTGGCCTTTCTGCCAAGCCATGCTGGGGCGGTACCGCCACGACGAGCGCATTGCCTCTGTGTCGGGTGATTTCTTTTTTCCTCCCGCCCTGCGGCACCGGGACCCTTACCATTTTTCTAAATATTTGCAGATCTGGGGCTGGGCGACGTGGCGGCGGGTCTGGCGGCAATATGACTTCAACCTCCAGGGAACCGAGGCGGAGTGGGACACGATCATCCGTCGGCACAACCCACTCGACCTTGAGTACCGGTACTGGCGGGAAGTGCTCCGCTGCATGCGGCGAGGCTTGATCGACACCTGGGATTTTCAGGTCCTGTTTGCCTGCTGGAAGCACAACCAGGTGCATGTCGCGCCCACCCGCAACCTGGTCGAGAACCTAGGTTATGGAGCTGATGCAACCCACACCACATTCGACAGCCCCGTGCCGCAGCTGAAATCCGGCGAACTGACCGGGGACCTCCCAGAGCTGCCGGTTCAGATCGACCCGATGCTCGACCTCGGCACCTTCATGTACCGTTTCCTGGACAGCTTCCACAACACCTGGATCTTGCATCAAGCCATCGACGTCACCGAAAAACTTAGCTGGGCGCGCTGGGAAATCGCCCAGGCGAAAAAGCGACCGTTGCCGGCCACCGCCGGGTGAACTTGGCGAGCCGTGGCCCGGCCTGGCCGCGGCCCCCTGAAATGGAGCCGGTCCGGTAGGGTCACGAGTCCCTTCGTGACCGGGGTATCGGCGTGGCTCCCGGCCGCCATTTTCTGCAACCGCACGTAAACCGGAATTCGGGTGCCCTTTACAAAGGGTTTTCCCATCATAATTTCCGGATCTACGCTGATGCCTTCCGGCAGTTTCATCGGGCCAGTCTATCCAATAATAGCCGGACCGCTAAGGCTTTTGCCGGGCAAACGTTTCGGCACGGGCTGCAGGTGAACCCTTGACCAATTCTTTTCTGAGGTTACCTGATCCGGTTGACGGCTCTCGGCCATTCCGCATGGGCGGCCTTAAGGATTGCCGACCAAGGCGGAGGTCCCGCCCGACGACATGCCAGCAACCCCCACGATTGAGCGGCACCTTGAGGAGATGCTGAAAAACCAGCGGGCTTGGGAACGTAAACCGATGCTGCGTCAGGTTTATGCCGGCCTGTACGGCCGCATCCGGGCTGAACTTGCCTGTTTGCCCGGGCTGACCATTGAGCTCGGCTCGGGCATTGGACAAATCAAAACGGTTATCCCCGAAGCGGTCACCACCGATATCTTCGCCAACCCGTGGTTGGATCGCGTGGAGGACGCTTACGCGCTCAGCTTCGGCCCAGGCTCCGTGGGAAACCTGATTCTTTTCGACGTGTTCCATCACCTGGAATTTCCTGGTTCAGCCCTGCAGGAGTTCGCCCGCGTGGTCCAGGCCGGCGGGCGTTTGATCCTGATGGAGCCCGGTTTCGGGTTGCTGGGCGCACTGGTCTACCGGTTCTTGCACCACGAAGCGGTGGGGTTCGGGCAGCCCATCACGTGGATGGCCCCGGAAGGTGCCGTGATCCCGCAAAGGTATTACGCGGCGCAGGGCAATGCCTGGCGCCTCTTTGTCTCGGGCGAACGTTCCCCCAACCTGCTGGAATGGCGCGTTCGTCGCGTGACAAAAGTGGCCGCCCTTTCGTATTTGTTGTCCGGGGGGTTCAGCAAACCGGCCCTGGTGCCACACGGTTGGTGGCCGGCTCTGGCTGCGCTTGATCGAGCCGCCGGGGTCTTGCCCGCCCTTTTTACCACCCGATTGCTGGTCGTTTTGGAAAGGGTAGATGTTTAAGGCCGCCGGTTCACGCCTGATGGATGCGCACCTGGCCCGCGTGGAGGCGCATTACGACCAGAGTCCTCCGCTGAAAACGCCGGCGCGTTCCTACCGCGCCATGCTCGCCCGCTACTACAACCTGCTCATTGAACCGGGCGCAAGCGTTTTGGAGATCGGCTGCGGGGAAGGCGAGTTGCTCGCGAACCTGCATGCAGGCGAGAAGTGGGGCGCCGATTTGTCCGCCGTGCAGCTCCGGCGGGCGCGGGCCCGGCTGCCTGCGGCGCAGTTTTTCCAGCAGGCCGGCGAGGACCTGGACATCCCGGCCCGCACGTTCGACTACGTGATTCTTTCCGACACGGTCAACCTGTCTGCCGATGTCCAGTTGGTCTTGAGCAACCTGCGACGCCACGCTGCGCCCCACACCCGCCTGCTGCTCAACTCTTACAACCCGTGGTGGCGCCCGTTAATCGGCCTGGGTACGCGGCTCGGATTGCGGGAACCGCAACCGGAGTCCAATTGGCTGAGCCAATCGGACCTGACCGGGCTGATGCGGTTGAGCGGTTGGGAGGCAGTTCGGTTCGAGTCCCGCCTGCTCTGCCCGGTGCCCCTGGGCGGCCTGGAGCGTTTCCTGAACCGCTGGGTGGCGCCGTTGGTGCCAGCCGGCTGCCTGGCTTTGTTCGCCGTCGCCCGTCCCACGCCGCCCAGGCCCGGAACAAAACCGTTGAGCGTCTCGGTGATCATTCCGGCACGGAACGAAGCGGGCAACATTGAACAAGCTGTCCTGAGGACGCCTGCTTTGGGACTCTGGACGGAACTCATCTTCGTGGAAGGCCATTCGAAAGATGAGACCTGGCCTGAGATTCAGCGCCTGCCCGCCGCCCACCCGGACCGGCGCATTAAAACCTTGCGCCAACCCGGGCACGGCAAAGGCGACGCGGTGCGAGCCGGCTTTCAGGCGGCCGAGGGTGACCTCCTCATGATCCTTGACGCAGACCTCACGGTGCCGCCAGAGGAGCTTCCTAAATTCTACGCCGCCGTCGCTGGCGGCCTTTGCGAATTTGCCAATGGCTCAAGGCTCGTCTACCCCATGGAGGAACGGGCCATGCGATTTTTCAACCTGTTGGCCAATAAGGCTTTCGGCTCCATGTTTTCCTCCTTGCTCGGGCAACCGGTCAAAGACACCCTCTGCGGCACCAAGGCGCTCCGGCGCGAGGACTACTTTCGCTTGGCGCAAAACCGGAGCTATTTCGGCGATTTCGATCCTTTCGGCGATTTTGACCTCCTGTTCGGGGCCAGCAAGCTCAACCTGCAAATTCTTGACGTTCCCATTCGTTACCGGGAACGGACGTACGGGCAGACCAACATCAGCCGGTGGAAGCATGGCTGGCTGCTGCTGCGAATGGTGCTGTTCGCAGCGAAAAAGCTAAAGTTTGTTTGACACACCTGCCAATGACTTAGTTCTTCCGCCGTGATTCTTATGGCAGCTGCCACGCTACTTTCGGTAGGGGAGCTTGTCCCCAAGCGCCCCGGGATGAGGGCCTGTCTCACCCCGCGGTCGGCAAGGGGCTGCCGTCCCATAAGCGTTAACTTAACCCGGATTGGGACTTCTAAGCACCTTAAACGCCCCGTCCGGCCGTTTGGCATCCGTCCGTTTCAAAAAGCCCCTTTTCCCGGGGGCGGCGAACGGGGGAGCGGTCGCTCCCCGGGCGCTGAAGGATCAGCTCCCCTACCGGGACAGGCGCAACGCGGGCTCGGCACGGCCGGCGATCCCTCGCCGGCCAAAACAGGACTTTTGACAAACGGAATATGAGCCAAGCCATCCTGCGAAGGCCAGCCGCAAACGCCGCCGAACCGTCGGAAATGCCGCCAAACCGGTGGGAGTTTTTGGCGGCCGGCCTGGTTCTTTTCCTGTCGCTCGGCTTGCAGTTGCTGGCCGTCTACCGGGCGGATGCGGTGGGCCAGGATTTCAAACTGCACCAGACGAACATGCTGATTGCAGCCGAAAAGCCGTTTGAGTATGCCTTTGGGGCATTCGGCCGCACCAACCCCCCTTTGTTTTACCTGGTTACGGGCGGCCTTTACCGTCTGTTTGGTCCCCGCGGATGGATTTATGCCGTCGGCGCATTTAACAGCCTGCAAAACTTCTGTGCGCTGGGTTGCCTCTACGTCTTAGGCGTCTGGTTGATCCCCAATCCCCGGATGCGTGTAACCATGTTGGCGCTGGTAGCTTTCCTGCCAGCTTTTCAGATTACTTCGGTGGTCTTCGCCGCCGACGCTTTCTGCCAAGCTCCATTTACGCTGGGCTTGGTGTTCATCGCTGCAGGGCTGCTCGGAAAAATGCCGTTCAAACCGGCCTTCGTCGGCTTCACCTTATGCGTCGCCCTGTCGGTATCGCTCAAGTACACGGCCATCAGCTTGATTCCGGGCGGGGTGCTGATCGTTGCGCTCCTCTGCCGGCAAGGGCGGATGCCCCGGCGGAACACGCTGGCTGCCGTCGCAGCCTTTATCCTCTCCACCTCCGTGGTTGGCGGTTATTGGGTTTTTCAGAACACAAAAAATGTGTCCATGCATTTCAGCGCCGACATGGGTCCGGCGCTCGTGGGCCGGAACCAGATGAACCTGCGCAGCCTCCTGTTTTTCCGTTCCGGCGACCGACTGCTTTTGAAAGCGCCGAACCTGTGGGAGCTGGCTTTGGCGGATTCAAAAAAGCATTTTGCCCTGGTGCGAGCCAATTATTTCAGTTACCCCGGGCTGCTTGCCTATTCGACGTTCACCGATTCGATGAAGATCTTTCAGAGCAAACCCCGCGGCGAAGATTTTGGCACTTTGACTGAAGCAAAGGTCCTGGTCTCGCGCATTTCCTGCATCCTTGGGTTTGGCTGGTTAAGCGCAACCGCGGTGCTGGTTGTCATAAGCTTCCTTCAGTCTGTCCGCGTTGGCTGGGATCAACGTCACCCTTACGACACGGCCGTCCTGTGTTTGCTGCTTTTTGCGTTGGCCTGGCACGCCTTCATCCTAACCCTCCTGCCTACGGTGAAGTACGCCACGGTTTTCGGCTATTGGCTTCCGAGATTGATCCTGCCATCGCTTATGGTCTATGCGCTCGCCGCCTTCCGCACCCTCGCCGTGGCCGGACGCGGGCGGACCGCTTGGGAACCGGTCGTCATTGCCCTCGTGGTCGTGCAATGCTGCCTGCACGCCGTGATCCTCGTCTGACCTTTTCCCATGACCCAATCCGTGGGACTATCCGAACGGTCGGCTCGCCCCGCCGCGCCTTCAAGGTGGCGGCAAGCGTGCCCGGAACCCTCGTTCCTCTGGGCTGCGGCCGTGATCGCGGTCGTCACGTTTCTTGCCCATTTTTACCTCTTCGACCAATTTGGGTTGTACGAGGATGATTATTGCATGGTGCTGCCCTGGTTGCACCGGAGCTGGCACGAGGTGTGTTCCTACGCCTTTCAGGCGTTCATCCACCCGGCCCAAGGCCGGCCCATCTACGGCCCGGCACAGGCAATGCTGGCCAGCCTCGCTTACCGAGCGGGCGGTCTCGGCCTGGCCCACCTGGTAAGTTATGGGTTGCTGACGTTGCTCGGCCTCCTGTTCAACCGCGTGCTATGCCAAGTGACCTCGCCGCGTGTTGCCCTTCTCGCCAGCCTGGTGTTCGTGTTGTACCCGGCCGATACCTCGCGGCAAATCATCATGCACCAATGCGCCACGCTTCTGCCCATGTGCGTCTGCATGGCCGCCATCCTGCTCTACGCTCACGGAAAACGCGCCGTGAGTTATGCCGTCGCGGCCACCACGCTCCTGGTTTACGAAAGCACTTATTTCCCTTTTTTGCTGGCCCCCTTGTTCGCCTCACGGCAACGCCCGCTGACGCTCCGGACCATGGCGCAGCACGCGGCGCTTTTCTTTGTTGTGTCCGGAGGGGTGTTTGGCATCCGCCTGTTCTTCGGCGAATCCCGGGTTCAGGAGGTTTCCGGCGGGCTTACCGCGATCCTGCCCAGGGTGGCACAAGCCTTGTGGATGGGTCCCCTGGCCTCAGGCACCCTGCTCGTTCAGCGTCCACTGGACGCTTTCCTGCATGGCCAGGGTGGACATTGGCTGGTCATGCTGGCGTGTGGGGGCATGACTGGGATCGGTTTGTTCCGGTTGGCCCGCACCGGTCCTGCCGGATCAACTGCCCCTGCCCTCCTTTTGTTCGGGGGCGGGGTGGCGGCGTGGGTGATGAGTTACCTGTTGGATTTTCGACCGGATTATTTCCCACCGGTTGTGTCGATCGGCCGCCTGAGCGCGGTCCACGAGGTGGGCGCATTCGGCTGCTGCGTGGCCCTGGCCGGTGTGCTCAGCGCTTTGTGCATTCCCGGTTCCCGGGCGTTGGCCGAGGGTGCTTCGGTCCTGCTCGTGGCGGGTCTCGCCGGCTTTGGCTACGAGGTCCAGGTTGCTGAGTACGCGTCCCATTGGCAGCAGCAACACCGCTTCTGGAACGAATTGTGGCCGCTCATTCAAGACGTCCGGCCCGGGGAGACCGTGATCTGCGCGTTCGATGAAACGCTCGGAGGCATTCCGGCGACCCAGGGCTTCACGCCCTTTGGTCAGCCCGTTTACAACTACAAGGCTTTTTCGCGGTTTCTCACCTTGCCCGCTCCCAAATCCAACCCGCCGATGTTGCGCGGGTATAACCCCTATACCGTCGTGGAAAGGGTGGGCAGCACGCTGATAATCAAATCCCCGTTCTGGGACCCGGCTGCCTGGACCAAACTTCACGGCCAGGAGGTCGTTTGGATCAAAGCCGGCCCCGACCACCTGGAGCGGTACTCGGGCGACCTTGACCTCCACGGTTACCACGTAGTGGCCCGGCCAATGGGATTGCCGGTCGCTAAAGTTGGATTAACTAAGTTTTTTATGCAGCTTTTTGAAGGAATCGGTGAGGGCAGGTGGTCGTCGCTCCGGGAGGCAAAAAGCTACCCGCCATGACGATCCGGACTGAGAAGATGCCCGGGGGATTTACCTCGGAACGCGGAGACCAGATGCGGACCTTGAAACAACTCAGCGTAATCATTCCCGTCTACAACGAAGAGGGGAACATCGATGAATTCGTCCGTCGCATGGTGCCCATCCTTACTGCGGTGGCCGACGATTATGAGCTGATTTTTGCTTTGGACCCTTCGCCCGACCGGAGCGAGGAAAAAATCCTTTGTCACCGATCGCAAAATCCTCGGATCAAACTCCTCCGGTTCTCGCGGCGGTTCGGCCAACCAATGGCAACGCTGGCAGGATTGCGGTACGCTTCGGGAGACGTAGTCGTCGTGATCGATGTAGACCTGCAGGACCCGCCGGAGCTGATCGTCGAGATGGTGGCAAAGTGGCGGGAAGGATTTGACGTCGTCTATGCCCAGCGTCAAAACCGGGACGGCGAGACATTCCTGAAAAAGTTGGTCTCCAAAATCGGTTACAAACTCATCAACCGCATTGCCGACGTCGAAATTCCGCCCAACACCGGTGATTTCCGGCTGATGAGCCGGCGCGTGGTTGACGAAATTAACCGTCTAAAGGAATGTCACGGGTTTTTTCGCGGGATGGTTGCGTTGGTCGGTTTTCCCCAGACCTCCGTTCCGTTTGATCGTCCTGCCCGCTTCTCCGGCAAAGGCAACTACAACCGTTTTCTCGGTTCCCTAAGAATCGGGTTTAACGGCATTTTTTGCTTCTCCAACTTTGCCCTTACGCTTAGCACCCAGGCCGGGTTCGTGATCGCGCTGACCTCGTTTCTGGTCGGTATTTTGTATGCGATCCTAAAAATCTTTGGGTTTCCGTTTCCGCTTGGCAACCCAACCATCGTCATCCTGGTGCTGTTCCTGGGCGGCATCCAGCTCATCAGCATCGGGATCCTTGGCGAATACATCGGCCGCATTTACGAAGAGGTCCGGCAGCGGCCCCGCTTTATTATCGCACGGGCAGAAGGCGTGCCGCTCGATCCGGCGCGCGGTTAACCGAAGGCTTTCAACGGGAGGTACCGGTTGCGCACGGAGGCAGGTCGTCACTCACAAAGTTATCCGGAACCCCTTCCGGAGGAACCGCCCGGGCGCACTTTCCGCCTGATTCTGCTAATGAGCGGGATCGTGTTTCTCGCGCACTTCCTGTTCTTTGCCAGGTTTGGATTGTACGAGGATGACCTCATTTATGTGCTGCCAAGCTTGCAATGGACCTGGCACGACTACTGTTTTTCCACCCAGAACCTGATCAGTCACTTCGTCCAGGGGCGCCCGCTTTATTACCTCTTTCAGTATGCCTTTGCGTACGGCGGTTGGCGGACCGGCGGGTTGGAAGCGATTCACGGCATCAGCTACGCACTGGTTTGCCTCGAAGCGCTCCTCTCTTTCTTGCTGCTGAAACGGTTGTTTCGGCCGGCGCCGGCCTTTGTGGGTGCACTTGCCCTGGTGCTGTTCCCCGTCGACACGTCGCGCCAGTTTGCCATGCACCAGGCGGCGTTGCTCCTTCCGATGTGCATTCTCCTTGCGGCCCTGCGGTTGTTCGTGGCGGGGCGCCTGACGATTGCCCACCTGGCGGCGGCAAGCCTGCTGTTCTTCTACGAAAGTTATTACCTCCTGTTTCTGGTGGCCCCTTTGCTGGCCGCCGTGGTGCGCCCGGTCTCCCGTCGAACCTTCCTTGCCCACGCGGGCGTTTGGGCCTTGGTGCTGCTGGCCGTGTTCGGCGGTCGAAGCGTGTTTCATGACCCGCGTGCCGAGGAGACCATTGGCAACTTTGGGATGGTCTTGCACCGTGCCCTGACCGCGCCTTTCATCGGATTTTGGAACGGTTTCAGCCACTTTTTCGCCCGGCCGATCGACGCCTGGCTGCACGCTTCCTTTTTTGAGTACAGCGTCATGGCCGTGGTCGCCGGCGCGGTCCTCTGGGGCCTTCGAACCTGCCGCTCCGGCGTTCCGGCGACCGACGAGGGCCAGCGGGAATGGTTGGCGTTTCTGGCGGGAATCATTGCCTGGATGGTGCCGTACCTGCTGGCTTTTCGTCCCGACTACTACCCGCCGACCACCGACATCGGGCGCCTGACCGGCGTCCATGCGCCCGCCGCCTTCGGTGCGGCCTTGTTGGTGGCCGCGGGATGGCACCGCCTTGGCCGCTCGACGCGCCCGGCCTTTTTTGGTGCGCCGGGGTTTGTGGCCGCCTTGTTCGTTGCCGGTGCCGCAGGCTTCGGCGTCCAGGTTCAGCTTAGCGAATACGTTGAGCAATGGGCGAAACAGAGGATTTTTTGGACCGAGGTGCTCAACCAGATTCGCGATATCCAGAATGGTGATGCCATTTTCCTGGAGCTGAATACCCTGGATGAAAGCGCCATGCCCATCACGAAAGGGTTCCGTGGGGGCGCATTGATCAATGAGATCTACCTATTGCCCTACCTGATCAAATGGCCCACCGACCTTTGGCACCGGCCCCGGCTCACCGCTTACTGGGCCACAAGCCGATTCCACGACACGGCTGCCGGGCGTGTCGTGCACACCCCCGAGTGGCAGCCCGACCTCTGGACGGAGGTACGGGACGAACACCTCATCTATTTCCGTGCCCGCCATGGGAGGCTGGAAAGGGTGGCTGGGCCAGTCGCTATTTGCGGCAAAACCTTCATCGCCCGTGCCGGCCCGTCCGCTGACCTGAATCCACTTCCTCGAACCGGTCTCTTCCGCCACCTTTTTGAACCGGCGCCGGACCAGCGATGGTTCTCGCTGCGCAACGCCGAAAACTACCCGCTCCAGCCCTGACCGACGTGCCTGCCGAGTTGCCAGACGGCTCCCGTGTTGTAGGTGCAAGCGAGTGATCCCGCCAAACGTTATGCGCAACCCGACCCTTGCCAGGTGGCCGAAACAGCTGCCCGAACTTTCCGCGGAGCAGAAAAGGATCAGCGATGATTTCATGAGGCACTGGCACGAGGTACTGCCTCGACGGTACGGAATCGTGGACGATTTCAACCACCGCTACCCGGTCCGGCACGCGCCCTCCGGCTTCCGGCGCACACTCGAAATCGGGGCGGGCATCGGAGAACACCTCGAGTATGAGAAGTTGTCGCTGGAGCAACAGGAAAACTATTACGCCCTGGAACTCCGGCAAAACATGGCGGAGCAAATCCGCGCCCGTTTTCCACAAGTCCACGTCGTCGTCGGCGATTGCCAGGCCAGGCTGGATTTGCCTGGCGGTTATTTCGACCGGATCCTTGCGGTGCATGTCCTCGAGCACTTGCCGAACCTTCCCGCGGCCGTCACGGAAATGCACCGGCTTTGCGATCCGGACCGGGGCGTGTTCTCCGTCGTGATCCCGTGCGAGGGAAGCGCGGCCTACTCCCTGGCACGCCGCTTTTCCGCCCAGCGGATTTTCGAGAAACGCTACCGGCAGTCTTACCGCTGGTTCATCGAACGCGAACACATCAACCGGCCGCGCGAGATCATAGGCGTTCTCCGTACCCGTTTTGACATCGTGCACCGTACGTTTTTCCCGTTGCCGATTGCGCTCCTGGCCGCAAACCTTTGCATCGGTCTGACGTTGCGGCCACGCCGTACCCATGCCCTCTGAGCACGATTTAATCATTGCGTCAGCCGGCAGACCTTCCTTTTCAGGTTCATTCCTGAACAGCCTGGCCGAGGGCCCGACCAAACCGGTGTTTCTTTCCGTCGACGCTCAAACCATCGATATGAGCGATCGGGCCAACACGCGCACGATTCGGTTGACCGGCTGCGACCGGGCGGCAGGGTACCGCGAGGTCGCTCGCTGCCTGGAAGCATGGGAGTTCTCACGCATCCTTTGCCTGCCCGGATGCGAAGACGACCTGCGGATTGCCGTCGCTGCAGCGGACATCTCCGGTAAACCGCTCGCTCTGTACCTCGTGGACAAGTTGCCCGAACGTTCCACGCTGGGCCTCAATGCCGTGCTGGCCGAAACCTTGCAAAAGGCGAGGGTTTGTTTTGCCCTCACCGAGGGCATCCGGGCCCACTACCAGAAGCAATTTCCGAAACGGATTTGGTTGGTGCCGCCCGTTTTGCCGTCCAGCCAGGCACCACCTCGCGGGTCAAGGGAAATTGCCAAGCCTCTGAAGGGAGTCTTTTTGGGGCACCCCGGCGCGGTTGAAACGTTCAGGTGCATCCGTCAAATGCTTTCGCCGGAAGCCCTTCAACTGACGTGGCTGAATGGTTCCGGGCGCCAGGCGAACGACCCGGAGCAAATCGGGGACTGGCAGATCGCACGGGTTGTTTCTGCCTCCGCAGCACTCGTTGCGGACACCTGCCAGGGTTCAGACTTTCTCCTGGTGGCGGGCACCACGTTGGATGAGACGTCCACGGGCGGCCGCACCAATGCGGATGTTTTATGGGCCATCGTGGAGGCACTGGTTGCTTCCGGCCGGCCCATCCTCCTCGTCGAACGTTCAGAGACCGCCGCCTCCCGTTCGGTTCAAGAGGGCGGTCTGGGCGCGACCTGGTACCTGCAAGGTAACCTCGAGCAAAAGTTAGCCGAAATCGTTTCTGATCCGTTCCGGCACCGCACCCTTGAAACAGCGGGGCAGTTCGCGTCCCGGTTTACTGGCGCGGAACTCGTAAAGTTCATCTGGGACTCGTTGGCGCTCGGCCGAGGCGTTGATGACCGGTATGAAAAGCTTTTCAGCGGCGTCCAGGACCGGTTGACGCCCTATGTGGAAGCCGATCCTCCTTCTGACCTCCATTGGGAGTTCCGGCCGGATTACGCCAACCTGACGCGGTTGAGTCAGCTCGGATACAAGCCCGATTTTATCTGTGACGTAGGCGCCTCGACAGGGTTCTGGTCCCACATTGCCTCTCGCGTCTACCCCTCAACCCGTTTCTACCTGATCGAGCCCTTGCTCGAGCAATACTTAGCTTCCGACAGCACCGTTTACCGCCTGCACCCGGAGTTTGTGAAGGTCCCGTCCGCGGCAGGGGCCAAAGCCGGACGAACCGAGATGCAGGTTTCGCACGACCTGTATGGCAGTTCCCTTTCCGAGGCGGGTCTCTTTCCGGACTCAAGGCGCTTCAGTTCATTGAACGTGCCCGTTTCTACCTTGGACGAGATCAGCTCCCGTTACGGCATCAGCGGACGCGGAATTCTGAAGGTTGATGTCCAGTTTACGGAACATGCGGTTCTCGAAGGCGCTGCTGCCTTCATTGACCAGATTGATTATTTGTTCATCGAGACAAACCTGAAGACCTTTGTTCCAGGCACAAAGACGTTTGCCCAGCTGGTTGAATACCTCCAGAAACGCAACTTCGAGTGTGTCGATTTCGGGGCGGAGTGGAGGGACCCTTCCACCGGACAGTTGTTGCAGAAAGACGTTGTCTTTGGCCGGATGGCCATTCCCCCTTCACCGAGCCGTCAGGCCATCAATGGCAACGCTGGATTCAGGCGGTTGCTGCGCTGGCCGGCCAGCTTACGCAGATTCTTTCGGGACCTCCGATAATCAGGAACCGGCGCACGGGCCGAACAAGTGCCAGGAATCAAAGAACCGAAGAATGCCACAAACATGGCCGGTTCGAGCGGCTGCCCGGTAGGGCGGCGAGTCCCATCGCCGCCGGGGCATCGGGGTGGCAACACCGCCCTGTCGCACCCGCTTGGCCGGGGGAATTGCCCTTACCCGCCGGCTTTCCTTGCCGGTCGGTGGGGAGAACCGACCCACACACATCCACGGGAGGCGAAGTTGCGGGGTCCAAACGCACTCTGCAAGAGGTTGTCCGAAATCCTTTCCGAGAAGGCCTGCATCCAGGGAAGGGCCGGACGGAAGAGCGGTCGCTCCCCGGCGGCGAAGGGACTCGCCGCCCTACCGGCCCCCCGGGTCAGGCGCACCTCTTGAACCATCCGTGGCACCTTTCGGTTCTTCCATTCGTGGCACTTACTTACTCCGGGCGCTTCAATCGGAGCACGGCGCGGACTCCAAAAGGGTAGTTCCACCTGCGCCCGATCCGGTGTTCGAGCTTGAACAGGGGCCGCAGGTAGGTGGATCGCACCGTCTGCCGGATGAGCGAAACCACCTTTGCCCGCTTCGCTTCCGGAGAAAAATGACGGGCGCGGAGCCGGTTCCGGAACTTCACTGCGTAAAAGGCGGGGTAGACAAAGCAGCCCAGGTGCGTCGCTTTCTCAACCGCAAATCCCGCATCCCTGGCAAGACTGATGATACCCCGCAACCGGTACCTCCGAAAATGCATGAGCACCTCGTCGTAAAGGTCGAAGGTGGTGGGGCTGGCTGGGACCTCAAGGTGAGCAAGACCGCCCGGTTTGAGGATGCGATAAATCTCATGGACCGCTTTCCGGTCGTCATCAATGTGTTCAAGCACGTTCAGCGCGGTCACCCCGTCCACGCATTGGTCCGGCAGCGGGCATTCCCGGAGGTCAAACTGGATAAAGGGCACGTTGCCGATCCGTTGCGCGGCCGTTCGAACCAGTTCCGGCAGGTAGTCCGCCCCCATGACGGAGGCAGTGCGGAATTTATCTCGAAGTGCCTGAACCAGAAAACCTGATGAACAACCGACATCAAGAATGATCGGGTTTGGCCGGTCCTGCAACGCTTCCATCGATTCAAGCGCCGCCACTCGCGAAGCGACGTCGATCGGGTGCGCGGAACTCGCTTCCGCCTCGTGCAACGCCGTCAATTCCTTACTCCACGCACTTTCGGCCAGGCTGGTGCAAAGAACATCCGTCTGCCTTTCCCCCACAAGAAAATGTGTGCCGTCCCAAACCGGACGGGACTCGTGGCCGGACACTTTCGGCCATGGGAAACTACTTAGATCCATCAGCGCACGGGTAGGTTTGACCGGTGATTTTCTCCATCCCTGAGGCGGTTGTCGGACAAAAATAATGGGGCGAGACTCCGGTTATACTGAGATCGTTCAACAAGAGATCAAGTCATTTCTGCTCCCCGGGAACGGTGCAGATTTTCTCGGTCGGTGCGCCTGGATTGGTCGACCATAACCTGCCGAGGTAAGCCCATCACCGGTTGCCACGCACCTTTTTAGATGGATAATGCGCCTGATCTGGGAACCGCATGCAAACCGTCTTTGTCACCGGCGCGGCCGGGTTTATAGCCAGCAACCTGGTAGACCGACTCGTGAAAGAGGGCTTGTCGGTCGTTGGCTGGGACAATTTGTCGACCGGACATGAGGGCTTCCTGGCCGGAGCTCGCCAGACAGGACGGTTTCGGCTGGTGCGTGGCGACAACCTCGACCCGGGCCCGTTGGCTGAGGCCATGGCCGGCTGCGATTTTGTGTTTCACCTTGCCGCAAATGCCGACGTCCGTTTCGGCCTGGAGCACCCAGGGAAGGACCTTCAGCAGAACACGATCGCCACCTTCAACGTGCTTGAGGCGATGCGCGCCAACGGGATCAAAGGCATGGCGTTCTCTTCGACGGGTTCGGTGTACGGCGAGGCGTCCGTGATTCCCACGCCGGAAGACGGACCGTTCCCAATCCAGACGTCGCTCTACGCTGCCTCGAAGGTTGCCGGCGAAGGATTGATCCAGGCTTACTGTGAAGGTTTTGGGCTCCAAGGGTACATCTTCCGCTTCGTTTCCATCCTGGGTGAGCGGTACACGCACGGCCATGTCTTCGACTTTTTTCAACAACTTCAACGCAACCCGACACGGCTGCGGGTGCTGGGCGATGGGAAGCAACGGAAAAGCTACCTTTACGTCCAGGACTGCATCTCCGCCATGCTGCAGGTCATCGACGAAGGTGTCGCGGCCCGGGCAAAGCATCGAAGCGTGGTTTTTAATTTAGGCACCGACGAGTATTGCACGGTCCTCGATTCAATCGGCTGGATCTGCGCCCGGCTGGGTGTGAAGCCGGAACTGGAGTTTACCGGCGGGGAACGCGGGTGGGTGGGAGACAACCCGTTTATCTTTTTGGAGACCAGAAAAATTCAGGCGACCGGCTGGCGCGCGTCCGCTTCCATCCGGCAGGCCGTAGAAAAGACGGTGGACTGGCTGGTGCGAAGGGAAGAGGAATCCCGGCAAGGCACATGAAGGTAACGGTTCTCGGCCTGTGGCACCTCGGTTGCGTAACGGCTGCGTGCGTGGCCCGGCACGCCGAAGTCATCGGACTCGATTTCGATGCCGGTCTGATCGAGCAGCTTGCAATGGGACAACCACCGCTTCACGAGCCCGGCCTGCCTGAGCTCATCCAAGAAGGCGAGCGGAAAGGTTCCTTATGTTTCGCCACGGACCCGGCAATCGCTTGCAGGGCCGCAGACATTCTGTGGGTGTGTTACGACACGCCGGTCGATGAGGACGATCACGCCGATCTTAGCCCGGTACTGGACGGGATTGGCGCCTGCGTGCCTCATCTGCCTCCCGGTGCGATGGTCCTGATCTCCTCGCAGGTTCCGGTCGGCACGTGCCGTCGATTGGAACGCAGGCACCCGCAGGTTCGCTTTGCTTACACGCCCGAGAACCTGCGGCTGGGCAACGCCATCCAGAATTTCTCGGCCGCCGACCGCATCGTGCTTGGGGTAAGGTCGACTGAGGATGCCAATGCCTTGTACCCGCTGCTGCGGAATTTTTCCGGGCAGATCATTAATATGCGGACCGAATCGGCGGAAATGACCAAGCATGCGATCAATGCGTTTTTGGCCCTGTCGGTCACGTTTATGAATGAAGTGGCCCGCCTTTGCGAACTTGCGGGAGCCGATGCAAAGGAGGTGGAGCGGGGCTTGAAATCCGAGAGCCGGATCGGACCGAAAGCTTACCTGGCTCCGGGCGGTCCATTTGCGGGCGGAACCCTGGCGCGGGATGTGGTTGCGCTCCGGGAACTGGGCGAGCAAAACTCGGAGCGGCTGGAACTCATTCCGGCCATCAAGGCAAGCAACGACGAGCACAAGAAATGGGCGCTGCAGAAGCTCAAGGCGCGTTACCCGGACCTGCGTGGAAAAAAGGTTGCGGTACTCGGGCTCACGTACAAGGCCGGGACGAGCACGTTGCGCCGGAGCCTCGCGGTCGAGCTCTGCCGGGCTTTGCTGGCCGCGGATGCAGTTGTCTCGGCCTATGACCCTCAGGTGACCTCGCTGCCCGAAGATTTGCGCCGGGTAACTTTGGAACCTACCGTTCTCGCTACGGCTCAAGGTGCGGACGCGGTGGTGGCTGCCACGGAATGGCCGGAGGTGCGGGAGGCGCCCTGGCCCGAGGTCATTGCCGCCATGCGAGGTGGCCTTGTCCTTGACGCGAACGGATTTCTCATGAATCAGGTCAGCTTGTTGCCTGGAGTCGATTACCGCCGCGTGGGCCAGTCCAATCCTCATGAGGCTTAACGGCAGGGCAGCTATCATCACCGGCGCGAGTCAGGGGCTCGGCCGGGCCATTGCCGCGGAATTTGTCCGGCAAGGCGCAACGGTGTGCCTTTGTGCCCGGGACGAAGCTTTGCTGGCGGAGGTGACCGATGAGCTTCGATCAGCGGCCCGGGCTCCTCAACGCGTGTTGGCCCGGGCGGTTGACGTGTCCGATGAATCGCAAGTGGCGGCGTTCTTTGCGGAGGTGCTCTACGAACTCGGCACCCTGCAGATCCTGGTCAACAACGCCGGGGTTTATGGGCCGAAAGGTGCCAGCGAAGATGTCTCCCTGTCGGAATGGGTGCGGGCGCTGGAAATCAACCTCCTGGGCACGTTCATCCCGGCGCGCCATGCCATCCAGCATTTCCGGAAACTGAATTATGGGAAGATCATCAATCTATCCGGCGGCGGTGCGACCGCGCCTTTGCCGCGCTTCAGCGCCTACGCCGCTTCCAAAGCCGCGGTGGTGCGCCTGACCGAGACACTCGCGGAAGAACTGCGGGATGCGCACGTCGACGTCAACGCGATCGCGCCCGGTGCTTTGAACACCCGCCTTCTCGAAGAAGTGTTGGCCGCCGGTCCTGAGACCGTCGGGGCTGCTTTTTTTGAACGGGCGCGGAAACAGCGCGATGCGGGCGGTGTGCCGCTCGAAAAAGGCGCGCAGCT
>DASWVC010000135.1:0-9939 GCA_036401335.1 Chthoniobacterales bacterium
GTAACTTGGAAATTGCCAAGGGCCAAACTCTCGTGGTCCGGGGCGCAACCTCCGCGTTGGGTCGCGCCGCACTTAATATCGCAGCGGACGCCGGCGCTTACATCATTGCCACCACTCGCAAGAAGGCCCGATTTGAGGCATTGAAAGAACTTGGGGCCGAGCGCGTGGAGATTGAAGGTCCGGACCTCTCAGAGCGAATCGCCGAAAGGAAACCTATCGACGCCGTTCTCGATCTTGTCGGCAACACCACCTTCATGGATTCTCTTCGGCTGCTCCGGAGGGGTGGACGGATGTGCCTTGCAGGATGGCTGGGCGGCCTTGATCCCGTGAAGGACTTTAATCCTCTGCTTCAGATGCCAAGCGGGGTTTATTTCACGTTTTTTGGCAGTTTTGCATTTGGCACACCGGACTTTCCGGTCTTCGACGTTCCTCTGCAAACCATCGTAGATAAGGCTGCCGCTGGAATCTACAAAGCAAAACCGGCTCGAGTTTTTCAATTTGATGAAATTCAAGAAGCGCACCAAGCGATGGAAGCAAACCAGGCCAACGGCAAAATGGTTGTTCGCATCTGAGGTTCTCCAGTCCCGCCCGATTTGGTTTGCAATCCTACGCACGAAACTGAAAGCAACCTGCCATGACTGCCTGCGATCACGCTGGCGTCCACGGAAAGCAGCTGTTTTACCGCACGCCGGCCATAAGAATGGTCTCACTATCGTGCTCCTTCACGGTTTCGCGACAGAAAGGTAATCAATATGGATTTGTTTTCTAAGAACGCCGCGGTGGTTCTTGTTCATGGCGCATGGGCTGATGGCAGCAGCTGGAACCGGGTCATTCTTCCCCTGCTTAACCAGGGTCTCAAAGTGATCTGTGCGCCGATTCCCCTTACGTCCCTCTCCGACGACGCCGCTGCCCTCAGCCGCGTTCTGGGGAGAACCGACGGCCCGGTTCTGCTCGCGGGGCACGCGTACGCCGGTGCCGTGATCGCGGCGACCACAGACCAGAAATTGAGATCGCTGGTGTACATTGCTGCCCTTGCTCCCGACGAGGGTGAGACAGTCGCTCAGGTATTCTACCGCGAAGAACCTCACCCGCAGGCTCCTCATCTGCAGCCCGACGCTCACGGTTTCATCTGGATGCCGCAAGCAGGCTTCGAGAACGCCTTCGCTCAAAATGCGCCGGACGATGTGAAGGCAATTGCCGCCTCCGTCCAACGGCCGATCGCGGTCCGTTGCCTCCAGGAGCCGGCACCTAAACCCGCGTGGAGATCCAAACCCTCCTGGTTCCTGATTGCAGAAGAGGATCGCATGATAAACCCAAAAACGCAGCACTTTATGGCAGAGCGGATGGCCGCGAAAGTCCGAATTCACCCGGTCGATCACACTCCGCTTCTCACGGCGCCTGAGCTGGTCGTCGACGTGATACGTGAGGCTGCTCGCGAAACGCTGACGTGTTAGCGGTTAAAAGGGCCGGACGTTTCACGGTACGCAATCATAGCCCATCACTCACAAAGGTTAGTAACCAAACGAAGGGACAATCGAAAATGCCAGAATCAGTTGCTGTCGTCACCGGTGCAAGTCAGGGAATTGGGCGTGCCACCGCCTTGCGGCTTGCAAAGGATTTCTCTGGGCTCGTGCTGGCTGCGCGCAACGTGGAAGCACTCAAGAAAGTTGCCGCAGAGGTGAAATCACGTGGGGCTGAACCGCTAGCCTTTGCCGAGGCTCCCAAATCAGCTTATGCGGCGGTGGCAACGATCAACGCCGCAATAGTCGCCATGGCTCGTGCGTTCGCCGAGCGAGGCATCGGGGATGGCGTACAGGTCAACAGCGTGCTTCCAGGCCCGGTCCTAACAAACCGTCGCAGGACCTACATGGAGAAATACGCTCCCGCCCACGACATGACCTTCGAAGAGGCTATGAATAGTTTCCCTGCCCAAGCCGGAATCAGCCGGTACGGGCAGCCCGAAGAGATCGCAGACCATATGCCATTCCTTGTATCGCCCCACGCTAAATGGATGACAGGAAGCGCGGTGCGCAGGCAAGTTCAATCCTTTTTGGGACGACTGGCCCGGGGTGGTGTCCACCCTCCCGCTACGGGCTGAATCAGGACCACTTCTCCCATCGCAAATTTTTCAATCCTGGAATCAACCCTCATTCCCTCATCTCAATATGCATACATTCAACACCAACCTCGAAGAATATGATCTTGTCGTCCTCGGCAGCGGTGCCGGTGGTAAACTTATTGCCTGGAACTCCGCACAAAAGGGACTACGCGTGGTTGTGGTCGAGCGCAAATATGTGGGCGGCTCGTGCCCGAACATCGCTTGCCTGCCCAGCAAGAACATCATTCACAGCGCCAAAGTTGCTTCGTACTTTTATCGCAGCGACGAGTTTGGAATCAGCAAAGCAAACGTTCATATCAACATGGAGGTCGTGCGCGAGCGCAAGCGCGAGATGGTGAGGAACCTGGTTGACATTCACCTCGACCAGTACAAGAAAAGCGGCGCGGAACTGGTGATGGGCACAGGACGCTTCGTTGGCCCTAAGACCGTCGAAGTCGAGCTGGCCGACGGCGGGACCCGCACCTTCCGTGGCACAAATGTTGTCATCAATACGGGCACGCGCGCCAAGCTTGAGCCGATTCCGGGATTGGCCGAGGCTAAACCGCTCACTCACATTGAGGCGCTGGAACTCGATCACATCCCGAAACACCTCCTGGTTCTGGGCGCTGGGTACGTCGGGCTGGAACTTGCGCAGGCCTTCCGCCGTTTCGGTGCTGAGGTGACGGTGATCGACCGCAATGGCCGCCTCGCTTACCACGAAGACGAGGATATCTCGCAAGGACTGGACGAGATGTGCCGGGACGAAGGCATCAGCATCGTGACAAACGCGAAAGTCACCCTCGTCAAAGGCAAATCAGGCGAGTCGCTCAGGCTCCTCGGCACGCGCGACGGAGGTGACCTTTTCCTGGAAGGAACGCACCTGCTGCTCGCCGGTGGGCGTACGCCGAATACGAGCAGCATCGGCCTCGAAAAGGCGGGAGTGGAGACGACCGACCGTGGTCATGTAAAGGTGAACGAGCGTTTACAGACCAGCGCCGAGGGCGTGTGGGCCATCGGAGATTGCGCTGGAAGCCCCCACTTCACCCATATCTCAGCCGATGATTTCGCGGTCGTGAGTGACAACCTTGCCGGCGGTAATCGCGTGACGACCGGACGCCAGGTTCCGTTCTGCATGTTCACGGACCCTGAGCTCGCCCGAATCGGACTTAGCGAAACGGAGGCGAAACAGCACGGCATTCCCTACCGCCTTGCCAAGGTGCCCATGGCCTCCGTCTTTCGCGCGATGACGATTTCCGAAACCCGCGGATTCATGAAAGTGCTTATCGACACAGAAAGCGACCGGATCCTGGGCTTCACCATGTTTGGCGCCAGTGCCGGAGAAGTCATGACAACCGTGCAGTTGACGATGCTTGCCGGATTACCGTACACGGCGCTCCGGGACGCGATCATCACTCACCCCACCATGCCGGAAGGGCTCATTTTTCTCCTGCTAGCGGTTCCCGCCAAAGCGTCATGATCCGCATCGAGGAAAGGTCTTAAGTTACCGGTGTCGACAGCATGCCTCCCTTCAGCCTTGTCGAGGGCCAGCCGATCAAGCCGGCGCGCATGCCCGCTTAAGCCGCGGCTGCTCTTCTCCTTTGCAGAACGTTCGGGCTCCGCTACCTTAGGTCATGACGCGGCCCAAGACGGGAGAAAGCCGAGGGAGTTCGGCCGCAGTGCCCGATCCCCGGCGCGCCCAGGCGGAGCGGGAATTCTCCCTCGTCAGTGACGCCTTCGCGAGTGACGGTGAGGTGGTGTACGGTGGGGGGAAAGGCTTCGGCTCTACCGCCCTCAAGGTGCGCGGAAAACTTTTCGCTTTGCTCTCGTCCAAAGGGAAGTTCGTCGTGAAATTGCCTCGCGAGCGAGTGGACGGGCTGGTCGCCTCCGGCCAGGGCGTGTACTTCGACCCGGGACACGGAAGATTGATGAAGGAATGGGTCGCGCTCGACGGAGCGTATGCTTTGTGGACCAAGCTCGCCAAGGAGGCGTGCCGCTTCGTTTCTGGTGGAAAGTGAGGGCGGGTAGGAAGGCAGCGCGGCCCGAAGGCGAACGGATCGCTAACCCAAGCCTCGCAGCGCACAGACCGCGTTAGATTGTCACGGAAAGCACGGTCGCATCGTCGACGTCATTGAGGCCGAAGGCCTTCGGATTTCTGGGTAAACGGCAGATGCAAGCCCGCGTTCCGTCGTCGGGGTTGGGCGTTGGAAGCAGAGACCATTCGCCCGGATCACCTGCCCCCCGGCTGGGCCGGGGAGCGTTTGTTCCGGTCGAACGGTTGCTGCCATCGAACGTGAAGGGGCAGCGCTCTCGGCCTCATCGGTCAAGGTCGCGATCCGGCATAAAGCCGCTCCGCGCCACACCTTTGCCCGCATGGGCCTTCTGCAGCTAAAGCGTCGGCAACTTGCCACGTGACCAGCGCCGTTTTGGGCCAGAACGTTCGCACCAAGCAGTTCGCGAAAATCAATGAAGTAATCGGCGAGTGTAAGGTTTGTGCTCGCGCTGACACTAACTAAAACATGTCCCATCACTTTGATACCCCTACCGCCCGGGAAGACCCCCGGATCAATCTTTGCGACTACTACCTGTTCCGCAGTCGTCCAGGAACGACCGTGATGGCGCTCACGGTGAATCCCGACGCGGGCCTATCGTCGCCGGATACGTTCCGCGACGAAGGCCTCTACGCTTTCCGCTTCGATCTGGATGGCGATGCCCGCGAGGACGTGACGTTCAAGGTTCGATTCGGTCCCGTTGCCCATGCAGATGGCTTTGAACACAGGCACGTCCAAGGCTTTGAGGTGCGCCGGGCTACGGGGTCGTCCGCGCTACGCGGCGGGGACGGTGATCTCATCGCCTCGGGCCGGACCGGTGAAACGGTCACGCCGACGGCCGCCGTGTCGGCTTTCGCCGGGTTGGCGCCGGAGATGTTCGCGGGAGATGCAGCCGCCCTCGGGGTGTTTCGGACCGCCTTCAAGGAAGAACGGTTTGATCCCACGGCCTTTCAGAACTCAAAAAATTATTTCGCCAAACGAAACGTCACCGCCATTGTCCTCGAAGTGCCAACCGATCTGATCGGTCAAGGGAAGGTGCAGGGCTGGGCGACCGTGTCCCTGGTTGGCCACGCCCCTGAAATCCAGGTGTCCCGCTGGGGGTTGCCGCTCATCACGAACATGTTCATCGCGGATATGAACATCAGGGAAGACTACAACCGTTCGAGCCCGAGCGATGACCTCTCGCGCCTTTCCGGGCCCATCGGAGGGTTTGTGGAGCAGCTTACCAGGCTGGCGGGCTCCGCGGCCGATCCCACGAACTACGCGCAACGTTTGCTTGGCCGCCTTTGCCCCATCACCCTGCCGTACGAACTCGACACGGTGGCCGCCTTTGACTTCAGCGGTTTCAACGGGCGATCCCTGACCGATGACGTAATGGATGTCATGTTGACCTTGGCTACGAACACCGCGCTGGGAGACGGCGTTGCCCCCGACAAGGGGCGTGTGCGCAGCAATTTTCCCTATTTTGGTCCGCCCTACACGAGTGCCGAGCAAGCCGACGTCGTACCCCATGGTGCGGCGGCGAAAAAATAAGCCGGCACCGCGGCGTGCAATAAAATAAAGGGCCGCCGACACACCCGATCGTGCAGGTTGCAGCCGTTCAAGCGATGGCCTCGACGCATCGGTTTTGACGCAGGTTCCTGGTATCACTTCATTAACAATGGATTTACGCTCCCCACCCAGAATCAGCCCGCGGAGCCGGACCCCGCCTTAAAAGGCTTGGCGGGAGTGGCTGAACCCGGGACAAAACCGTTCGGCGTACACAGCCAGCCGCTCGAGCACAAGGCCCGAGCCAAAGCGTAAACGTGCGATTCATACGCCACTGGTGATAACGCATAATAACGCTGTTGCGTCACGAATGACTGAACGCAGTGGTATTAAGGCGGCGCCGCTGGTTCCAAAATCGGTTTATTTGTTACTTTTGACAACTTCATGCATGGCAGGTTTTGGATCGGCCACCACACCCCTAAGGGTGCCTCTATAGAGTTGATTAAGGTGACCCAACAGACGCTCTTGGACCTGCGACTTGAGCTGGAAAGCAATTTCAGGATTTGCGGCTCCCAAGGTGATGCGAACATCCATTGACGATTCACCCAGTTCGCTGACCATAACTTCCCATTTGCCGCCGTTCCATAGTGGACTGGTGTGCAGGATGGCGTCGACTTGCGTGCGAATCAACGGGAGCGAAACATCCAAAGGTAAAACCAACAAGAAAGACGTGAGTGATTCGGCGGAAGTTCGAGTCCAATTGGTAAACGGCTTTTCAAGAAAATAGGTGACCGGTAGGATCAAACGGCGAAGATCCCGTAACCTGATAGAAACGAAGCTGAAAGTGATTTCCTCAATGGTTCCAACCACATTTTCAACCTCGATCACGTCGCCGAGCGCAATGGGCTGGCTGATTGCCAGTTGCAGACCGGCAAAGACGTTTTGCAGGGTTCGCTGGGCCGCGACCCCCGCTACCAATCCGACGATTCCGGCGGAAGTTAGGAGGCTGGTGCCAAATGCTCGGACGGGATCAAAAACCATTAGAGCCGCGCCCAGGGTCGCCAAAACCACGAACACGTTTAACATCCGATGCATGACCGAATACTGCGTTTCCGCCGCGCAAGTTTGGCGGTCCTCATCGCCGTACTTTAACTTTGCGCGCTGAATGATTTTAGCTTCGACCAGTTCAAGCGTTTTCAGCGTGTCGATCCCCAGGGTAAGGATGACAAGAACCAGCGTAACGCGTCCAAAAAATTCTTCGACCTGACTTGGCAGTCCGAGCATCGGGATGACAAAGAAAGCGAACGTCAGCGGCAAAAGGGCTTCCAGAGCTTCTGCGCCCGTCAGAATCAGAATTGCATGGGAATGATCGAGATCTTTCGTGGCAGCCGCTCGCAGCCTTCGGCTGCAAATCCGCCCGACCGTCGTCATCAGATTGATCAAACTGCCTATGGCCAGAGCTGTCGGCAGTTTCCATTCCCAGCCTGGTCTGCTGAACCATGGTGAAAGAGTCGATCGAAGGCCGAAATCATGAATCAGGATAAAGTAAAATCCAATGATCACCGTGAGAAACATCAGGCGGGAAACCGTTAGCTGAACAATCAAATACATGACCGTCCAACCACGAGGCGGTGCCTCGTATTGGCCTTTGGCCGCTAACTGCGTTGGACGATGGATACTGGAGCGCACGAACCTGCCCGCCAGGTAACGGTGCGAGAGCCACAAACCGAACAGCATTAAGGAAAGGATCGATAGATGGCTTGCGGCAACCATTAAAACGACGTGCCGCCGAAGTGGCTGGCTTCACCCAAGTTTTGTTGGTGCACGCGAATGAGCGCCGACCCGGAAAACCTGGTACGGCCCCCGATAGGATCGTTGGTGTTTGAATGCAACCCTGAGCCTCCCGGGGGACACCGGTCTTCCCGAGTAAGGGATCTGCTTTCGGCGTTGACGGCGCGCGACTTCCCGTTGTCTTTCTCACCTGGGACGTACGGCCCAGGTTTGATCAGAAGGATGCGTTTGCCGCTGGGAACGAGCGTAGACACCGGCCTGCCTCCACCTGACCCGGAGCTGATGGTGATGAAGTCAAAACGATCGCCGCTGCTCATGGTGTCTATTCGTCGGAAGACACCACGAAACCTTACACGCTCTTCATCTCGATCCGTTTGAAGTAATTTCCAAAGGGGGCCAAGCCGTAGAATCCCTCTCGCCCAAATTTTCTACTTCGTC
This sequence comes from Chthoniobacterales bacterium, assembly GCA_036401335.1. Classification (GTDB taxonomy): domain Bacteria; phylum Verrucomicrobiota; class Verrucomicrobiia; order Chthoniobacterales; family JAFAMB01; genus DASWVC01. The sequence continues at coordinate 7,864 of DASWVC010000135.1, forward strand.
CAGGATCTCGGCGCTTTGACTCTCCAAAAGGGCCCGTCCGGCCTTGAGGTTCTTTAGGTTTGTCGCCGATCGCTTTCAAACGCCGCGGCAAGGGCTTGGTCCTTGAGGTCACGCCCGCAACCCAATCCCGCGTACCCTTTGCAAGTCGAGCTAAGTCACGCCAAACGCGTTGCGAAGCGCTTGTTTCATGCGCTGCTTTGATTCAGGCGCCAAGCCGGTGCCGGACGTTTCGTTCAGGTGCTCGTGAACGTGCCGCAGCGCGAACCGAATGTAATGGAGATTTATTTTATAGTATTTACAGTAACAGCAGAAGAGGTAATGCGCGCGCATCTTCAGCCGGGTGAACGGGGGTAACGGGTGATCCATTTCCTCGGAAATAAGTCGCCTCATCTCGAAGCATCTCGGGGTCAAATTGCGCAAAAGGTACCCGATCGACTTCGAAAGCCAACCACGAGATTGAAAAAGCGAATCGTCATCCGGACGGCGCGGGTTACGATTGATCGCCGGCATGATTTGCTCCTTTTTTGAACCAATTCTGCTCAAGGCACTCGCGCAACGCCATTCGCGCTCGGTGGAGCATCACCCACGCATTATTTTCGCTGATGGAGAGGGACTTGCAAACCTCCTTGGTCGCTATCTGTTCCACTTCACGCAACATAAAGACATGGGCGATTCGGTCCGGCAGCTTTGCGAGACAGTCGTGCAGGACCACCCAAAACTCCGCGCGGTAAGCGACGACCTCGGCGTCGGGTTTCCACTTTGTCGGCGCATCGGCATGAATCCATACGCCATCGATGAAATTTTCGGCAAGTTCACCGGATAAGAACTCGAGATCCGTAAAGGACGTTTCACGACCGAGTTTTCGATAATGATCGCCGATCTTGTTCTTCAAAATCCCGCACAGCCAGCTTCGTTCCGATGAGCGACCGGCGAATTTCTCCCGGCTTCGCAGCGCGGCGAGGAAGGTGTCTTGCACCAGGTCCTGCGCCACTGTCGAATTGCGCACCTGCTCCAACGCAAAGCGATAAAGGCAGTCACCGTGTTCATCAACCCAGCGTTCGGGATCGGTTATTGGTTCGGTGTTCGTGTTCAATCGAGAACCTTTTGCACAGTCGCGTCAACTTATCGAACCGATGCGAAGCAAATAAATAACGTCCGCAAACGCCCGTTTTCATCACACCGCCTGCCCCTTCTACCCTCCCGATGGACCCATGCATCCCGCCTGGTTGAGGTGGAATCTCAGAGCCTGCGGAACTGGCGTGCGAGCCGCGTTAACTCCTCCCCACCCGAAGTTTGCCGCTCGGCTTGGTTGGGCGAAGCAACGGACGGTGACCTTAAGGCCATGCTCGGGCCCTTGGACGCGGAACTCAGGACGGCCTGGGAGGTGAGTCCCCGCATCAACTCACCCCGCCATAACGGGCCGGAACGGGTCGAATGCTACTCGGGTGGCCAAGCGCCTACCTCCGCGGTGGACGTTCCGGATTCCGCCTGAACGCGTGCGAGCAGAACGCCCTTGCGAGCTTAAAAACCCGCCGCCTTCGGTTGCAAGCGTTTCTCGCCCCGCTCTTCGCGGGCTTGCCTTGGTGGGACGATTCAGGTTTTACTACCGGAGAAAGACACTGACCCTGGCCGCCCTGATGAGCCTCACCCCGCGCCTTCTTTCCGCCTTCGTTTGGGCCTGCCCCGGCTGCAAACGGCCCCACGGTGGCCGCGGCTTGCCACCCTGACCCGAGCGTGAAACACCCCACGGTGGGCGCCCCGCTGGTGCGGTGGAACGCGTTGCCGATGTGGGACGGCCATCCCTTCGCCCTCACCGACTGGCTGGAAGCGGACTTGGCCGAACGGACCCTGTTGCACCGCCCGGAAGGCAACGGGGTTTTAAGGACCACCGGCTACCGCTTTTGTGCGTCGCGGGAAAGCCTGGAGCCCACCGGCACCTTTGCCGTGGTCCCCGCCTAACGACGTTCCGTGGTCGCCCACGTTGGCCCGGAGCGCTTGGGCGGAGGGACAACCCACCTTCGATTGCGGGGAGTTGTTGACCCCACTGGCCCACGCGGATGCGGGGGATCCAATGCC
>DASWVC010000136.1:0-6723 GCA_036401335.1 Chthoniobacterales bacterium
AGCAAACAGGTCGTGCAGGCGCTCATAAGCTTCATCCTTACGATCGAGGAGCCTGAATCCTACGGCCAAATCAAACCGCATCCAGCGAGGCGATTTCAATGCGGCTAATCTCTGTTGCGCCAATGCCACGGCCCGCTCTGCGGACTGCCGTGCCTCGTCCGCCTGGCCAGACGCCCTGAACGCGAGCGCGAGACGCAGCAACGCCGTTGGATCCTCGCCGTCGGTCTTGAGCTTGGCCTCCGCCATTCGGGCTACCGTCGGCCAATCCGCGACTTGCATCGAACAGAACAGCACCAAATCCGCGGTGACCGTGTACTGCGTCTTCAGGTCGGGGGGCACAGCTTTTAAGCCAAGCAGGGCCGCAGCATAGTCGCCACGGTACACGAGCCGCTCGCATTCCATTAAGCGACGTCTCGCGGAATTGGACTCGAGATCAATCGCGCGCTGCATCCATCGCTCTGCCAAACCGTCGTTGCCGACCGTCCAGCAAATCAGCGCAAGCTCATACGGCGCCCACGAGTCATAGGGGTTGGTGACGAAGCACTTCCGGATGGAAGCGTACATCTGTTCTTCACGTCGGAGTTCGGTGAACTCAGCCGCGGCCATGCGATTCGCGTCCCAATCGTTCGGCGCCAGCGCAAGGGCGGTCCGGACCGGCATCTCCATTCGGTCAAACCAGCCCTTCAGGTTGAAAGCACTGGCGAGCGCGGTGTACGCACGCAACTGTTTCGGGTCAAGCGCAACCGCCTGCTGGCAGAGGTCGATGGCAGAATCCAGCCAAAAACCCTCGCCTGGCGAACGTTTGGCGCGGTCAATGTAGGCGTCGGCCAACCCGACGTAGGCGAGCACAAAGGTTGGATCCTCCCCCAATGCCCGCTTGAACAGCTCAATCGCTTTGTCGGTGTCTTCCTGGCGGTGGGATTGCCCCAACGCGCGCCCCTCCAGATAAACGTCGTAGGCGTTGAAATTTTCCGTCGGCCGGCGTTGGATGCGGGCGCGTTGGTCCGCAGAGAGTTTTGCTCGGAGCGCAACGGCGATCTGCTCCGCAAGGTCGCTTTGGATGGCAAAAACATCCTTTAACTCACGGTCATACAAAGAACCCCAGAGCTTCCGGTGGCCAGAGACGGCGTAGAGCATGGTCAGAATTTTGATGCGCGTTCCGACGCGTTGCACGCTGCTCTCCAAGATTGCCTCCACCCCTAATGATGCGCCGATCTCGTCCAGAGTCCCGCGCCGGGCGCTTGGCACGTCTTTGTACCGCAGGATGGAACTGCGGGCCGTGACCCGCAGATCGGCCACCTTCGACAGTTGATAGATAACTTCGAACGTCAGTCCATCGGCAAAATATCCGTTTTCTTTACTGTCGCTAAGGTTGTCGAACGGCAACACGGCGATCGACTTGGCAGCCGCAAGCTGCGGGCGGGCCTTCGGCCCGGAGAAAAGCCAGCCGAGGGCAAGAGCACACGCGAGGGCGGCAATGGCCGCACCCGTGGCAGCCCAACCCCGCTGCGCGCTCGGCAACCAGCCCCGCCGAGGTTGGAGATTTTCAGGAAAGGCAGGAGTCAACTCCGGACGGTATGATTGCAGCGCTTTTCGCAGGGCACGAAGCGCCGACTGGAGTTCGGAAGGCGTTTGCGGGCGCCGGGCCGGGTCCTTCTCCAACATGAATTGAAGCAAGACGGCGACCGGTGGGGGAACGTGTTCCAATTGATCCAGCGGGAGTGGAGCATGCAAATGCTGGCTCATCACGTGCATGGCAACACCGTCGAAGGGCACCTTGGCCGTGACCATCTCCCACAAGGTTATGCCCAGCGAGTACATGTCCGAACGAATGTCCACCTCGCCTCCCGAACATTGCTCCGGACTGGCAAAAAGTGCAGTCCCTGCGAAGGTGCCTGGGGTGGAGAGGGCTGGATCCGAGGGGGAGCCGGACGCCGCCTTGGCCAAACCGAAGTCGATAACCTTGACGCTCACGGCCCCATTTTCGCCACGGCGGAGCATCAAGTTGGCCGGTTTGATATCCCGATGAACAATTTGTTCTTTGTGGGCAGCCCCCAGTGCAGCCGCAACCTGATCAACGACCTCGAGACTTAACCCCAAATCCATCGGTCCGCTGCGGTGGATCCGTTCCTCAAGGCTTTCACCTTCGACGAACTCCATGGCGTAAAAGTAGTCGCCCTCCTTGGTGCCAAGGTGAAAGACCGACGCCACGTTGGGATGACGAAGGCGAGCTGCGGCGCGCGCCTCGCGCACGAACCGGGCACGCGCCGATTCATCGTGGAGGTAACGCGCGTTGATGACCTTCAACGCCACTGGATAACGCAGATTGGTGTCGAACGCCTTGTAGGTTACACCCATGGCACCACGGCCCAGCTCCACGGGGGTGCCGTCGTTGCGGGTCAAGAGTTCGTAATGATCAAATCTGGTCAGAGTCGGGGCGACCGTCGCGTGGTCCGCAACCACGGTGGTTGATCCGGGGCCAGGGTCGCCGGCGGTGGATCCTAACTCTACCTCGAGCGCCGCGCGAAGCTGGCAAACCGGACACCGCTCTGCGGGCTGGGATGGGTGCATCTTCAGGCCGCAGTTTGGGCATGCCGCGCTCATTTCAACCTCGTCCGGCGCCGCGGCCTGGGCCCGTCGATCAACCCGTGACATGGGCACAGCGACCGCTCATACGCGGCCTTCGGCAGCGATCAACGCCTCGCACAGGACGTGGACCTCATCTTCGATGTCCGCCGGGTCCGTGACCGTGCGACCGATTTCCTGGCGGAGAATGACGGAATAATGCTTGCGGAAGCGGTGGACGATCGTCTTGGCCGCGCCCACGCTGACCCCAAGCGATTTGGCCACCTCCCCATAGGACGGTGGAAGGTTGCTTCCGTCAACGCCAACGAAAGGCTTCAGTGTTTCGAACCTGGACGCTTCACCACGCGCCGTGCAATCTTCGTGGAGTCGCTCGACCGCCCGGGTCAGCAAGGTGATCGCCCACCGTGCGATGAAGATCTTCTCCGCGGTCAGGCAATCGGTCGATTCGAGCTGGTAACGTCCCTCTGCCTCCTCCGCGTCCAGGAAGACAAACTCGCGATTGCCACCCCGCTTCAGGGTGCGCGCCCGATCGGCTTCGTCGGCAAGAAAATTCTGGAAAGAGGCGAGCAAGAAAGATCGAAACTTGCCTTTAAGTGGATGGGCGTGCTTTAGCGCCCGGCGACTCAGGAGATGAAGAAAGAATCCTTGGGTGAGGTCCTGAGCGTCATGTGCTTCATACCCACGACGACGGGCAAAAGCGTAGAGGGGATACCAGTAGGCCTGGCACAGGTCGGCGAGGGCCGTTTCACTGCCTGGAAGGTTGCTTTCCGCGGCAGTCAGGATCCTGCTCCAGCGCGTGGTGCGAAAGCGCCCTGGATCACCCGTTCTGGAGTCATGCTCCGGATTCAACTGGATCTCTCTGCCTAATCTAAAATGGAGAAGTATTCTGGCGATCGGCATTGCTCCCGTCAAGCCTCCAGGGATACCCTTTCAGGTTGTCGTCCTCCCCGACCACCTGGCCCGTTTTTTCGCGTGCGGGACCTGGTTGAGCGCCTGCCGCGAGCACCCCGGCGCGTGGGCCGTTACGTTACACCCCCTAAGGCCGCAAAAGGGCGGGGAGCGACCTTCGTCTGCTTCCCCGCCCAGGCTCGTTATCCGTTAACGCAAGGGTCTCGCGTTTTGTGTCGCTGTTACCGTTAGGGCTTCACGTGGAGCAGCGGTCCGGCAAGATCCGGAAATTCACCGGTGTTAAGGACTTGAACGCCGGCGTCATGTTCCCCGTTGAACGGCGTCACGGTACCGAGGCCGCCGGCTTTGACCACGTCTTTCGGGTCGTTAAACCACAGGCCGAGGTGGTAGGTGTGCACCGGTCCGGTCTTAACCCCGGGCGACACGTCCGGGAACGTGTGGTGGAACTCGATCGGAGCCGGCAGACTGGCCGGCGAGACGATAAAGGTCTCTGGGTTGAAGCGGCCGACGAACTGGCCGAAGCCCACCCCGTCGTGATTCGTTTCGATATCCCCTTGGTACCAGGCCATGCCAAACGGGGCATTAGGCACCTGGATCACGAAGAAGTCGAAGTCGGTGTTTGGCGGAAGCCCCCAAACTTTGACGGTCATGATCTCGACAGGGCCAACCGAATCGATTTTAACCCGACCCTGCGCGTGGGGAGCGACGGTGGGAAAAGCAGTCAAACCTTTCGAGCGGATCAGTTGGAACTGGAGGTCATCATTGTCGGTATCGGCAGCCTTCACCGACGTTGCCGTCGCGGTCGCAAGCGCCAAGCCGGTGAGCACGAGCAACGGAATGTTGGCGAATTGGTTTCGCACAAACTTGAGGGTAGTTTTCATCTTGTTAGGTTTCAATTAGGGATAGTTAGTCGGCTTGTTCAGGAAGCCGGTTAGGTTTTGGTTCGATGCGCCTCAGTGAACCTGCTGGTCGCTGATGGCCGATCGTTACCGCATTACTACGGGAATGCTTTTTCCGAGTTTCAGGCTTTCGCTGATAGTCCAGACGCCTGGGTGCAAGAGGGAGGTACGCATGGAAATGCTTAAAAAGGCCAACACACCGCCGCTTGGAGGGCGACGATCGAGCGGCGGCCTGGTAAGGCGGCGACTCCCTTCGTCGCCGGAAAGTTCCCCAGGAGGCAAGGCCAAGGGACGGGAGGCGTTCGCAAGGGCGGCGGGCCGCTACCCCCACCTGAGCGCCGCTCTTGCGGGAGAAGCCCTCCTTGTGATTAGGTGGTGCGAGACGGCGCCCCTGACGACCCCCCTTTCTATGGATAAGCTCAGCATCCTCGTCGACCCCCAACCCCGCACGCTGGACATGATCTTTGATGCGGAGGGCCGGAGCAGGTTGTCGGCGCTGGCGGCGCAGCTCACCGTTTACGACAGCGGTCCCATGCCGGTCGAGATGCTCGAAAGGGCTTTGCCCGACGCCGACATCCTGATCGGCCAGACTGATCTGCCGCGTGCGCGGCTTCAAGGGGCTTCCAAACTGCGGGCGATCTTTAACGTCGAAGGCAATTTCCTGCCCAACGTCGATTATGCGTATTGTTTTTCACACGGCATTCGCGTGCTTGTCGCGAGCCCTGCCTTCGCGACGGCGGTGGCCGAAATGGCCCTGGCAATGGGATTGGACCTGGCGCGTGGCGTCAGCCGCAACGACCGTGCCTTCCGCCAACGCACGGAGGAGTACGGTTTAGTCAGCAACCGCGACTCGTTTCTTTTCACGGGCTGCCGGGTCGGCCTCATCGGTTTCGGCGACCTGGCGCGGGCGTTTCGTCCGCTGGTCCGGCCTTTCCGCTGCCCGGTGAAAGCCTTCGACCCATGGCTGCCGGCCCGAGAAATTTTGCAGAACGACTGCACGCCAGCCGGCCTGGATGAGGTGCTGTCCACTTCTGATGCAGTGTTTGTGTTTGCCAGTGTGACCTCAGAAAACCAGGGCTTTCTGGGCGAACGGGAACTGGCACTGATCCGGCCCGGAGGCCTGTTTGTGCTGATGAGCAGGGCCGGGGTCGTCGACTTTGATGCGCTGACGCGGGCGGCTCTTTCCGGGCATCTAAAGGTCGCAACCGACGTTTTTCCGGAGGAGCCCTTTGTGAAGGATCACCCGATCCGCGACTTACCAAATGTACTGCTCTCGGCCCACCGCTCCGGCGGCATGCAGGAAGCGTTCTTCGAGATCGGGCGGATGGTGCTCGCCGACCTTGAACTGCTCGCGCGTGGTTTGCCGCCCCTGACTTGCCGGGTAGCCCAACCGGAGACGGTCAGCCGCCTGCGCAGCAAGGCCGTGGCGGTGTCCTGACTCTTTCCTTTTCCTCTGATCTCTCCACCAAGAACCTGCAATAGGCGGGCGGCAACGTGGAGGCTTTCATCACGACCGACAACGTGGCGGTCGGCAGAAAGGGAGAGGAGTTCATCACTTCACAGCTGGGCGACAAAGGCGGCAAGGTCGCCATCATTGAGGGGAAGGCGGGGGTAGCCTCCGGCGAGGCCCGCAAGCAGGGTGCGATGGAAGCCTTCAAAGCGGCGAAGAACGTTGAACTGGTGGCGAGCCAACCGGCCGACTGGGATCGTCTGCGCGCCCTCGACGCGGCGACCAACATTCTTCAAACGAGCAGTGATCTGGGCGCGTTCTATTGCGCGAACGACACGATGGCCCTGGGGGCGATGCAAGCGGTGCAGAACGTTGGCAAGAGCGGCAAAGTCATGGTGGTGGGCACGGACGGCGATCCGGAGGCAGTCAAGATGGTTGCGACAGGGCGGATGACGGCCACGGTGGCGCAGGATCCGGCGAAAGTAGGCGCAACCGGGCTGGATCAGTTGGTGGCCGCGGTGAAAAGCGGGAAGCAAATCGCCCTGGACGCGGAACCGAAATTCACCGCCATTCCGTCAATCCTGATCACCAAAAAAGAAGCGGCGGAGGCCAAACCCCGTCCGTGAACCGGCCGGTCGTAGACGCCGATGCGCTGGCGGGAAGCAACGACCGGGCATGGGCCGTGCACCACGTAGGCACGCGGGTTGAAGCAACGGAAACGTAGGCAATGGCAGCCTTCGCCGCGACCGACCGACCCCGGGTGGAGATGCGGGGCATCGTCAAGACATTTGGGGGTGTCCATACCCTGGAAGGAGTGGACCTGAATATTTACCCCGGGGAGGTTCATGTCATCCTCGGGGAGAATGGGGCCGGCAAGTC
>DASWVC010000137.1:0-9831 GCA_036401335.1 Chthoniobacterales bacterium
GAAGCAAGCGCTGCCGGCCCTCACCCTACACTTCGATCATGGCCTTGATCACACCCGTTTCGGGCTTGGTCCAACTTGGGAATTCAGCCACGGCATCCTCAAACGCCGCCCGGTGGGTGATCCATGAACGGGTGTCTATCCGGCCGGCCTCAATCAACTCGATGATGCGCGTGAAGTTTTCCGGCCGCGCGTTGCGGCTGGCCAAAACGGACAGTTCGCGCCGGTGAAAGTCGGGGTCGTTGAACGTCAAGTCACCCGGGAAAAGCCCAACAAACGTCAAACGTCCCCCATGGGCCGGGTAGGCGAAAGCGCCCGCCATCGATTTCGGGTTGCCCGTGGCATCGAAAACGGCCGTTGGCAGGTCGCCTGACGTGATCCGCTGAAGCGCTTCCAGCGGGTTCTCCGAGCCGGCGTTAACGGCCTGGGGAACATGGAGCTGTTCCCGGCAGAAGGCGAGGCGTTTGGCGTTGACGTCGAGCACGATGACCTGTGTCCCGGCCTCCATCGCAAACTGGATGACCGCCAGTCCGATTGGTCCGGCACCGATAACCAGAACGAATTCACCTGCTTGCAACCCGGCCCGCTCCACTGCATGGCACCCGATGCCGAGCGTTTCGACCAGCGCCAACTGATCCAGGGTCAGCCTTCCCGAAGGGTGCAGCTTGCGCGTGGGCACCACCAACTGTTCCCGCATCCCGCCATCCGTATGGACACCCAGAACCTTCAGGTTAACGCAGCAGTTCGGTTTACCCCTGCGGCAGGCAATGCAGGTGCCGCAGTTGAGGTAGGGCTCCAACGCACAACGGTCACCCGGTTTCACTTTGCTCGCGGGATCGCCCGTGGCCACCACCTCCACCCCAAGCTCGTGACCGAGAATGCGGGGGTAATTGAAAAAGGGTTGTTTCCCGTTGAAGGCATGAATGTCGGTGCCGCACACACCGATGCGGTGTACGCGCACCAGCGTTTCGTCAGGGCGCAAGGCACCGGGGCCTTCCGTGGAAACAAGGGCCAGATGGCCGGGTTCTTCAAGGCGAATGGTTTTCATGGGTGAACGTAAAAGAAAACCGCTCACCCTGACGCGTTACGCAACGAAATTCTTGATCAGAAACCAGCCGCCGCCACAACGGTTGCCGCTGGACGGACCCTCACGCCAAACGCTTGGGCGGCTTCGCAGCGCCGGGTTCGGCTGAGGTGCCCGCCGCCAGTTGGGCTGCTTGATCCACCACCGAGACCGGCAGGAAATCGTCTTTCAACCGTACCCCGCTCATTCCCAGATTTCTCGATGCGGTCAGCAGGTAGTGAATTTTCTGTGCCGCCGCTTCCGGTGGGATCCCGCCGGACCGGATGTTGGACACGCAATTGCGATCGGCATCGTGCCGCCCCACCTTTGGATCAAACGTAAAGTACGCGCCCAAACTGTCCGCCGAACCCAAACCCGGCCGCTCGCCCAGAAGCATCAAGCTTAACCTGGCCCGAAAAATCTCACCGATCTCATCCTGGAGAGCGACCCGCCCGTGCCGGGCGACGACGATCGGCGCAACCGACCACCTATCGCGGTTCAACAATCCCGTGAGCGCCTGCACCAAAGGAACGGATTGGGTGGCCGCTGCCAGCGTGGATAACCCGTCGGAAAGAATGATGACCAGGTCATGACCCGCGCCGCGCCGCGCCGTTTTTTCCAGAAGGCTCCGCGACTCCCCGTCCAGGCACCGTCCAAGGTCCGGCCGCTGCAAAAACTCCGCCCGGTCACGTGCCCGGCTCCGCACCAGCAGGGTCGCGTGTCCGAGCGTCTTCAGCTGCTGCGCGAGCTCTTCCGCATCGAAGGGAGACCAGACCGCCACGCGCGCTCGTGCATGGTCGAGCCGGAACGCAAGTTGATGCCTCGTCGGCACGCTGCCACCCGCACGCCCCAGGGCGATGCGGGCCGGAGTGAAACGCCGGAGTGCGTTCCACGGATCTGCCGCGGTTTGGGCCCGCACCAGCCCGGCCACGGGCTCACCGGGGGCGGAGGAATCACCGTCAGACGAACGGGGCTGATCCATGGTCAATGGGCCAGGACAGCGAGCTGCGGCGCAACGAGCGCATGGTTTGAGCCGACTGGATTGAGGGCTCCGCTGCTTCCGAAGATGCTCATGCTCCGAAGCCAGCGGTCAAACTCCGGCGCCGGCTTGAGACCGAGGACCTGACGGAGGTACAAGCTGTCGTGGAAGCTGGTCGATTGGTAATTTAACATGACGTCATCCGCGCCTGGAACGCCCATGATGTAGTTGCATCCCGCCACTCCGAGCAAGGTTAACAGGTTGTCCATGTCATCCTGATCGGCTTCGGCATGGTTGGTGTAGCAGACGTCACAGCCCATCGGGACGCCAAGAAGTTTGCCACAGAAATGATCTTCCAGACCCGCCCGCGTGATCTGCTTGCCATCATAGAGGTATTCCGGACCGATGAAGCCGACCACGGTGTTGACCAGCAGGGGTGCAAATTCGCGGGCCACTCCATAAGCGCGCGCTTCGAGCGTCTGTTGATCAACCCCGTGATGGGCATTGGCCGACAGGCAGGAACCTTGACCGGTCTCAAAGTACATCACGTTGTTTCCCACCGTCCCGCGATTCAGCGCGAGGGCTGCGTGGTGCGCTTCCGCCAACAAGGCCAGGTCAATCCCGAAGCTCTTATTTGCTTTTTCTGTTCCCGCAATCGATTGAAAAACGAGATCGACCGGGTCGCCGCGCCCCATGCATTCCAGCGCCGTCGTCACGTGCGCCAACACGCAAGACTGGGTCGGAATCCGGTATTCGGTGATCAACTCGTCCATCAGCTTCAGCAGGTTCCCCATCGCCTGCGGGCTGTCAGTTGCCGGGTTAAGCCCGATGACCGCATCGCCACAGCCGTACATGAGGCCGTCCAGGATGGAAGCGGCCACCCCTTTCGGGTCGTCGGTTGGGTGGTTGGGTTGGAGCCGGACGCTCAAGTGGCCCGGAAGACCGATCGTGTTGCGGAAACGGGTCACGACCTGAGCCTTCTTCCCCACCAAAATGAGGTCCTGGTTTGACATCAATTTGCTCACCGCGGCGGCCATTTCCGGCGTCAACCCAGGGCGGAGCCGCGCAATGGTGGCGGTCTCCGTTTCGTACAACAACAGGAAGTTCCGAAACTCACCGACGGAAAACCCTTGCAGTTCCGCGAAAACCGCCCGGTCCTGGCGATCAAAGATGAGCCGGGTGACTTCGTCTTCTTCGTAGGGGATCAGCGGTTCTTCGATGAACCTTTCCAGCGGCACGTCCGCGAGGCACATCTGGGCTGCAACCCGCTCTTGCGCGTCGTGAGCAGCCAGTCCGGCGAGCTGATCGCCCGTGCGCTGCGGGCTCGCCTTGGCCATGAGGGTCTTAAGATCCGCAAAGGCGTACGAAGATCCTTTGATGGTGATGTGGTAGGCCATGGCTCCATTCTAAACGGCCTTCGTCACGGGGTCGGAACTCCGGACACCCGCCGGTGCGGGATTTTGCGCCGCCAGGTGAGGCGGCCCTTTGAAGGCTTTACGCATGCCGCCAAACCACGCAACGACAAGCAGCACCGCGAGACCGAAGGTCACGGGCAGAGCCGGCTGGTTCGGCGGTTGGACGCCCGCATAGATGAGCACCGCCGTCCCCAGGACCGACAGGACGCAGATGGTTTTGTACAGGGGGCCACCAAGGTCGAAAGGACCCATGCGCTGCCACTTCTTGCCGTAAGCAAAGAACCCCACCGCCGACGGCATGACGTAGGAAATGTACAAGAAGATCACGGTGGCAGTGGTTAGGGTCGAATAAGCCGGGCTGTAGAGGGTGCAAGCCACCGCGAGCGCGGCCGCCACCCACACCGCGGTCGCCGGACTTCCAAAGGTGGGAGAAACCCGCCGCAGCCATTGCGAACCAGGCATGCCGCCGTCACGTGAGAATGCGTACAGCATCCGGGACGTTGACGTAAGGCACGCGAGCCCGCACAGGTAATTGGCCACCAGAATCCCGACCTCCAGCGGCCATTTCAACCAACCCGGCATCACCTGGTCCATCATCCAGAAGAAAATGTTGCCCGCTTGTTTAGCCCCCTCGGCTACGCTGGGCAGCGCCAGTACAATGGCAGACACCATGATCCAGCCGAACAAGCCCGAAAAAAACACCGCGCGAATGATCCCTTTCGGGACGTTACGGCTTGCGTCCTTGGTTTCTTCCGCGGTGTGGGCGGAAGCATCAAAGCCGGTAATGGTGTAAATTGGCCAAAGCAGCGCAAGGAGGAAAAGCATCGACACGTTGCCTGTTCCGGGCCAGACGCCGCCGCCCGCGTCGCCGCTGGTGTTTGTAAACGTAAACAGACGAGAAAAATCGTGGGTCGGAGCAAGCCCGAGCAGGGCAACGGTCAACACCGCAGCGACGGCGAAGATCAGGTAGCCGCTGAAATCAATGAGAAGGGTGGTTAGCCGGATTCCCAGGTGATTCAGAATGCCATGAGAAATCGCGATCACGACCACACCCAAGGTCTGGGCAGCGAAGCCCAGCTTTGCCGGGTCGCCCCCGAAGGTGCTCACGGCCAGCTGGTAAGTTCCCACATTAACGGCTGCCGTCACAAAGATCAGTCCAAGGAGGTTGAACCAGGCCGTCGCCCAGCCCCATCCTTTCCCTCCCAAGGTTGAGCTCCAATGGTACAAACCGCCGGCGGTCGGGTAAGCCGAGCCGATTTGCGCCATGCCCAGAGCCACAACCAAAGCGAAAATTACCCCAAGCGGCCAGGCGAACCCGGCGGCGGCCCCGCCCAAGGCGCTTGTTCCGAGTTGCACGGAAGTAATCCCTCCGGCCAGAATGCAGATGACTGAGAAGGAGATCGCGAAGTTAGAGAAGCCACCCATGCTGCGCTTCAGTTCCTGTTTATAACCCAAGCTCTCCAACAGTTTCGCGTCATCAGACGCGACCTCGGCCATGCCACGGGATCCAGCCATGGACGGGAAAACAGCATTTTGCATTCCACGCTAAAAAATCTATAAACCTGAGGCTTGGGAATTGGGAAGAGACGTGCGCTGATTTTCCGGCAAGGACGGCATTGACTGCCACGCGGCTGCCTCTATACTGCCACCGGGCAGAGAAAACCCGCCGGATGGATTACGCTAACCTTACCCTTGTTCTCCCGCAGTCGGCGTCGCCGTTGGAATCGCCCAACCTTGCGGATGCAGCCACGCGCGAACGCCTCACCCTTGCCGCCGTCCAGGCCGTGGTGCGCCTGGCGGACCTCTGGCAGCTGAATACCGCTGAGGTTTGCGCATTGTTAGGCGATGTTTCGCCCCGTACGTGGTTCCGCATCAAAGCTGGCGGCTGGTCCGGAGCGCTCTCGCAGGATACCCTGACGCGGATCAGTGCCCTTGTCGGCATTTTCAAAGGATTGCGCATTCTGTTTTCGGAGCCCCTGGCGGATGAATGGGTGCGATTGCCAAACACCGGTCGCCTTTATGGCGGACAGCGGCCCATCGATGCCATGGTTGCGGGCGGCATCCCTAAGATGCTTGAGGTCCGGCGTCACGTCGATGCCATGCGCGGCGGGATGTGATGATTTCGGTTGTCTACCTTGTCCAGCAGGACACCATCCGGCTGATCCCGACCGGCCGGCTGAAACCGCCTGCGCTGCGCCCCCTGACCGTCAACGACGATGCGCTCGCCAACCTTGCCAGCCTCGAAAGCGCCACGAGCGGCCGCCTGCAGGGGCAGCAATCGGGGTTGCCGGACCTTGACCCGCGGGAGCTCGTGTTCGGCAGCCCGGGCCAAACCTTTATCAACGCCGCGTTTACTTACACCCGGCCCGGGGGCAACCGTTTCAACGACGACGAACGGGGAGCTTGGTATTGTGCGTTCGAAGCCGAGACCTCGCTGGGCGAGGTCTCCTACCATCTCACGCGCGAGCTGCAAGCGATTGGGCGCTTTGAAAACGTGACCGATTACGCGGAGCTCTGTGCCGACTTTATCGGCCCTTTTCACGACCTCCGTCCGGCAGATTCCGCCAAGGAGCCCTGCCTTGGCCCTGACCCGGCCGTTGCTTACCCGCTCGGCCAGGCCGTTGCTCGCCGCCTGCGGCGCGAAGCGGCGAGCAACGGCATTGTTTACCCGTCTGTCCGGCGAACGGGCGGAACCTGCCTCGTCGCTTTCCGGCCCCAGCTCGTCCAAAACCTTCGTCAGGGCGGCATTTGGCGTCTCGCATGGCATGGCTCGCCGACGCCCTCCATCACCCGCGCCTGAGGCACCGGAGGTCTTGGGCGCGGCGCGGTGTGCACGGCGGCTTTGCGGCCCACTGCCACGGTGGCGAAAACGGCTGCGGCCGCACCCACGGTTGCCGGCGTGATTCGTTCGCCCAAGAACCAACCCGCAGCCATGATGGTCAGGAACGGCATCAGGAGTTGCAGCTGACCCACCCGTGCCACCCCGCCCAGGGCCAATCCGCGGTACCAGACAAAAAACCCGAGAAACTGGCTGAACAACATTACATAGCCGAAGCCCAGCCAACCTGACCACGGCACGGCAGCCAGCGCCGTCCAACTGGTCCCGCCGGGCTTTTGCAGGGAGAGAACCATCAGCGCCCCCGTCAAAGGCGAGGCCAGCACCAGCGCCCATGAAATCGTCTGCCATCCCCCGAGGGTGCGCGAGATCAAGGCGCCCTCCGTATAACCTACCGCGGCGGCGGCAATGGCCCCGAAGAGTGCCAGGTCGGCGGTCGCCAGACGTCCGTGGCCCTGGCCCAACGCAAAGGCAGCCACCACGCCGCTCCCCGCGGCGCCGGCCAGCCAGAAAAGCACCGACGGGCGTTCCCTGCCCCTTAAGGTACCCACGACGGCCGTCGCCAGGGGCAGCAGCCCGACGACGGCGCCCGCGTGGGTAGCGGGCACGCGTCGAAGTGCCCACGTTAACAGAAGGGGAAATCCGAGGATGACCCCGGCAATCACCCCGGCCAGCGATCCCACGTGTTCACGCCGCGGCCGGGCTTGACGGGTTAACCAGAGCAGCGGAGCGGCCAGCAGCGCGGCGCCGAAGGACCGGCCGGCACCGACCAGAAGGGGGTCAAGCCCGCCCGCGACCGCCGCCCGGGTGGCCGGCGCTGTCAGGCTGAAACAGAGCACGCCGAGCAGGCCGAGAATAAGCCCCTCCCTCTCCGGGGACAGCTCGCGGAACGGTCTTGAAGCGCCAGCAACGATAAAGGCTAAACGACGTGGTGAGGGCATCTGGCCTGCAGATTAGAGCCGGAACCGGCAACCATAACAGAGGCAGACGCGTGAAATTGTTGCCAGTACAGAAGGCAGCGGCTTAGTTTCTGTACGGGTTCCAGGGTCAGGCCGGCATACCGATTCAACATCGGTCTATGGCCTGTGCCTTCGCATCCAAATGCCGACAGTTTGCATGAACCACGCCGCCAGCCCCCTCTACGAGCAAGTAGCTGAAGCAATCGCCCGCCATATTCAAAGCGGCGCGCTCGGGCCCGGCGAACGGGTACCCAGCCTGCGACGCCTGAGCGTGCAGCACGGCGTTAGCGTTTCTACCGCCGTCGAGGCGTACCTCTCGTTAGAGAACCGCGGCCTGATTGAGGCGCGCCCGAAGAGCGGGTTTTACGTCCGGCCCCGGACCGGTCTTCACCCGCCTGAGCCGCTGCTTTCCCGGCCAGGTTTCGCCGCGTCAAAAGTAAGTTTGGGTGAGCTGCGCGCGCGTCTCTTCCGACTGTCCGGTGAGCAGGACATCGTGCCACTCGGGACCGCAACGCCGAGTGCAGAGCTGCTGCCCGTTGCGCAACTGAATCGAACGCTCGGCGCCGCTGCCCGCCGGGCTGGCACCGCCGCGATCGACTACTCTCCTCCACCCGGTTGTGAGCCGCTTCGACGCCAGTTGTCGCGCCGTTCCCTCGATTGGGGCTGCCAACTGGCGCCCGAAGAGTTCATTACAACCAGCGGGGCGATGGAGGCAATTTTCCTTTGCCTCCGCGCCACGGCGAAGCGGGGCGATGTCGTGGCCCTGGAATCGCCAACCTATTTCGGCATCCTCGAGGCGGTCGAAACCCTGGGCCTGCGGGTAATCCAGGTTCCCATGCACCCGCAACACGGCATGGATCTGGACCACCTCGAGGCGGCGATCGGCCGGCAACGCATTGCCGCCGTCCTGGCCATTCCCAGCTTCAACAATCCGCTTGGTTCCTGCATGCCGGATGCTAATCGGGAAAGGCTGGTCTTGCTGCTGGCGCGGCACGAGGTGCCTTTGATTGAAGACGACATCTATGGCGACTTGGCCTTCCCGCCCGCCGGGCGACCGCGCGTGGCGAAGCGATTCGACCGGCGTGGCCTCGTCCTGCTCTGCGGCTCCGTTTCCAAAACGCTGGCACCCGGCTGGCGCGTGGGCTGGGTTGCACCGGGCGAGCGTTACTACAAAACGATCCTGCAGCTAAAAATCAGCAGCACCTTGGCCACAGCCAGCGCCCCCCAGTTTGCGGTGGCGGAATTCCTGCGCGATGGCGGTTACGACCGGCACCTGCGCGCCTTGCGCCGGGCCTATGCGGAACAGGTGAGGCGCATGGCGCAGGCCGTGGTCGAGGCGTTTCCCCCGGGCATCCGCATCTCGCGTCCCCAGGGAAATTTCGTGCTGTGGGTGGAGCTGCCCAAAGGCGCAGACGCCATGGAACTGCACCGCCGCGCCCTGGAGGAACGCATTTCTGTCGCCCCAGGTCCCATGTTTTCCGCCAAAGGCCGGCAGTTCGCGCGCTTTATCCGGCTGAACTGCGGCGCCCCCTGGTCGACCCGGATCGAACGGGGGGTTGCCGTGTTGGGCCATCTGGTGGGGCAGATTATCCGCGAAGGTGCCGGCGCGGCACGGCGGAGGACCTTTGGCAGGGGAGCTTGTCCTCAAGCGCCCGGGGAGAGGAGCGTTTCGGAACGAACTGCTGCCAAACGGTTAGAAGGGACGTGAAGGCGCTGGGAGAGTCCAGGGGTGCTTAAGTTAACGCCTGTGATTCGACTGTTTCTGACCGACCGGGGCCACGGCTGCAAGCCGCAGCTATTTCGGAGAATGAATCACAAGCCCGCCTGGCCCGGGACAAATTGCTCGTCCGTAAAGGGCGGAAGCTGGAGTGCATGCTCGTAGGCGGTCCGGTTGTGCACCGGTTCACCGTGGGACACGATAACCCGCTCAAAAGGGAGCTCGAGGAGCCGACGCAACGCTGGGAGGGTCCGTTCCTTGTGCCAAGGAGTTGACCACACGCGAAGTTCGCCCTCGGGCGCAGTTAAAGCGTCGGCAAAGACAAGTGCGCGCTGTTCCGGCAGCCAGAGTGGCGTCTCGTTGCGGCCCCGACCATCGTACAGTGCGACGAGGCCGCCCGGCAACTGGCTCCCGGGTTCGATCGGCTCCAGGTCCGTTTCCGGGACATCATTGCGGTTAAAAACGCCGGGGCCGAAGGCCCGCGCTCTGTAACGGCGGCTAAAAAGGTCGACGTCGCGGACGTGATCCGGTTTGAGAACAACAATAAATGTCGGTGGACGCGCGTCGATTCGCGCCCAAACCCCGGCCGCATCCTCAGGAGGCGCGAGCGGATCAAGAAGCGCGACCTCCCCGCCGGACTCGACGCAGGTTGATGTCAACATCGGCTCCCAGCCGGACCCAGCCTCCCAGTCGGCATACTCGGCCCGCCAGAGCCATAAACCCGGCGCCACGTCTCGGATCTCGTGTCTCATGACATGCTGTTTTGGCAAGCAATGGGCAGGGCTGGATTCGAACCAGCGAAGGCGTAAGCCAGTAGATTTACAGTCTACCCCGTTTGGCCACTTCGGTACCTACCCGTCGACGG
>DASWVC010000138.1:0-5915 GCA_036401335.1 Chthoniobacterales bacterium
GGCGACTTTGCATCGATCGCCTGCCAGTTTCGGTTCAACACGAGAACCGTCGTTTTATGCAAGACGTCGTTCATAGCATCAGGCTGAATTCTCAAGCCGTGCGCGAAGACGGCACACTAATGGCCTAACGGAAGAACTTTGTCCAGACCGTTAGGCACCAGCGGTGGTGTCGCGGGTGCAGCCGCACCCTGCCGCGCCACAAGCCGTTGGTGAGTGACGGCAGTCCGGGCTTAAGGCGGCCCGGGAGCCGCTCCGCTTCGGCATTGATCGTCGCCCGGCTTGCACCGATCGTCCGTTGTTTAACATGCACCTGACCTGCGACTACCATACCCACCCCCAAGCCCATGTGCTTCAGCCGTACACCCCTGGGTTGCTGCAACCGTGGATTGAACAGGCCCGGCAGACCGGCATCCAAAGCCTCGCGTTTACGGATCATGACCGCTACCACGCCGGCATTGCCTTTGACGTCGTGGAACGGCTTCGCGAGGCCAACCCGGACGTTGACCTTCTGCTCGGCATCGAGCTCGACAACGACCCGGTCACATCCGCCGCCGGGTCGCACTGGGTGGAACGGCATTGGGACAAACTCGATTTCGTGCTTGGCTCCGTCCACTACCTGCCCGGGGCTGCAACCATGTTTGACCGCGCCGACCAAACCGCGCAGCTGACAGCGCAGTTTGGGCTCGAGCGGGCGTTCTCGTTGTACCTTGACGAACTCGACAAACTTCTCCGCTGCGGGTTGATCGATTGCCTGGCGCACCTGGACCTGATCAAGATTCACCGGCTTTACCCGCCCGATTACGACGCCGCCCGCTGGTTCCAACCGATCCTGGCGAAGGTCGCAGCGTCCGGTCTGGCCATGGAAGCGAGCACGGCCGGGTGGCGCAAGGCCGTTGGCGAGCAGTACCCGAGCTCAGCCATCCTGGCGTTGGCCGGGCAAATGGGCGTTTCCATTACGACGGCGTCGGACGCACACGCGCCGGCCCAGCTTTCCGCCGATTACGACCGCCTCGAGGCGACCCTGGACGAGGCCGGCATCCAAACCACCGTCCGGTTCAGGAAACATGAAACAATGAACAGCAGCGAACGTCAATGAACAGCAATCCCCGGGGAGAGCGTGAGATTCTAACCGCGCGCAAGGTCAGGAAGCCTGTTCCTTAAGGAAGTCCGAAGGCTCATTGTTGCCCTCTGCGTTAGCGAACTGTTCCTGGGTTCGGCATTCGATCTTGTCCACGGTCGATTCCGGTTGCTGCTCGCGCGTTGCCTTTCTCCCTTCGCGTCTCTGGCCACGTAGCGTTGATGATAACCGTCCTGAACTTCCTAATTTCTCAGGCCGGTAAAGGCGTCCCAACCACGCGCGTCCGTTTGATCTGACGCCGTACCCGGGGATTGCTGTTCATTGCTGTTCATTGACGTTCGCTGCTGTTCATTGTTTGCAGCCCCTGAACGATCCGCGTTTCGAAGTGATGGATTCGCAGGGCCAGCATCTTCTCAACCGTTTTGAGGAAGGGATTGAACGCGTCGGTGAGAGCAACCTGGAGCGTGCCGCCTTGCACAAGGTTGTTGCGGAGCCCCGATTCATTTAACCACTGGTGGACGGCAGCCGCGCAGTTCCCGGCCGAGTCCACCAGGTTCACGTCGGGCCCGGCAAGCTCGGCAATCAGTGGTTGCAACAACGGGTAATGGGTACAGCCCAGCACCAGGGTGTCCACGTCCATGGCCAACAACGGGTGCAGGTAGCGTCCCACCACTTCCCGGGTCACGGGATCGTCGAACCACGCCTCCTCGATCAAGGGCACCAGCAAGGGGCACGCCTGGCTGATCACCTCCAGGTCAGGATGGAATGCCGAGATGGCCCGCTCGTAAGCACCGCTCGCCACGGTCGCGCGGGTGGCCAAAACGCCCACACGCCGGTTTTTTGTCTTTTGCGCCGCGGCCCGGGCACCGGGAGCAATGACCCCGATAACGGGCACTCGAAGGTTCTGTTGAAGGCGGGGCAAAGCCAGGGCCGAAGCCGTGTTGCAGGCCACGACGATAAGCTTGGCATTTTCGGCCAGCAACAAGCCGGCGATCTCCATGCTGTAACGCTCGATGGTGGCGCGATCTTTGCCGCCGTACGGCAACCGGGCGGTGTCGCCGAGGTAAAAGATGTTTTCATTTGGCAACAGGTCCTGGATGGCCCGCACCACCGTCAACCCGCCGATGCCGGAGTCGAACACACCGATCGGGCGCTGGGTGGCGTCAACGTCTGGTTTCGTCGGGCAACGCATACACGTCAGTCGAAAAAGGTGTCCACACGTCGGCCGGCTTTTCTCCACCGGCGCCGCCCGGCGTGACCGCACCGCTCCGGGCAAAGGTAGCAGGTGGTGAACCGACGCCATGCTCGACCGCCCGGCTGTACAGCTGCACCCCTTGTAAAATGGCCTTGGCCAAGCCCTGGCGGAACGCAGGTTCGGCCACGCGCAGTTCATCGCTGGCGTTGGTGAGAAATCCACCTTCGATGAGCACCCCGGGAAGCATGTTATCCCGGAGCACGACGAAGCGGGCCCGCTTGATCCCGCGGTCACCGAGGCCGAGGCGGGTGATCATGGCCGTGTGCATGGCGGTGGCCAGCGCGATGTTTTCGGAGTCAAAGGCGTTGCCGGGGCACGGCCGGAAGTCGGTAAACGTCAGGCCGGTGTCGTTTGAGGAGGGCACGCCGCGCGGCGCCAGGCAATAGGTCTCGATGCCTTCGGCTTCTTCCCGCAGGCCGGCATTAAAATGCACGCTGACGAAAATCGCACCGGTTTGATGGCTCGCAAAAAGGGCGCGCAACTCCAGGGGTATAAAGACGTCTGCCGACCGGGTTAACCGGACGTTGTAACCGGCATTCTGCAACAGTTCGCGCGCCCGCAGGACCACGTCCAGCGTGTAGTCCTTTTCACTGCCGCGGACGCTGCGGGCGCCTTGGTCGAACCCGCCATGTCCGGCGTCCAGCACCACGGTGCGAACCGGAGCCGTCTGGATCCTGGCCGGGCGCAGCACCGGTTCGACGAGTTTACTGAGGTCGATCCGCGAAATCATGGGCCGGCCTTCCAGACTGACCAGCGGGAAGCTCAGGATGAACTTAAGGCCGTTCAGGTACAGTTCGCGCGAATTGACGGACCCTTGCATCCGTAACCCGGCATTGCCGAGTTGCAGGTGGTTGTCGGAATAGTCGGCCTGGGAAAAATTGTAAAACCGCGCGACGTCTTGCAGCGGGACGTAGTCGCGGCCGTCAGACTTAACCAATGCCCAGTCGAACGCAGCCGCCTGTGCGGCGTACAGGAACGTTGCGGCCAGTGTTGCCGACCACCCTTGCATAAAAGGTGGTCAAGTTGCGCCGGAGGCAATGAAGAAGCAAGCTTAAACCGTTCAACGCGAGGCTGTCCCGGTGTGTCCCAAAAGCTCTTCGGCCAGCGGACCGGCGTCGTACACTTGCGGGAGCGCTTCGAGCACTGCGCGCACGTCGACGGCAACGGCGCGAGCTTGGCGTTCCGTGTAGGCGTAGTCAGTGACAAGGCTCTGAAGGTTACCGTCAAAAATAAGACCGACTAACTCGCCCGCGCGGCTCACCACCGGACTTCCGCTGTTGCCGCCGGTGATGTCGGCCGTACAGACGAAATCAAAAGGCGTTTTCAGGTCCAGGTGCCCCCGGCGCTCTGCCCAGCGCGGCGCCAGGTCAAAAGGCGGTTGGTCCCGATGCTGGGCCGCACGGTCATAAAGGCCTTGCAGGTCGGTGAAGGCTGGCACCGGGCGGCCTTGCTCTTCGTAGCCGCTGACCGTGCCGTAGGCCAATCGCAACGTAGATGTCGCGTCCGGGTAAAGTTCCAGCCCACGAAGGGCAAAACGGGCCTGCGCGAGCGCCGCGTGGGCCTGGCGCAATACTTCCTCCTGGTCATCGTTAACTTTGCGTGCCTGACGGGCCGCAGGGTCCACTAACTGCGCTAACGCGACCAGGGGATCTGGTGAGCTTGCGAGCGCTGCGCCCCCTGCGTCGTAAAGCCGGCGACGCTCCGCCATGTCGCGCAGGCGGCTGCCGTGAACCAGTTCGGCCGCACGCTCGGCCGGAGACTTCCCTCCTAAGACCGATGCCACCAACGGCTCGCCTGCACCCAGGGAGCCGGCGAGGTAGGTCAGGGAGTCGGTTAACAACATGCTTTCAAATTCATCGTAGATGGGAGCATCGGAAAACAGGTCCAGCTCCAGGGACGCCCGGTGAGCATCTTGATACTCCGGCAACCGTTCGCCGTCCGGTTTGGACTGTTCGGCCGCGGCACGCACCAACGTCCGCGCGATCTGGAACAAACGGCCTTTGAAAGCGTACGGGGGCCGCCAAGATGAGCCCTCAATCAAATCATACGTAACCTGGTTCTGGCTGATCCGGTCCTGGGCTTCCCGGATGCGTTTGTAGGCTGCATGGGCATCCGTAAACCGCGCCTCGTTGCCCAGCATGGCTTGGAAGGCTTGTTCGCGTGATTGCAACCCGTGGAGAAGCGAAGGGTCCAGCAAACCTGCCAACTGCCCGCCGACCAGCTTGCGGCTGTTCTGGATGTCCAATAGCAGGTCCCGCGCTTGCCGTGCGGGCTCGGCGCCGCGCCCGCTGTAGACCGACAAGGGCACTTCCACACGGCAAAGCAGGTCCAACCAGTGAGGCAGCAGGTGGTCCCGGTAATCAACAACCTGCGCCCACGTGAACTCCCGCTGGGTTATTGCGGGGTGGCCGCTGACGAAAACCAGGTCATTTTCGTTGGTGCCGCGGGGGTCAACGGCCAGGTAGTGCTCCAACCGTGCGGGTTCGCCGTTTTCGTACGCACGAAAAAAGCAGATGTCGAGCGCGTAACGTGGGTATTCGAAGTTGTCCGTGTCACCTCCAAAGGATGCTGCCTGAGCTTCCGGGATGAACACGAGACGCACGTCGGTGTAGCGATTATAGCGGTAAAGCTGGTAAGCGCCGCCTTGGTAAAGGGGAACGACGTTGCTGCGCAGGCCCGTTTGGGCAAGTGACTCCTTTTCGATTGCTGCAATTACCTGCCGCCGGGCAGCCGACGCGCGCTCGGGCGATAACTCCGCCGGCAGGGCCGCGTTTACCCGCTCGGTTACATCCTCCGTCGAGACCAGCACATTGACCTCCATGCCGGGGCACGGCTTTTCATCGCTCCGGGTCCGGGCATAAAAACCGTTCCGCGCATAATCGTGGCCTTCCCCGCTGAGCGCTTGGGCTTCGCCAAAGCCGATGTGCTGGTTCGTCAGAATCAGCCCGTCAGCCGACACGAACGACCCGCTGCCGCCGTCCGTGACGAACCGGACGCTACTGCGTTGCAAGTGGTCCAGCCACTCGGGTGTTGGCGTGAACTGGTACTGCTGCTGCAAGGCTTTGCGCGGCGGCGCGTTAAAAAGCCACATACCTTCATCGGCAATGAGGGGCGCGGACAACAATCCGGCGACGGCGATCATCACCGCAGCCAGGGTCAGCCGGCGTCCCGGAGAAAATCCGGTGTGCATCAGCGTCTTATAACAGTTGCAGGTGCCGTTGCCGCAAAGAAATGCAGCAACGAGCCCGACACGCGGGGTCGCGTCTTAAGTTTGAAGTTTTCTGCCAGAATTGCGGTGTGGAAGCCGCAACGCCGACCTTGAGCCGGATCGCCCATAGAAGATCGCCAGCAAGAGAAGCCTATCCGCCGTCAATGTTGCTCGAAACTTCAAAATGAAGACGTGACCCCCTTCCTTTCCGATCAGGCGCACGCCCAACGACAAGGGCTCCTTTTGCCGCCCAAAGCGCTTACCTTCGTGCCATTGCCCCAACGCCCCGGTACATTCTTCCGGCCGGCTAGCCCGTCTGGAGCAGCTCGGACGACTCTCCTTGAAGCTCGTATGCCAGCACGCTGAGGCTGTAG
>DASWVC010000139.1:0-9610 GCA_036401335.1 Chthoniobacterales bacterium
AAGGTCACGCCGAACCTGGGCCAGTTCTTCTACAATTTGTTGCTTTCGCGACTCTGACGTAGCCATTCGCGGTCTTTTCTAAGCTCAGCAAAGGTAAGGGTGTACAGGGGTTTGGTGATACGCGACCGCAGGAAAAAAGCAGCAGCCGCACTCATGACCAGTAACAACACAGCGGTGAGAAGAGCAGCCCACCCCCATTCCCAGCCTGTTATCTTGATGAGAATAAACAGGAGAAACACCGCTAGAAACACGAGCGCACCCACCAACAGCACAATAGAACTGGCAATTAAAGCTGCCAGAATTGCTAGATGAATGCCGGCCTCGCGGCTTTCAAACCCAAGCAGATGAAGCTTAAGCTCGAGAAACTTTAAAGCAGCCGCCAGCCACTCCTGAAAAGGGTTCCCTGCCGAAACCCGCGTGGTTTCGGCCTCAGACACAGGAATCGCAGCCATGGCTACTTACGCAGTAATAGCCCGATCAGAAAACCGGCACCCAGCGCACCCAGCACGGCTTGCCCTGGATTGTTCCGGACGTACGCTTCCCCTTCCGTTTGCCACGTCTTCGCTTTGGATTGGGCGTCCGACCACGCATTCTCCGCTTTGCCGCGAATCTCACGGGCGCGATTTTCGGCGTGCCCCCGGAGTTCTTCGGCTTTTTGCTCCGCCGCTCGCCGAATTTCGTCGGCCTTAGCCGTAGCAGCAGTCTTGAAGTCGTCTGCGGCGGCTTGAACGTGGTCCTTACCCTGGTTTGCCGCTTGTTCTGGATTGGTCTGTTCGCTCATAATCTCGCTTTAATCTTTGATCGCATTTGGGCCAACCAAAAGCACTCTCTCGCTTGCAATTTTGACAAATCAAGGACGCCTTTACCCCTTACGAGCCGTTCAGGACGTGACCGCGCACCGCCTTTTAGGCGAATACCCGTTGTCCGGAATCGGTCAGGCGTCACCCGGCCGCTGCACCATGAGCCCGTCCGGCTGATCCCCCCCGCGTGACGTGGCGATCAATCCTCGGTGTGGCCCGCGTCCTCAACTCGTCAGCGTTTGTCTCCTTCGATGAGCCGTGCAAAAGCCTCAAAAAAATATTCCGCGTCGTGAGGGCCCGGCGCCGCTTCCGGGTGGTATTGCACACTGAACACCGGATGCTCACGGTGGCGGGTACCCTCGACGGTGTGGTCGTTCAGGTTGAGGTGCGATACTTCCACGTTGGACGGCAGCGAGTCCGGATCCACGGCGAACCCATGGTTCTGGGAGGTGATGGTCACCTTGCCCGTTGCCACATCCTGGACCGGTTGGTTGCCGCCGCGATGGCCGAACTTCAGCTTGAACGTCCGGCCGCCGTAAGCATACCCGAGGAGCTGGTGGCCCAGGCAAATGCCGAAGACAGGAACTCTGCCCACCAGGTTGCGGAGTTCCTCGTGAATGTAAGTGAGTGAGCCCGGGTCTCCCGGCCCGTTCGAAAGAAACACGCCGTCCGGTTTCCGGGCCAGCACGTCCGCGGCTTTCGTGTCAGCCGGAACGACATCAACCTTGAACCCATGCTGACGCAGCCGCCGCAAAATGTTGCGTTTAAGCCCGAAATCGTAAGCGATAATGCGGTGGCGCACCGGGGGGAGTTTGGTGAAGATCTGCCCGTTCTGGAGTTCTTCGTCAATTTCCTGGGCACTGCCTCGGATGATGGACCACCGCCGGCTCAGCTTGTCCTCCGGATCCCATTCGTAAGCGGTCGGGGTCGTGACCTCGCGGACGAAGTCGGCTCCCAGCATCTCCGGCGTTTTCCGCGCCTGGGCAATGGCCTCGTCCGCCCCGAGGTCGTGCGTCAGACAGGCCCGCATCGCCCCGCGGACCCGAAGGTGTTTGGTCAAGGCCCTGGTGTCCACGCCTTGCACGGCACAAATGTTCCAGCGTTTCAGGTAATCATCCAGGGTCCCACCCGAGCGCCAGTTGCTGGCGACCACAGACAGTTCGCCCACCGCAAAACCGCGCACATGCGGCTCCGCACTCTCATCGTCAAATTCGTTCACTCCGTAGTTCCCGATCAGGGGATACGTCATCGCAACGATCTGCCCCCGGTAGGACGGATCGGTCAGCAACTCCTGGTATCCCGTCATCGACGTGTTAAAGCAGATCTCGCCGGATGTGGTGCCGGGCGCGCCAAAGGCCTCGCCGTGAAACAACCGGCCATCTTCCAGCGCGATCAGAGCCTGTGTCATGTGGAGTCGAATATGAAAGGCCTGGGCACCGGCGTCAAACTGCAGGGCATTTGCCCGTTGTGGCATTCTTGCCTCGCCCGTGCCGCCCGTCAGCTAACGCCGGAGGGCCGGGGCCAGGTCACCCCGGTCGGCTACCCGAAGCTTTTCCAGCCCCAGCCAGCGTTGCAGGCGGCTGAGTTCGAGACGCAACGGGTCCGTGACTTCAGCCCCCAGTGCTCCCGGCTCCAGGTGGGCTGCACGGACTTCAAGGCACCCCTGAGCCCGGTTCGCTTTCAGGTCGAGCCGGGCGACAAACCGGTCCTCCAGCAAAAACGGCAACACGTAATAACCGTGTTCGCGGCGATCGGCCGGCGTATAAATTTCGAGGCGGTACCGGAAAGCGAACAACCGTTCGGCCCGGGGCCGCTCCCACAACAAGGGGTCGAAAGGCGAAACCAGCGTCGTCGTTTTCAACCGGCGGGGGCAGGTTCCTTCCGGGTCCAGGTAGGCCGGCTTGGACCAGCCTTCAACCCCCGCCACCCGTAGCTCTCCGGCATCCACCAACTCGCGCAGCCGCGGCGCGACGTCTTTCGGGTCCAGGCGGAAATAATCACGCAGGTCGGCTTCCGTGGCGACCCCGAGCGCCCGGGCCGCCACCCGCAGCAAGTGGCGGTGCGCTTCTTCGACGGTTGCTGCGGGAAGGTTGTGGACAGCGGCCGGAATCACCCGCTCAGGAAGGTCGTAAAGCCGCTCGAAATGGTGGCGGCGGGCCGTCGTGACCCGACCGCTCCAGAAAAGGTATTCCAGGGCGCGCTTTACGTCGGACCAGCCCCACCATCCCTTGACGCCTTTACGCGCGTTCTGGCAAAGCCGCTTCTCAATAGTGCCAGCGCCGGCCGGTCCATGCTCTTGCACCAGCGAAAACACCTCGTCGACCAACCCCCGGTTCTCACGGGCCAATCGCGCCACGTTCCCGTAAATGCCGACGCCGGCCGCAGCCCGTTCCATTCGCCAGCGCAAAAATGGATGGAGGGACAAGTGAATGAGCGACGCCTCGTGGCCCCAGTATTCAAATAATGCCCGTCCGGTCCGGCCGTAAGCCAGTCGGTCGAGTGCATCGGTCGGGTACGGACCAAGCCGGCTGTAAAAAGGAAGGTAATGAGCCCGGGCCAGCACATTCACGGAATCCATCTGCACGAGACCGAGCCTCGCGAAAACGGCGTTGAGGTGCCTTCGATCGACCCGGGGCGGTTCGGCCGCAGTGTGGTTCCACCCCTGGGCCGCCAGGGCAACCCGACGGGCTTCCGCTGCGCTTAAGTCGCGACGGTGCCATCGCCCCATCCTGCCACCCGGCAAAGCACCGGGAGCCCGCCGCACATCGGCCAACGGCTGAAGCGCAGGCGCGGTGACCCTGTTCATTTCGGTCCGAAGCCCTCCTACCACGAGAGCTGGTTCCAATAGGTAACCGCCCCGTGATGGTTCTTCACAAACCGCACCGCGGCATCCTGCGACACCACCATGGCCACGCAATTCGGGTGCTCTTCGCAAAGCCGGTAAACGGCCCGGTGACGCGTGCCCACGTCGTCCAATGCCTCATTGGCCCAAACCGTCGCTTCCACGTCCAACGCGCGCCGCACGCTCATCAGCGCAGGGGCATCGGAACGCAATTCCGCCCCGAACCCGACCAGCTCAAAACGCTTGGTTACCACCAAGGCCCCGTCAACCGCCATCAGGTCGGCGAGAAAATGGGCAAACTCAAAAAAGCCTTCATCCAGTTCCGCCAACTCACGGTCGGCCGCCCGCTGGTATTCCTGCCAACTGATTTCTTTCAGTTTGTTTTCATAAACGAGCTGGGTAAGGCGGGTTACCGCCTGCGCCAGCAACGATTGGTAATGCTCGCGCGCTTCCGTGTGCGCCATCTTGTACTTAAACCGCATCGGGCCGTGCTTGCGGGTCAGCAACTCTTCGTCTTCCGGATCGATAAAGACCAGGGTACCGCCGTGCCTCGAGTTGCGCACCACACTCAGGGTCCGCCGCACAACGTTCTGAGACATGATCCTGATAAAATCCAGATTCACTGGCACGTACGAAAACGTATCCAGCTTGCCGAACACCGTCCGACGAATGTCGCCCTTAACCCGTGCGAACGCCTGCTCCAGCCAGCGCGATTGAAACAGGTCGAAAGCCAGTCCCTCCATCCGCCCGCCGCTGAGGGCAGCAATCCGCTGTTGGCCCAGAAAAGTCGTCAGTCGCCCGGGGCCGAGCGCGTGCAATACGAACCGCGCCGGTAACGTGCCTTCGATGAACCGGCCGCCGTCGACCCGGTTTACCCAACGGGTGCCCGACACAAGCAACCCCCAGACCTTTAACACGTCGTCATCCGTCACCGTCACGCCGATAAGCGAGCGGTAAAAATCTGCCGCCATCGAAATCCGGCGCAGCTCTTGTTCGTTGAACGGCCGCATGCGATCGAGCCGAATGGAACAGAGCCCGGTCGGCGGACCGCCCGTCCGCGGCAGGGCCTCCGGCGGTGCAAAAAGGAGGCGGAACGAAACGGGCCGCTGTTCTTCCCGCAAAAGTGTCGCATGGTAGGCGGCATCCAATAATTGCCCCAGGTGAGCGTCGCTTGGCAGGGCATGAATGGCTTCGACCGGCCATTCCCGCTTCACGAGTTCAGCAAGCTGGCCCGGGTAGGAATAGCCGAAATAACTCTGCAGCCGGTGCGTCATGGGCGAAAAAACCTGCCCTTAAGGTAGCAAAACCACCCCGGTTTGCCAACCTCGGCGCGGTCAATGCCTCGTATACCACAGGGCGGACGGTTATGCCTAAATCAAGCCCACAACCTTGCCGATACAAAAATCGAGAAATTTTGCGGGCAAGCGCCGGGGAATGGTCCAGTTGGTGAGGCGTTTCGGCGTGATTACCATGCGCGCCGGCCGGCGGCGTGCCCTGAGAATGCGCGCGACGGCTTTGGCCACGACTTCCGCCCCGTAACCCGTCGCTGCTTCCTTCATGGACAACCGGTGAAAACCTTCAAGGCCTTTCTGGTAGGGCGTACCCGGGTAATCCTCCAGGATGCGTGCCTCCGCTTTTTCCCAGATCGGCGTCACAATGGGTCCGGGTTCAACCAGCACCACGTCGATGCCAAAAAGCATCAACTCACGCCGCAGGCTGTCGGACAGTCCTTCCAAGGCAAATTTAGAGGCGCAGTAGGGCCCCGCAAACGGCATCGCCATTCGCCCTGCCACTGAGCTCACATTGATAATGCAGGGACGATCGACGCGCCGCAACGGGTCAGTACGCATCAAGGGCAGGAACGCCTGGATCACGGCCACGACCCCGAGCACGTTCACTTCAAGCTGCTCACGCCAGCGGGCAAGGGGAACGTGGCTGACCGGCCCGACCACAGCGATGCCCGCATTGTTGATCAATGCTTGCAACGGCGTTCCATGCAGTTCGGCCCGGAGCCAGTCGGCCGCGCCACGGACCGCGTCCTCGTCGGTCACATCAAAGACCAACGGCGTAAAATTCCCGCCGAGGACGGCACGCAACCGGTCCGCATCGCCCGCCGTCCGCACGCTGCCATACACCCGCCAGCCGCGGCTGGCCAAAGTCCCGGCCGCAGCGAATCCGATGCCGGTTGAGACTCCCGTAATGACAACAGTTTGCACCCGAAGAGTAGGCATCAATTCACCTGCTGCGCCTCAAAGCGTTGTGACGGCCGCGCAATCTCCTCCTGGGCGGCGATGAGTTGGATTTCGCGTTCCTGGGTTTGGGCCGTCTTCTCCAGAATGGCGAAGATGCTGTTTGCGGTTGCCTGCAGCGCCGTTCGTAACGAGCCGGTCAGCAGGTAATGGGCGAAAAACAAGCCTGCGGTCGCATCACCGGCCCCATTCACGGCGATGGGCAACAAAGGATGGACGATCCGGTAAGTGCCGTCCAGGCCGGCAGCCAGCATTTCGATCTGGTCCCGGCCGCTCTCCGCTGTCCGGAGGCTTGTGACCAGGACGATCTCGGGCCCGAGCCGGTGCATGCGTTGGACCGCCTCCAGGGCTGATGCCAGGGTCGTCACCTGCACGTCAACGAGGAATTCGAGCTCAAACTGGTTCGGGGTGACCATCGTAGCCGCCGGCACCGCCCTGCTACGCATAAATTCCGGAATGTCCGGCCGGACGAAAAACCCGCGTCCAACATCTCCCATGACTGGGTCGCAGCAATACATCACCTTCGGGTTCACCTGCCGGATGCGCTCGAGCGTGGTCAGGATGGCTTCGCCCAGGGAGGCATCTCCCAGGTAACCGCTAAGCACGCCGTTGCATCGGGGAAACACGCCTCGTTCCTCGATGCCGGCAAGCACGTCGGCAACGGCCTCCACGGGCAGCACGATGCCACGCCACTGCCCATAACCCGTATGGTTCGAGAAAAGAACGGTATTAACGGCCCAAACCTCAACCCCAAGACGTTGCAGGGGAAACACGGCTGCACTGTTCCCGACATGCCCATAAGCTACGTTCGACTGGACGGAAAGGAGTTGAAGCGGGGCAGGCATGGCAGGCCGGACGGGCAAGGGGAACGCGATCTGGTCAGAACGTCAGGTCGAAGCGGACGCCTGCGGCCAACGTGTTTGGCAGGTGCCGGAAAGCGCCCGGGTCAAAGATGTATTGGATATCGGGTTGAATGTAAAGGTGATCGGTGACCTGCACCCGGTAAGTCCCTTCTAAAACGGCCTCGTGGCCGGAATGGATCGGACGACGGTCGATGAGGTAATCGCGGCTGATCCGGGTGTAGCTTACCGCAAGGCCGAAAACGTCGTGGTCGCGTCCTGGGAAAACACCGTTGTAGTTGAGGCCGGTGTCTGCATAAAACGAAACCTCGTTGCGGTCCGCCGGAGCAGCGGCGATGCTGGCGAAACCCCCTAACCCGGTAAGTTTTGATTGTGCGTTGACGTACGGCGTTGGGCGGTAAA
This sequence comes from Chthoniobacterales bacterium, assembly GCA_036401335.1. Lineage (GTDB taxonomy): Bacteria > Verrucomicrobiota > Verrucomicrobiia > Chthoniobacterales > JAFAMB01 > DASWVC01. The sequence goes on from DASWVC010000139.1 coordinate 7,154, forward strand.
GCAGGCGGTCGGCGATCGCATAAAACCCGCCGTTGCCGGCATGTGCCGGATGTACGAATCCACCGTTGAACCTGCGGGAATCGTAGTAGGCGCCCAGGGTGTAAGTTTCATCCCTGCCCCCGTTGTCTGATGACGGGACAACCTGCCAACCCCCTTCCGCGATCACCAGGACCCCGGAGCCCGGACTCAGGTTAAACCGGGTGCCGTGCCGGTCATTGCCATTTGCCTGGCCCGGGTTCGAATCGAATACGGCCACACGGGCAAACGTGCCGGCGCTGGGGTGAACATCAAGGCGTGCGCCGAGTCCGCCCACCGGGTAGATGGGGAGGCTTGTCCCCATGCTGATCGTCGGGAAGGTGCCGAAACAACTGTTAATGAAAATGTTCGACCTTTGTGACTGGTAGAATTCCTGGTCGGCCGCCATCTGGCCGATGCGAAACGAGGCGTTGCCGCCGAAGAATCGCTGTTGAAACCAGAATTCGAACAACCTGAAACTGTCGTAGGCGTCGATGTTGCTCAGGATGTTGAAATCGCCGGTGTACTCCCGGGAGAGCCCTTCGCCAAATGGGTAGAGGGCTGTAGCCGAGAGGGTAGCTCCCGTCCAACCAAGAATCGGTTTAAGGTCCAGTTGAACGCCTAATTTGATCAGGGCCTCGTAGGTTGCGCCGCGCCGGATTCCACCCGTCAGATTGCCCAAACCCTCGCCGGTGTATTCTCCACGGAACGTGACCCCGCTCTGTTCGGTAACGGAGTGAAGCCGCGTAAGGAAGCCGCCCTCGTCGGCGAGCCCGGCGGAACAAGCGCAGGCCGAAAACCAGGCGACCAGCAGCGGCAGAATTCGCGGAGAAAAGGTGCGTGTCCGCATGTTCACGATCGGCTTGCAGCAGTGGCGGAGCGGCACAGCCTGCCAATACAGGGCGGGGCTGGGTGAGTAAAGGCGGGGGGTGAGACAAATTGGTAACCTGGCCAGCCCATCGGCCGGACGAGGCGGGGCGACGCCAGCGTCTTGACCGGGGAGCCCAAACGAAGCTGGCGTGCAGGCAAAGCAGGGACGATAACGGTGGGCAGCGGCATGCACACGTGCAGCATTCAGCAAAATCAGCTTTCACCGCGGCACCGCGCGACCCCGGGTTGTTCGGTTGAGCCAGGGGGGATGGCATGACGCCGAACCTCGCCAGGCCAGGCCAGGTCGGCGTCGATCCAAAATCGGCGATCGCCACCGCCTCCGTCCTGGCCAGCGCCGGTCTGGCGCTTTTGAAGTTTCTGGTGGGCCTTTACACCGGAAGCCTCGGGCTTCTGGCTGAAGCTGTTCACTCGCTTTTGGACCTTGTGTCCACTTTTATTACCCTGGTCGTCTTGCGGGTCGCGGCGGTGCCGCCCGACCAAAACCATCCGTACGGTCATGAGCGGGCGGAAAACCTGGGTGCCTTGGCCGGCATGGGCTTGCTTGCGGCCACGGCCGGATTCATTGGCTACCACGCGATTTTAAGAATCGTGGTCCGCCCTGAGCCTCCGGAAGTTAATCCCTGGTCTTTCGGTGTCCTGGTGGCTTCGCTGGCCGTGGATTTTGTCCGGGCCCGGTCCTTGCGCAAGGCTGCACGGGAACACCGCAGCCATGCCCTGGCCTCCGATGCCGAGCATTTTGCGAACGACATGGTAGGTGCCCTGGCGGTGCTGATCGGGCTGGGCATCGTGGCGGCCGCCCGGCCGTTGGCCCTCCCGGCTTGGCTGGTGGGCCGTGCCGATGCAATCGCGGGACTGGCGGTTGCGGCCATCGCGTTGCGCTCGGTCTGGAAACTTGGCTCTGAGGCGGTGAGGGCGCTCATGGACGACGTGCCTCCGATGCTGACCGGGCAATTGAAAGACCGGGTGGAAGGGGTCGAAGGCGTGGTGAAAGGAAGCGCTCGCGTCCGGGCCCGGTTTGTCGGCCGGCGACCCTACGTGGAGGTGGCCCTCGGCACGCAGCGCGGCGGGTCGCTGGAATCGGCGCATGAGGTCAGCAAACGCGTGGAACAGGCAATTGCCGCCGAACTCGACGGTGCGCATGCCACGGTCCACGTGGAACCGGTGGCCGAACCGGGGGAAGGCCCTGCCGTTGGCGTGCGAGCAGCCGCTGACCGGCTCGGCCTGCGCGTCCATAACCTGCACGTCTACGCGCTCTCGACAGGCGTGGAAGTCGAGCTCGACCTCGAGTTGAACGAGGAATTCTCACTGGCGGAAGCCCACCGGCATTCCGAAGCGCTCGAGGTCGCCGTGGAGCGGGAGGTATCCGCCCCGTTGCAGCTGAGCATTCACCTGGAGCCCCGGGATGATCGCCCCAAGCCTGCGGTGCGCCAGGGTTCAGCCAAAGCGCAGGTCGAGGCAGTTTTGCGCACCCTGGCGGCAAACGATGACGTGGCGGTGCGCGACGTCCTGACCACGGACGATGGGTGGGTCGTCACCCTCAAACAGGCTTTC
>DASWVC010000140.1:0-4114 GCA_036401335.1 Chthoniobacterales bacterium
GGAGCGCCCACTAAATGCGGCGGATCAAGGCAAATGCAGAATATGCGACGCGGTCGCGGTCTCGAGCGTGTCGTGAGCTAAAATCGGCTTTGGTTTAGGGTGGCAGGTGGTGAAAGTCGCTCGCCAGCCGTACCCGACCGATGTGTCGGATGAAGAATGGGCCTTTGCGGCCTCCTAGCTGACCTTGTCGCGCGAAGATTGCCGCCAGCGTCGGCACCGAACCTGCGCGAGGCCTTCAACGCACGCAGCCTCACGGAACGATCTTTTCCGCTTTCAATCTTTCAAAAAGTTCCACCATGGCGTCCGCGGTATCCAGGTTCATCTCAGCCATGCCGAACCGGCGGGCCTTGTTCACGTCGAAAAAGGCGTCGGACTGGACGTTGAATATGAAATCACCAAACGGCCACGTCGCCAGGTCGGCCAGTTTGTGCGGCTGAAGTCCGTGCTTTGCCGTCATGCGCTCCCACATGGGAGCCTTGTCTTGCATCGCTTCTCGCAGGGAAAACGTCTGCGGCTCCCTGCACTCAACGCCAAAACACTGCGCGATCCTCGGGAACACCTGGTTCCAGCGGAAAACATCGCCGTTGGTGATGTTGAAGATTTCACCGTAACACGACTCGTTGGTGGCTGCCCATTCCATCGCTTTCGCCAGGAGCCGGGCGTCGGTGACGTTGACCAGAACTTCGTAGGCGCGGGACGATCCCGGGAAACGCAACGGCACGCCGAGTTCTTTGCACAAACTGGCGTACACCGCAATCAGGTTGCCGAGGTTCATCGGGTTGCCGACGGCAAAGCCGAAAATGATGTCCGGACGCAACGCCGTCCAGCTCCAGGATTTGCCGGCCGAAGCGGCCCTCAGGTAGTCCTCCTGGTCGTAATAGAAATTCGGCGGGAAATGGCGCGGATCGGTCTCCTTCGCCGGGGTTTTATAGGTGCCGAGGTGTGCGCCGTAAGCTTTGCCGCCCTGCAAAAAGGTCACGTGCCGGAACGCCGGCGAGGTTCGCTCAACGGCTTCCACGATGTTGCGCAGCATGCCGACGTTGTATTTCGACAGGTCCTCGGCCGTGCGGTGTTCCTGGTACGCGGTAAAGAAAACGTGGGTGACGTCCCTGAAGAACTCCTGGTGATGGTTCAGCGAATCAGGGTCCAGCAAGTCCGCGGAAACAAAATCGGCGTGCGTCGCGAAGTTCGGCTGACGCCGGGAAATTGCCTTGACCCGCCATTGGCCGGTCGTTTCCAGGTGTTGGACAAGGTTTTGGCCGCTGATGCCCAGTCCTCCCAGGACCAAAGCAGTGTTTGGTGTACTCATGTAGGGGTGTTGAACCGGCGCTCACACTTTCGTCAGGGCCGGTTCTACCGGTTTCGGCTGCTCCGGCCGACGGGCGCCAAAGTATTTCGTGATCAACGAAAAAAAGATCGGGGTAAAAAGGATCCCAAAAAGGGTCACCCCGATCATGCCGCTGAAAACGGCCGTGCCGAGTGCCTGCCGCATTTCCGCGCCTGCCCCGGTTGCGAACACCAGCGGAACGACGCCGAGGATGAACGCAAAAGAAGTCATCAAAATCGGTCGTAACCGGAGGTGAGCCGCTTCCAGCGCCGCTTCCCGCCGATCTTTGCCCTGATCGATTTGCTGCTTCGCGAATTCCACGATCAGGATCGCGTTTTTGCACGCCAGCCCGACCAGCACAATGAACCCGATCTGCGTAAAAATGTTGTTGTCCAAGTGGCGGATGTACACGCCGACCAGCGCCGACAAAATGCACAAAGGCACGATCAGAATGATCGTGAGCGGGAGCGACCAGCTTTCGTACTGAGCAGCCAGGGCAAGAAACACGAACAGGACAGCTAACGGAAAGACATAGATGGCGGTGTTGCCGGCGAGAATTTCCTGGAGGCTCAATTCCGTCCACTCATAACCGAACTGCGGCGGCAAATTTTCACGGGCCAACCGGTTCATGATCTCGATGGCCTGCCCGGAGCTTGTGCCGGGTTTGGTATTGCCCTGCAAATTCGCGCTGGGATAGATGTTGTAATGCGAGACGATGTCAGGGCCATTCCGGCTTTCGATGTCCAGGAGCGTCCCCAAAGGCACCATTCCCCCAGAGTTGTTGCGGGTGTAGAGTTGTTTGATGGCGTCGGCCTGGGCGCGGAAGGGCCCGTCGGCCTGCACATTCACCTGGAAGGTTCGTCCGAGGAAGTTAAAGTCGTTTACGTAGGTTGATCCAAGGTAAGTTTGCAGTGTCGAAAAAACCGATGCGATCGGCACGTCCAACGCCTCAGCCTTGTCCCGATCGATGTTGAGGTAGAACTGCGGAACCCGTGTCCGGAAACTGCTGTAGAAACCCGTCAGGCCCGGTTCCTTGTAAGCGGCCATCAGCAGGTTGTCCGTTGCTTGGGCGAGCGCGTCGAGACCAGCGGCGCGCTGGTCCTCAACTTGCAGCTTGAACCCACCGGCGTTCCCGATGCCTCGCACGGGCGGCGGGGGCACAACCAAAACCATTGCTTCCTGAATGGCGGCCGCGGGTCCTTGGATCTTGCCCAGAATGGCCAGGGAACCCTGCTCGGGGTGCCCATCCCGCTCGGAGAAAGGTTTCAAGGTTGCGAACATGGAAACCGCGTTAGAGCGAATCGAACCGTCCAGGAAGGAAAGCCCGGGGATGGCCACCGTGTGAGCCACGCCGGGCACATGCAGCGCAATCTGCTCCAGCTTTGCGCGGACCTGCTCGGTCCGCTGCAGTGAAGCACCGTCCGGAAGCTGGGCGATGGCGACCACATAACCCTGGTCCTGGTTCGGAATGAACCCGGAGGGGATAAGTTTGAAACCCAGGAAGGTCAGCACCAGCATGGCCAGGTAGACCACAATCACCAACCCGGCTAACCTGAGCAGCCGTTGTACCAACCAGGCGTAGCCGGTGGTCAGTCCTCCGAATGCTTTGTTGAACAAACGGAAAAACCAGCCCACCGTCAGATCAAGAATTCTTGTGAGCGGATCCTTTTTCGCATGATGCCCCCGCAGCAGCATGGCCGCAAGGGCAGGACTTAATGTAAGGGAATTGAACGCGGAAATCACGGTGGCTACGGCGATGGTCAACGCAAACTGCCGGTAAAACTGGCCCGTGATGCCGCTGATCAACGCCGTCGGGATGAACACCGCGCTCAGGACTACCGCAATGGCAATCACCGCTCCGCTCACCTCGTCCATGGCCTTGTAGGTCGCCTCCCGCGGCGAGAGGCCGTGCTCGATCCACCGCTCCACGTTTTCGACCACCACAATGGCGTCGTCCACCACGATGCCGATCGCGAGAACCAGCCCGAACAAGGAAAGGTTGTTTAAAGAAAAGCCCAGTAGCGCCATCACCGCGAACGTGCCGATCAGCGAGACGGGCACGGCGAGAAGCGGGATGATGGTCGCCCGCCACGTCTGGAGGAACACGAGCACGACGATGACCACGAGAATAACCGCTTCTACGAGGGTGTGGAAAACCGCCGAAAGGGACTGCTCGATGAACGTCGTCGGATTGTACCCGATCTCGTACCTGACGCCCGGAGGAAACCGTTTGGAAAGGTCTTGAATGGCTTTTTCGACGGCGTGAGCGGTGCTGACCGCGTTCGAGCCGGGCAATTGGTAAATGGCAAGGCCGGCTGACGGGCGCCCGTCCAAAAAGCACGTCGAGCTGTAAGTCTTTGCACCCAGCGCAGCATAGCCGACGTCACCCAGACGGATCAGCTGGCCATTCGACCCACGCTTCACGATGATGCGGTCGAACTCACGCGGATCCGTCAGGCGGCCCTTGGTGTTGACCAGCAGCTGAAAGTTGGTGTTGGGCGGGGAGGGGGGCGCCCCAATGTTGCCTGCTGCCACCTGGACGTTCTGCGCCTGGATTGCGGCATTCACATCGTCAACCGTCAATCCCAGGGCAAACATGCTCCGGGGATTTAGCCAGACCCGCATGCTGTATTGGTCCGCCCCGAAAATATTAATGTTGCCGACGCCTTCCACCCGTTTTAAAGGATCCTGCACCTGCAACACTGCGTAGTTGCTCAGGTAGAGCGCATCGTAGTTCGGGTCGTCAGACACCAGGTTGATGACCATCATGATGTCCGGCGACTGCTT
>DASWVC010000141.1:0-40657 GCA_036401335.1 Chthoniobacterales bacterium
CCCTCCTTGGGGATGAAATTTCGTTCGCGCTTTACCGCGTCATAATCCGCCTTTCCCTGAGTCGTTCGGGGATCGCTTTGATCAGCAAACCCGTTATTTTAGGACGATGTTTTTCAGGGAGGTGTAAGGTCGTTCTCCGCATTGGAGAAGGCGAGGGCACAAGGAGTCGCGCTCGCCTTAAGGAGAATGGGGAAGTGACCAGCATGGACGCCTTCCAACAACACGCGCACCGCATCCCGCCGCGACTCCCCGCGTCACCGCGGCGGCTTCTTCGGTCTGGCAGGAGCGTTCGTAAAACGCTTTTTCGGTTCGGGTCACCTTGCGGGGAAAGCGTTTGATGTGGAGTCCTGCCCCGCCAACGCCGCGAAGGGATGAAAAAGGGCACGGGATGCCCTGGGTTCGCCGGCATGGGTGTTGCCTCCAGCTTTCTATTCTGAACAGGGTGACAGGCGCTCTGCCTAGCCAAAAAACGATTTTCCGATTCGTAGATCATGCGTGTAAGCACCCGGGATCGCCGCTTCGCAGGGCGGTCCCGGTTCGAGCGTCTGGTCATTCGCCTCCGGCGCTTCGACAAACGCGTTGCCGTCGTAACGCCACGCGTGCAGAATCCGGTTTTCGTCCCTGGTCGCAAGGGTGAGGGTAAGCGGTACCTGCACCGGGATTTCCGGGTGCAACGCCGGGTACAAGGCAGCCGCGCGGAACCGGAGGCCGCTGATCATTTCCCGTCCGTTCAGCTTCCGGAAAAGCAATTCACGGCCATCGATAAACACCGCTTCAGCCGAGAGCGCACTGGGGGGGGCGAGAAACTCCCAGCGCTCCATCGAACCGTCGACAAACCGGCTGGTCGATCCCCCTAACACCGGCACCTCGGCCAACGGTGGCCAGGATTCCAGCGCGCGCCGGACGGTGACTTGGCCAGCCGCGCAGAGCCGCGGAAATCGCCACGCCCAGATCTCCCGAAAGATTTCCGGATCAAAACCGAAGCCAAACTCAGCCAACTCGCTCAGCACCTGGGTGAGATCCTGCCACAAGAACGCCGGCAGCAGGTATTGGTCGTGCAGCCGATGCCCCCAGTCTTCCAAGGACGTTCGGCAGGGCCGGTGGTGCAGAAACGTCAATAGCGCGCGCCACAGCAGTGCAACCGTGCTCGACCACGCGGGCTTCGGCAACGTCTCCAGGGCTCGAAACTCAATGAGGCCGTATCCCCCCTGCGGCAGGTTCCAGAACTTGTCGAAACTGGCCTCGCTGCGGTGGGTGTTGCCGCCGAGGTCCGTTTGCAGGTGACGCAGTAACTCATGAATCTCGGAGCGCCGGTCCCCCGGCTTAAGCGTTTCCAACTGCCGGCAGGCAAGCTCCAGGTCGAGGCAGGTTTTGCCGCTTTCATCCGGACGCGGCGCCTGCGACGCTGGGCCGACGTAATTTCCGGTGAAAAGGTAGGCCAGCGCCGGATGATGCTGCCAGTACCGCAGGATCGACGCGATCCATTCCGGGCGGGTAAAGAACGGGTTAGCCGCCAAAGTCGGGCCGCCGAAAAGTAAATGGCTGCCACCGCCGGTTCCGGCCGGCAAGCGCCCTTTCCGGACGGTGGTGAGACCTTTTTCGGCCGTGATTGCCTCCAGGCGTACCAACCAGTCGCGGTATTCGGTCCAAACCCGGCACGGCGGGAGGTTCAATTCCAGTACACCCGGATCCGCCGTGCACCCCATGACCGCCCATCCTTCCGGAATCTCAGGTGGTACGTACCCCTGCCAACGGACCCGTCCCGGGCTGAGGGCGGCTGCCTTGAAGACCAGTTCTTTGAAGGGTCCCGCCAGCAACGGCGGTAAAAAAATTTCCAGGTGATCAGCAAAAACGTCCAGGACCAGAGCACGCCGGGGCGCACCTTCCGGCAGTTGGTTCAGGGGCAGCCGAAGGCCCGCCGGCCCTTCGGCCAGCGTGAGCACCAGTTCGGCTGCAGGCCACGGCTGGCTTGTCCACGCGCCGTCAACGTGGTCTAAAGGAAGGACCCAGGCTTCACGTTTTTCGTCCCGGGGATCGCTCGCGCGCTGCCACGAAGGCGCCACGCCCAAGGTTTCCGGCAGCAGGTCGCGAAGGTTGGCTGCACCTGCCCCCATGTCCTCCGGGGGAACCATCGGGACCTCGCAGGCCTCGTCCATCCGGATCACGTTCACCGCCCAGCGCGGATTCACTTCGCCGGGGTAAAGTTTGCCGGGAGTGTAAAACACCACCGACCCCGGCCACAACCGCTCGGCCACGGCGTCAGCGACCTGGTAAGCGTAACCAAGTTTGGTCGGTCCGACGGCCGCGTACACCCATTCCGCGCCTTCGGGTTTATCCGGCACGAACGTCGGTTCGCCGCCCATCGTCAGTTCCAGCTCCGCCTCGGCCAGGGAAGCCTCGACCCGGCCCGCGAGGACTTCCAGATCGGGTTCTACCCTCGGCTGAATGTCCAGGTGCGCTTCAAACTGCGCGGGGACCTTCTCCGATCCAAAGTAACTGCCTTCAATCGGCGCGATGTCCGCCATTCGTGCGCCGACCGCCGTCGCCACAAAACGGTGGTCGCAAAAGATGCCGTTGGTCGGATCCAGCCCGATCCAGCCAGCCCCGGGCAGGTAAACTTCCACCCAGGCGTGGAGCTCCCGATCCATCCGCCGTTCCTTGATCTCCACGTCGACCTGACAGAAAAAGCCGCTCACCAAGCGGACGGCAAGTCCCGTCTTCCGTAGCAGCACCGCGCAGAGCTGGGCGATGTCGCGGCATGCCCCCGACCGCAGTTCAAGCACCTCACGCGGCGTCCTGGCCTCGCCTTCGGGCCGGATTTCGTAGGCGATTTCTCTCTGCAGAAGCTGCACGACGTTCAACAGCACCTCCACCGTGTTGCGTTGACCGGTCAGCGCCCAGAGTTCCTCGGTCGGAGCTGCATCTTCCGGCCGGACCTCGCAGAACGGAGCGAGCACCTGAAGTTCAGCCTCCGTGTAGTCGAAAGGGAGGTTGACGGCGTGGTTGGCCACCAGAAAGTGAAATGGATTCTTGGGCGCGATCTCAATGTCGAGCTGCACGGTGATCTCCAGTCTCTCCCCGGCCTCGCCGAGAATGCATTGGGCGATCACATTGTCGAATAAGTCGCGGCGGTATTGCACGTCACCGGGCGGATTGACCTCGGTCTTCAGCCGGTGGGTGACGATCGCCTGGTCGGTGCGCGGGTAAAGCCGCACGGTTTGCGGTGAAAAGGTGACCGCTCGCTCGTAGCGGTACCGCATGACGTTCAGAATCCGGAAAAACACGGGCCATTGAACAACAGGCCTCGCAATTGAACAACCACGAAGATCGTCGCGAACGCTTCGCCGTCAGCGTTTAAGCCGGCCGACTTTCACCTGCACCTTCAGCACCTGCCGTCCGGCACTCTTGAACGTGCCGCGCACCGGGGCTGCCTCTCGCGCATCCCGGCCGAAAGAAACCGCAATGTGCTGTTCGCCGCACCAACAATCGTTCGTGGGATCGAGTGCTACCCAGACGTGGCCGGGCACCAGCGCCTCCACCCACGCGTGGGTTGCCGCCGAACCGACCAGACGCCGCCGTCCGTTCGCGGCCGCACGGGGTGGTTCCGTCTCGATGTAGCCGCACACGTAACGCGCCGGCACTCCGGCCGTGCGTAGCACGCTAAGCATCGCGTGCGCAAAATCCTGGCAGACGCCGGTCTTCCGCTTCCACACCGTCGATAAGTCGGTCGAAAACTCCGTCGCACCTTGCCGGTACGTAAATTCCTCGTAAATGGCATGGTTAAGCGCCTGCAATCCCGGCCCGAGCGCGACGTTGCCCCAGAGGAACCGCTTGGCCCATTGCAGCGCCTCCCGCCCTATGGTGACCATTCCCGTCGGTTGCAGGTAATCGTACGTAAACGGCAGCGTGGAGGAAAGGATCTGACGGACCTCTTGGACGGATTGTTCCAAGGCCTCCTTTGGCAGCGCCTGGGACAATACCTCCACAATCGCCTCGCTCTTGATCGTCAGGCGCGAATGGCGGTACGGAAAGGACACGACGTGGGTCGCATTTCCAAAATAATCCGTGTAACCGGACGCTTCCGTAATCGGGTTCAGGTGAACCACATGTTTTTCGACCCGCTGGCTTTCCCGCGTCGGCGGCGTCAGCCGCAACTCAAGGTGCGCCTCCGCGACCGGTGCAGTGTACCGGTAATCGGTGAGGTGGGTGACCCGGAAGCGCATAGACGCACAAGGTAGAGGAGCGGCGCAAAGCGTCCAGGGCCTTTGTCGGAACTTTCACGCCGCCTTCGGCCTGCCCGCCATCCGCAGGGGGCAGCCGAAAGCGCTGCCTGCCGCGGGCCCGGGTCTTGGACCCCGGGTTGATCCGTGCAGAACCGCCGGCCCGGGCCGGGACGATGTCTTAAGGAACCTGTTGCGCTGATGAAAGACCAAATTCCCCTTGACCCCTCTGCGCGCGCCGATATGGCACCGCAAACTGCCGATGGCCCCCGCGAAATTGCAGCCGACGTCGCCTACCAGCGCCTCGCCATGGTGAATGTCGCCTTCATCGGCCGTCCCGGGGCAGGCGACCGACGGTGGACCTTGATCGACGCCGGCGTCATGGGAACCACGGGCCTGATCGAACGTGCCGCGGAAGAGCGGTTTGGTCGGAACGCCCGCCCCGCTGCCATCGTTATGACCCACGGTCATTTCGACCACATCGGCGGTTTGAAAACGCTTGCCGAGAAATGGGACACGCCGATTTATGCGCACCGGCTGGAGCTGCCCTACCTTGACGGAAGTGCCGCCTACCCCCCTCCAGATGCTCTTACCGGCGGTGGCTTGATGCCGTTGTTGTCGCCGCTGTTCCCGCGTGGTCCCATCGATGTGAGCCAATGGCTGCACCCCTTGCCTGATGACGGCTCCCTACCCTCGATGCCCGGTTGGCAATGGCTGCATACTCCGGGCCATGCCGCGGGACACATTTCCCTCTGGAGGGAATCGGACCGAACCCTCATCGCTGGCGATGCCTTCATCACCACCGGTCAGGAATCGGCGTACGCCGTGGCGGTCCAGAAACCAGAGATGCACGGGCCACCCATGTACTTTACGCCGGACTGGCCGTCGGCACGGGATTCGGTTCGGAAACTGGCTGCCCTCGAGCCGGAATTGGCCGTGACCGGTCACGGCCGGCCGATGCAAGGTGCGGGTTTTCGCGCTGCCCTGCACACGCTCGCACGCGACTTTGACGCGGTCGCGGTCCCCAAGCATGGCCGCTACGTCGGAAACCCCGCAACGGCTGCGGATGGATCTGCTTACCATAAACCTTGAATGCCGAAGAGAGGACTTCCTTCCGGGGTAGCCGCTCAGTTCAGGAAAACCGGTTGCTCTGCTCCAGGGATGGCAACAGGCGTGGGACCACGGCGCGGGCGGCCAGCGCGAGCGTGGTCACGTTACTCAAGTGGTAAAAGAGCCACGCGCGGGTTTCCGCCGTGTTCTTGGCCGCCGGAAAGCCCTCCTGGTGCCGTGACGGGTCGGTGAGCGAAGTTTCTAAGCGCTCCCTGAGTTCCAGCAGGTCGGGCCATGGTTCCGGGTCTTTTCCCGATTGGAGGCTGCCCGCAAGGTCATCCAGGGCTTTGGCCAGGAGCTCCACCAGGTGCGTCAGGTCTCCCGGCGGCACGGTGACCGGTTCCCGTGCCGGGTAATCGGAAAGCGCCGCGAGGGCGTGCAGAACCTGCCGTGCCTGGTTCACCGCCGTCAGCGAAGCCTCCACGTCACCGCGTCGTTGCAGCGGTTCGCTCAGAAGGCGCTCCGCAGCCGTGGCCGCGTTCGAAACGGCCACCGCCGCATCCCGGCGATGCTCCGACATGGGCCGTTGCTCCTGGTCCCGGAGGAGGCTGCCGAAGGCACGCAGAAAAGCTGCCTCCGCACGGAAAGCGCCGGCGATCGCGACTGGCAAACGGCCGCGCTCCCAGATAGGGAAGAGCAGGTACCCGCTTGCCAATGCCAACAGGCTTCCGATCAGGGTGTGCAGGATGCGCAGGAAGCTGTCGACAATCGTGCCCGGGTGCGTGACGTCAAGCATCACCATGACCGTGGGGGTAAGGGCCATCGCAAACAGGCCGTAATTGCGGTTGCGCAGTGTAAACGTGGCAAAAGCCAGTCCGGCGAGCCCGGCCACAAGCATCCACGGGTTCCGGAAGGCAAACAAAAGCAGTACAGCCAGGAGTGCGCCGAGCACCGTGCCGGTGGTTCTCTGGACGCAACGCTGGAGCGTTCCCCCGAAGTTCGGCTTCAGCACCAGGACCACCGTGAGGGGAATCCAGTATCCCCTGGCCAGATGGAACGCGGAGGCCAGCAGGGCGGCCAGCGTGGTGGCGCTGGCGAGCCTCAGGGCATGGCGAAAACTGCTGGAGCGAAAAGAGAGGCTGTTGCGCAGTTCAGCCAGGGGATGGAACGTGCGGGGCCTTGGCCCGAACCTGGCCTCCGCGGGTGCCACCAACGTCGGCCGGCCGGACTTGAGTTCGGAGACAATCAGGGCGAGAACGATGGACTGCTGCACGAGGTGCTTTGTTGTCCGGCCCAACTCCTCGCGGTGGAAGCGGTTGGAAGGGGAAGTCACAGCCGCCAGGCGCTGTTCGACTGCTTCAAACCGGCTCTGCAGACCGGCTACATCCACTTTTCGCCCACGGGCTGCCACTGCGTCGGAGATCTCCCGGCCGAAGATCGCCAGGCATCCGGTGAGGTCCTCGAAACCTTTCCGGCTTTCGGTGAACCACGGTTCTTGCCCAACCAGATTCACAATTTGTCGAAGGGTGACGAGCGTTCGTCCGAGGTCGTCGAGCTGTTCAATCAGGAGAAGCATTTGCATGCTCCGCGTCGTTGCTCCGGCCCGCCGCGCGCGGATGGCGCCCCAGATATCGCGAGAGCGCTCCAGGCTGCCCATCAGCCCGTCGTAGGCCATGGCAAACCGGAGGTTCGTGGCCGGATTCTTGACGGTCGCCGCGCCCACCCAGAAAGCGTCGGCCAGCTCCGCCAGCCTGCTTGCACCTGTGGATACCGCCTGGAAGAGGGGCGTGTAGGCGCGCAACGGCCATAGCGCCAGCGACAGCACCAGCGCCCAGCCGATGCCGAGCAGGCAAATCACCAGCCTGCTCCCGTACTCACCGGGAGAAATGAGCGCAACCGAGGTGATGACTATGGTTGAACTTACCAGTCCCGCCTGCGCAGCAGCGCTGCCGGCCACGCCAATGAGGGCTGCGGAGAATACCCAGACAAACGTTCCCACCAGGTAATTCGGAACGGACCAGGTCATCCAAACGGCGAAAAGGTAAGCTGCAACCATCGTTGCGGCCGACCCGGTCATGCCAAGTGCCTTTTGGCGGTAGGCCCCGCCCAAGTCGCAGGACAAAATCCAGAGGACGGCAAAACCGGCCAGCACCCCCCAAGCCAGGTGGTTGGCCAGCAAACCGGCGGCAACCGGGGTGGCGATGCCAACGGCTCCCCGGAAACCTTCCGCCCAGGCCAGACCACTGACGTTTGGCTCTGAATGCAACGAAACAAACGTCCGCCACGCTCGGCGCCATTTTATCCGAAGGTTTGGTCGGGACATTAAAGGGGGGGAGTGGTTGAGGAAGGCGGGCAGGGGACCAGGGGGTGGCCTGCCCGGCGCCTTGCGGCGAGGCGTGCCTTAGCGCCTAAGGTCGGCGGGACCGTTTCGTCAAGCAGGGACCAGAACATCGCGGGATTCCCACCCCCATTTTTCGTAGAACAGTTGGCGACCCCGGGAACACGTTTCAACTCGATCCTTGTCGCACCTGACGTTCGAGGGCAACCCTTTCGTCCACCTGTCCCAATCCCTTTTATTATACTGAATATTAAAATTATACTTGAACAGTTGGCCACGCGCGTCGAGGTTGCACCATGCCGGGCGTTTCCGGGCAACCCTCGCCTGCGCTTCAGCACATGAAAGCCGTGGCCCGCGGCGCGAGCCGTTCCATAGCCGCGCGCCCCCCCGCGTCGAAGACGCGGCGTCATGTTGCACTCGGTTAACCAGAACAGGAGCATGCACCTTTGAACCCTTGCCCACGCCAGAGCCGCCCGCCGGTTGCCCGCCTTTTCGCTCGGATTCCACACGCCCGCTGCCGAACCAAGTCCCGTACCCAACCGGAGCGGCGCCATGGAGCTTGAGCGCGCCAAAATCACGGTGCGGGGCGCTGTGCAAGGCGTCGGTTTTCGCCCGCACGTTTACCGCCTGGCGACCGAATTGGGCCTGCAAGGCTGGGTCGTAAACTCCTCAGCCGGGGTCTTGATCGAGGTTGAAGGTGCGCCCGGCCCGCTTCGGCATTTTCTGCTGCGCCTCGAACAGGAGAAGCCGCCGCGCGCAGTGCTCCAGGGGGTTGAATGTTCTATTCTTGACCCGGTCGGCTACGAAGGCTTCAGCATTCGCTTCAGTGATGACCACGGACCAAAAACAGTTCTGATACTGCCGGACGTGGCCACCTGCGCCGATTGCCTGCAGGAGGTGTTTGAACCGAAGAACCGCCGGTACGGCTACCCGTTCACGAATTGCACGAACTGCGGGCCCCGGTTCAGTATTCTTGAGGCTTTGCCGTACGATCGCCCGAACACGTCCATGCGGGCGTTCAGTCTGTGCGCGGACTGCGCCCGGGAGTACCACGACCCGCGGGACCGCCGTTTCCACGCTCAGCCGAATGCGTGTCCCCGATGCGGCCCCCAGCTGGAGGCGTGGGACTCGGACGGGAAAATTCGAGCGCAGGGTCCCGATGCATTGGATCACGCGGTCAAGGCCGTGCGCGAGGGCAAGATCCTCGCGTTAAAGGGAGTAGGGGGCTTTCAACTCCTCGTGGATGCCACCAGCGAACGCGCCGTCGCCACGCTGCGTGAACGCAAGCATCGCGAAGAAAAGCCTTTTGCATTGATGTACCCGTCGCTGGAACGCACACGGGAGGATTGTGCCGTGTCGGCCCTGGAAGCGCGGCTGCTGTGCTCCCCGGAGGCGCCCATCGTGCTCCTGGAGCGCCGCACCGACAAGACGCAGCTGGCTCCGTCGGCTGCGCCTCGCAACCCCTCGCTTGGCGTCATGCTGCCCTACAGCCCGCTGCACCACCTGTTGGTTCGAGCGCTCGGACGCCCCCTGGTTGCCACGAGCGGCAACCTGAACGCCGAGCCGATGTGCACCGACAACGGGGAAGCCCGGCAACGCCTGCGCTGCATCGCGGACGCCTTCCTGGTCCACAATCGGCCGATCGTGCGGGCAGTGGACGATTCGGTTGTGCGCGTGGTCCGCGAGCGTGAACTCGTCCTGAGGCGGGCGCGCGGTTACGCGCCCCTGCCGGTGCACGTGTCCGGGCCGCTGCCCTGCGTGCTGGCCGTGGGCGCCCAGCTCAAGAATGCCATTGCGTTGAGCGTTGGGTCGGAAGTTTTTCTCAGCCAGCACATCGGCGACCTGGAGCCCGGCCCGGCCTTGGCGGCGTTTTATCAGGTGGCCGCTGACCTGCCACGGTTGTACGAGGTCACGCCGGAGTTCATCGCCTGCGACCTGCAACCCGATTACGCGTCGACCGCCTATGCGTGGCAGCGGAAGGCGCCAGTGCACCTGGTGCAACACCATTGGGCCCACGCGCTGGCCTGCATGGCGGAAAACGAACTGGATGGTCCTGCCTTGGCCGTGGTGTGGGACGGGATGGGCCTCGGCCTGGACGGCACGGTATGGGGCGGGGAGTTTCTGCTGTCCGAGGAGGACGCTTTCCAGCGCGTCGCCCACCTGCGCCCTTTTCGGCTGCCCGGTGGCGAGGCGGCCGTGCGGCAACCGCGCCGGGCTGCTCTCAGTGTGCTGTTTGAATGCGGCGGCGACCCGTTGATTCAGGACCAGACTTTGCCCCCGGTCCAAGGGTTGTCGAACACGGAATTGGCCATGATCCGGCAGATGCTCGCTGAAGGCTCAAATGCCTCGATGACCACGAGCGCGGGCCGCTTATTTGACGCAGTCGCTTCCCTCGTCGGCTTGCGCCAGGAGATCAGTTTTGAAGCACAGGCCGGCATGGAGCTGGAATTTGCGATCCAGCGGGGTGTGCCTGACGCCTACCCCTTTGAGGTGCACGGCGGTGAGCCCATGATGGTGGATTGGCGCCCAATGATCCGGCAGGTCGTCGCGGACCTTCGGGCGCACGCACCGGTTGGCCGGATCGTTGCCCGGTTCCACAACACCTTGGCGGAGATGGTGCTGGCGATCGCCCGGAGGGTCGAAGAGGAAAAGATCGTCCTCACCGGCGGCTGTTTTCAGAACCGTTACTTGACGGAGCGCTGCGTGGACCTGCTGCGCTCGGCCGGGTTTCGACCGTACTGGCATCAACGGGTGCCGCCGAACGACGGCGGAATCGCCCTCGGCCAGGTAATTGCAGCCGCCCGGTTTGCCAGGCAGCGCAGTGGCGCGATGCCGGAGAAGGCAGTCGTCTGAACTACAGTGACCGGGTCGAAGAACCGTCGCGCGTTAAACGTTAATGTTGCCCCGGCCAGCGGGCGCACCCTTCGGATCAGCGGCGATCGGCCTTCCTTCGGATCGCCTTTGTAACCGGCGATCCAGGAAGGCGTCCAGGGAAAATTTGCCGGGTCCAAATACAAGAACGATCAGCGCGGCAAACAGAAACGGAAACGGGTCAGCCTTCACAAACTTGTCCGGATCACTTAAAGTGTTCGACAGCGCCTCGAAGTCTGCTGTGAAGTAAGCAACGGCCATCGAGACCACAATGAGAAGGGACAGGGGCCGAGAGGCCAGTCCTACCATCAGCAACAAGCTGCCAAAGCATTCAAGTGAACCTATAAAGTAGGCGTTCACCGTAGGCAGCGGGATTCCGAGGCTGGCGAAGAACTCAGACGCTTTTCCAATGTTCAACAGTTTGCCTTTGCCGGTGAGAAAAAGCTGCCAGAAAAAGTAAAGGCGTAGCACGAGTAGAAAGGGTGATTGCAGAGCGCTGCTCGCGGCGGCCAGCAGCCCGTAAAGGCGGCGGAGTTGATCAATTGGCATGTTCATGATCGGAGGTAGCGCATCGGTTCAGCGCCGGTCAGTCTGGCTCCCCTCGCAGGCACCGAGGCGCCTCAGCACACAATGGTACATTGGATGGGTCGACAAGCCGGGCTGACGATCGCAGACGCGGAGGCGTTTACTCCCATTAGTCGGGGAGCGCTTTGATTCCTTACAGGTGTGCAAACGGCCGCCGTGCAGCGCGTGAACTGGCCAGGTGTTTGTGGAGAGAAGGCCCGGTCTGTTGACGAAGTGTAAGGATCTTTTCGCTGCCACGACTTATGAGCAGATCGGCGCCGCGCATGGAGAGGACAGGGATGAGCACGGCAACGCCGAGGTTCAAACAAATCACCTTCAGGAATGCAAAAACTTTTGTCCTCAGGGAATAGAGGCAGACAAACTTTCTCTGATTATGCAGGAGCGTGAACAAGACGGCTGGCCCAGGCTTTCTGCAGGGCTTGCCGGAACGTGCGATCCGCACCCAGAGAAGACCAGACAACCCAAACAACGTAATCAATTCATGAAATCATCCAGAGCAGTCATCACCGGAGCGGCCGTGGCCGGCCTCTTGACCGGATCCTTTGCGGCGCGCGCCTCGGCCGCGAGTGTGTCGGTCCAACCCGGCACCTCCCTTCAGATCGCCGCGGACGACGCCGCCGGCAAGCACGCGTGCAAAGGTCAGAACGCCTGCAAGGGCCAGGGCGGTGGTAAAAATCCTGGCAAGAACTCCTGCAAAGGCAAAGGGGGCTGCGCGACGGACGGCAGCAAGCCAAACCCGGCCTGACGCCGGGCAACCGGGGCGGGCGGCCCGGGTTGCACCCGGGCACCCGCTTCCCCCAAGCTCTGCCTTTTCCGACACCATGCCTGCAAATCCTTTCAACGGCTTCACCCAGTACGGCATCGGCCTCGGGCTGCGCGTGCCGCATTTCCGGCACATCTTGACCGAAAAACCGGTCGTCGATTGGTTTGAAATCATTTCCGAAAATTTCATGGTCGACGGCGGCCGTCCCCTTGAAGTGCTCGACTCGATTCTCGAACAATACCGGGTGGTGCAGCACGGGGTGGCGATGTACTTCGGCTCGGCCGACAAGCTCAACCGCGATCACCTCCGGCGTTTGAAGCGGTTGATCAAACGGACGCAGACCCCCTGGCTTTCCGATCACCTTTGCTGGGGCAGCGTCGATGGACGTTACACCCATGACCTGCTGCCCATGCCGTACACGTTCGGCGTGGCGCGCCACACGGCCGAAAAGATTCGCGCCGCCCGCGACTACCTGGAAGTGCCAATCTGCGTGGAGAATGTGAGCAGCTACGCCGAGTACCACGCCTCCGAAATGACCGAATGGGAATTCCTGAGCGAGGTGGTCGAGCTGGCTGATTGCGGCATCCTGCTGGACGTCAACAATATCTACGTCTCTGCGCAGAACCATAACTTCAATCCTTACGATTACCTCGACCAGGTGCCCCACGACCGCGTCGGTCAGATCCACATTGCCGGCCATTCCAAGTTCGAGAAGTACACGCTCGACACCCACGACCACCCGGTGCTCGACCCGGTTTGGAAACTGTACGCGCACGCCTTGGCAAAGGTCGGCCACACGGCCACCTTGCTCGAATGGGACGACCGCATTCCTTCCTTCGATGAAGTTCACCATGAAGCGCTTAAAGCCAACCAATTCCGAGACCAACACCTCGCCTCAACCCCCGCGTAAGGTAAATTCCCGGGCTCAGTTGCGGGAGTTGCAACGGGCGATGACCGCCGCGCTTTTTCGCCCGCTCACACCTCGGTTGGGCATGCAAAAACGTCGGCCGGACGGCGGGGACATGGAGATGTGGGCAAGCGGGTTCATCAAACCAAACGATCGATTAAGTTCGTTTGAGCGCCTCGAAATCTATAACCGTCAGTATTGGTTTCGCGTCCTGGACAGTCTCCATGAGGATTACCCCGGGTTGCGGACGGTGGTCGGGGAACGCAAATTCATGAGGTTAGCTATTGCTTACCTCGAGCGGTGCCCGTCCACCTCTTACAGTTTGCGCGACCTCGGGGGCCGGCTTGAGGCATTAGTGCGCGCGGAGCCAAAGTGGGTCGCGCCCCGGTCGGAACTGGCCTTGGACATGATCCGCTTCGAATGGGCGCAGGTCGTCGCCTTTGATGGACCCGCGCAACCGTTGATTTTGCCCGATGACGTCCTGGACGCCTCGCCGGGCGAGTTGCGCCTCGGCCTCCAACCGTATTTGTCGTTGCTCGACCTGAACCACCCGGTGGACGAGTTTCTCGCGGCGCTTAAAACGCATGAGTCCGATGGTTTGCGCGACGAAGCTAGCAACGCCTTTGATTCCGGACCGAAAACCATGCCGGGCCGCCGCAGTGTTCGCTTGCCAAAGCCACAAAAGGTCTACCTTGCCGTCCACCGCCATCATAACGTGCTTTACTACAAGCGCCTGGATCCGGCTGCGTACGCGATCCTGAGCGCTCTGAACCGCGGGGCACCGCTGGAAACGGCGTGCGGGAAGGCGTTGGATGCAAGCCCGCAAGGCAGCGTGGATTGGCCGGTGCAGATCAAAGAATGGTTCGACGTCTGGTCGGCGCTCGGCTGGTTTTGCCACCCGCCTGAGCCACCGCGGTAAGCGCGATGGCCCGGGCTGTCCAATGGCTCGTTACGGGCCTTCCGAAGTCGCCGTGCTTACCGGCGTTGTGCCGGCAGATCCGGAACTTTCAACGGCCGTTAACCTTGCTGACTGCGGTCGGCGTGACGAGCCTTGGGCTCCTCGGCTTCGCCGATGCGCGGAGGCCCGACCAACTCCAGGTCGGTGGCGCTGACATCAAGGTGCATTTTGATTCTGGACCGTCCGAATCCCTTCGGCGATTGATCCTCCGCCGAATCGCGCTTTCGGGCAGGGCCGTAGCTGCCTACTACCGGCATTACCCGGTCGGCGCCGTCAACATCCAGATTAGCCTTCACCACGGCCGCGGGGTCAGCTCCGGGCGTGCGATTGGAACACCCACCGCCCACCTCTACCTCTCGGTGGGACGCGAGAGCACCGAGCCAGATTTCGCCGCGGACTGGGTGACGACCCACGAGATGGTGCACCTGGCGTTTCCTTCCGTGGAGGAGGACCACCATTGGATTGAGGAAGGCCTCGCGACCTACGTCGAGCCGATCGCGCGCGCGCGCATCGGCGAGCTTTCTCCCCAGAAGGTCTGGGGTGACATGGTCGATGGGATGCCACAGGGGCTGCCTCAGCCCGAAGATCACGGCCTTGACCTCACGCACACCTGGGGCCGCACCTATTGGGGCGGGGCGCTGTTTTGCTTGCTTGCCGACGTGGAGATCCGCAAGCGGACGAGCAACCAGAAAGGACTCGAAGACGCCTTGCAAGGGATCTTGGAGGCAGGCGGAAACATCGAGGCGGAATGGCCGCTGACGCGGGCTTTGCAGACCGCGGATCGCGCGGCGGGCGCATCGGTCCTCGAACCACTTTACGAAGCCATGAAAGCCGCTCCGGTTGCGCCGGACCTGGGCGAGCTGTGGCGGACGCTCGGCGTGAAGCGGCGCACAGGGGAAATCGTGTTCGATGATTCCGCGCCGCTAGCCGCAATCCGCCGGGCGATCACCGACCTTGCTGAAAATGCCACAAGCCGAAAAACGAAAAGGTACCACCCTTGAGAAACGCAGAGAAGAACCGCCGTTAGTGGTAAAGACGAGCAAGACTTTATCGACCTCTTTGACCTGGGTGCGCATTCACTTGGGCAAGCCCTCCTTGGGGTCTTGCACGTATTGGTCGATCCAGGCATCGATCCCGTTCTTCCAGAGCGGACCCACCGATGCACGCCCGCTCAGTACTGCACTCGTTCCATGCGAGGTCATTTACCTTGGCTAGGAAGCTCCTACCCAACTCGTTCAGCATCGTAAGTAAGCAGGCCTTGAACGCAGAAAAAAGGCTGGCCTTGTTCTCCCGTTGTTCGTACCCTAAAAAGCTCGCATCCAATGAGTGAGCCTGATCAAAGGGGCAGCACTGGGCCAGGAAAAGGATGGTTTGCCGTTCTCATCGGCGCGATTGCCACCATTATCGTTGGTGCGATGGCAAATCCGGACGGCGCCTGGAAGTTGTGGACATTCATAAGGGGTGGACCGTCTCCAACCGCATTGGTAGCTGCCTTGCCGTCACCCACCCCGTCGTCTACTCCGACGGCAACTCCATCGGTGGACCTCCTCCGTGACGCTAATGCCGGTAACCGCGACGCCATGCGCGACCTAGGCCATTGGTACTATTACGATAGGAGCGACGGCCATTACGAAAAGGCTGTCCAATGGTATCAAAAGGCCGCTGGTGCGGGCAGCGCGGTCGCCATGAACAACTTGGGCGGGTGTTACGAAGAGGGCACGGGTGTCCGCAAGGATCGCAATCTGGCGCGCCAATGGTACCATGCGGCCGTTGCCGCCGGCTACACGCACGCCCAGGAAGCGCTCGCTCGTTTGGGTCCATGAGAAGATGGGCCTGCTAAAACGGAAGGCCGTTACGTCGTAGTCCCAGGTGGCCGGCTGGTTGCACCCGTCACCCGTGAAAGCCCGGGTCCAACACATCCACACAGCTACACTTCACAAACATTTTGGCGATCGAAGACGATCAGCGCTGGCGTTTCACGCAGAACGAATTCCTATAGCTTTGTGCCTCTACGGCCGGCTTTTCGACGGGTCGCTGGCGACCGCGCCGGGCTGACGCAACAGTGGGGCATGCCGTCGGAAAAACACGCCCAGCACTGCGAGCGCCAGCGCAGCGCCAGTCCAGCGAGGGCCGTCAGCGTAACAACGGCCACGCAGACGAAGTTTCCTGCTGGCGAGCCCCGCTGCGCCATCCCTCGCGCGACCGGCGAGACAAGGAAGCCGAGCGCTGCAAGGGCCGCCCAGATCAGACCGTAACTGGCGGCCGGCAGGTCGGTCATCTGCGACCGGGGTGGTGCGCGTAGAATTCCGGCCTGGCTCCCGCATACTGAGGGCAACAACAAGTGTAAGCGCGGCCGTGACGAGGTTAAGGTAAACTGGAAAACGCAGCGTCGTGCCCTGCGTGAGTCCCACGGGGAACCTGAGGGCGCCAGCGATCGCGTTTATAAACCCGGGATCATAGATCGCACCGCCGACGAGCATCGCGACAACCATGCCTACCGACTGGCAGCGGGTGACTTGGTCGAGGACCTGCGGCCATTCCTCGGATCGCCCGCTTTCGGCGAGGGAATCGAAGACAAGCGCCTCGTCCGCGCCGCTCGCCAGGCCCTCGGCAATGCCGCTGACCAATCGGTTCGCCAGGCAAAGGAGAAAGAGCAACGTCCCGCCGCCGGCCGGGGCCACGGAGAGGACCACCATTTCAATCACCATGGCGGCGCCGGCCGGGACGACGAGAGGCCGAGATCGAGGAACAGCGCTGCCAAGACCGGGTAATAGAACCGCGAGTAAAAGAGTACGCTGAAAAGGACAAAGCGCCGCCAGTTGCGATCGGCGGCATCAGTGGAATTGAAAGTACGCATTCGAGCTACGCAAGAGTATTGCCTTTCGCGCCGGTGGCGATTGCATACCGCAATTCGCTCTTTACCGTCACCGTCGTAGTCCTTGCAGCGGTCTTCCTCTTCGCCGGCTTCGCTCACAGCCAGGAAGCAGCGCTGCCTTCCACAGGCGGGCGGTCGCGCTTGGTGGTAGGTTTGGTCCAGTCGCCACCGTGTTGCATGCGAGGCGAAGACGGTTCCTGGAGCGGCATTAGCGTCGAGTTGTGGCAGTGGATTGCCGCTGACCTCGGGATCGACACCGAGTTCCGCGAGAGCACGGTGACCGGACTATTCGACGACCTGGCACCCGGCCGCCCGGTGGACGTGAGCATCGGCGCGCTGTGCCTGTTTGGAGGCCTGGCGCCCACGCCGCAGGGGGCGGCCCAACCGCGTCCGTCGTCGGCGCGAGGCTGCGGGTCGACGCCGGGCTTCTCTTGATCGTGCTTGCCTCGATCGCCATCCGCCGCCGCATCAGGCTGAGATCCTGATCGCTCGGAACGTAATGCTCAATCAAATCTGCACGGTCGTTTGGAAGCGCTCCCAGCGCCGCTCGCGACCGCGAGAGCCGAAAGGTACGAGATAGGCTCCCTCGACGATCTTCTTCAAGCCCACGGTTGCATCCTACCTTCCCAACCTGCGGCCCACCTAAGTGGCCCGCCCCAGTCCGCGAGGCGCTCCCAGCAGCTTGCAAAGTGCGGTGTGGGTAACCGCCCCCGGGTACGCGACCCCGCAAGAAGCACTCGCCACGACTGCAAAAGCGGCATCATTCAAAAAGTCGACACAATCGTGAGCGTACGATTTTTGACGTTTTGTCTAGTGACCCCTCGAAGACGCCCTGCGAGGGTTCTTGAAGACAGGCGGCAACATCGAGGCAGGACGGACACTGGCGCGCATTGCACAGGCCGAAAAATGAAAAGACGCCACCAATGGCAGACGCAGAGACACACCGCCCATCGTAACTCTGGAACCAAACATGGCCTTCTTCAGTGCTCCCACTGGTGGCATTTGAATCAGAACAGTTTGGGTTGGGGTTCAACCACCACGTTCTGGTGAGTTAAGAGGTTGTCGGTTACCACGGAATGCAATTCCTGAACTTGAACTAACAAATCGTGAATCAAATCTACCAACTCCTGCCGATGCGGTGCTTGCACCTCGATAAAGGAGGAATCTTTTTCCACGAAAAACCTGTACCAGTCAACCCGCCGCACCGCATGGATGAGACGATCGATAAAATCCAAGGTGTATTGGGCGGGTTGGGAACTTTGGGGCAGGGCCGCGCCCACGAGCTGCGCGCATCGCTCCAGGCAGTACGCCACGGAGCGGGGCATGTCACGATTCTGCCAGATCATTTCCAGGATCAGCGCCGGTTCCGATCGGGTCTGGTAAATCCTTCGGTACGCATCCCGGCTGCTCATCAGCCGGAGGAAGGCTGACAGCTCAATCTCGCGTGCCTGGCCCGGGGCCAGGTTATCGGCCAATGACCTCACCAGCCCGGTCGTGGCGTTCGCAGACACGCCGGCCCGTTCCACGTGCTGCCCCAGTTCACAGAACCGCCAGCCGTCGTCAGCCAGCATGGACTGCTCTGCCGTGTTGAAGAATTGAGGAACCAGCGCGTTCACGGCTTCCGCCAAACGCCGCGTGATTTTGCGCGCCTCCGCTTCCGTCGTGAGTTCCCGCCACCGGTTTCGCTGAAAGTGACCCCGCAAGGCAGCCAGGGCGGACCATGCTTCAGGGCTGATCACCTCGCGAACGCCGTCGGCATTCGCCAGACTGATCCTGACCATCGCGTTGACCGAACCCGTGCTCCGTTTTTCCAGCATCACCCGGTAACGTTCCTTCACGTTTCCGATCGTTCGCCGTCCGCGCCGCCCGCTGCCTTCCAGGGGCGGCAATAGCCGGTTCCACACCGGGCGGTAGAGCTTGCGTTCGGCCGAAGTCAATTCCTCCATCTCCACGGTCTCAATCGTGAGGATGATTTTGGCGACGTGTTGCGCCCGTTCCAGGTACCGGCCCATCCAGTAAAACGCCTCTGCCACGCGGCTCGTGACGCGGCGTCCTGCCGGCGCGCTCGTCCGGCGCGAAGCCACCTGGATCGCTTCGGCTTCCCGGCCGTCCTCGCGCACCACCCACGTGTCTTTGCCGCCACCCCCGTGTTCGGTCTCCGTCCGGCCGCGCTCGGTGGCGGAAATCCGGGTCAACGCCCCGTCAAAGACCTCGAACCCAGCCCCGTTCCGAAGGCCGTAGACGAGAAAATCCTGGTTGCGCCGAACGCGCTTGCCTTCGACGAAACAAACGGTCTCGACGGAATCGTGGATCGGCTGAGCCACGAACAAGTGCGGCAGGCGACGGATCTCCGTCAGGTTCACGTCGGGTTGATTCGTCGGCAGCACCCGCTCGCCGACGAGCGTCCGGATCTGAAACCCGTCCAGCTTGTCGAGCACCATCTCCCGCTGATCCAGATCGCCCAGCCAATACGTCGGAAGCGTGGGCAGAACCGGCCACTCGCCCAGGTAATAACGAATGATCACGTTGGAGAAGTGGAGCAGGGAACGGTCATCGGCTAGCTGCGTGCCGATCGGATTAACCATGGCCACGTGCCCCCGGCGTAAACATTGGGTCAGACCCGCCACGCCGATCCGGCTGTCCTTGCGGAATACCAGAGGATCTAACCAGGGGTCTGCCAGCCGGCTGTAAATGACGTCAACGCGTTCCAACCCGGAAACGGTCCGGAGGAAAAGCTTGTCGTTGAGGGCCGCCAAATCGTTGCCTTGCACGAGCGGAATGCCCATCCGGCGCGCCAGAAAGCTGTGTTCAGAGTAAACCGCGCTGAACGTTCCGGGCGTCAACAGAACGGCGGTAGGGTCAGATCCCCGGGCCGCCGCTCGCAGTTGCATCAAGATTTTGGTCGGCACGTCGGCAATTGAGGCGATGGCGTGGCCGGCAAAGATCTCGGGCAGCACCCGCGCCAGCAGACGCCGGTCTTGGATCATGTAGGACAAGCCGGACGGGTGGCTGAAATAATGGTTCTTCACCATCAGCTGGCCCCCGGGATCGCGGGTAAGGCAGAGCCCGCTGAGGTGCAGAAAGCAGCCCCGGGTTGGCGGGAATTCCACGGCCGACCGCTGGTATTGCGGGCTGCCGAGAACGAGTGGAACCGGCAACACGCCTTCGGCCAGGATCTCGCGTTTGCCGTACAAGTCCTGCAACAGGCATTCAAAGGCGCGAACCCGCTGCTGGAACGCGCGCACCACCAACTGCCATTCCTCCTCCTGAAACACCTGGGGCAGCAGGTCACAAAACCAACTGTTGCGCCGATCCGGGGCCGGCAGCTCAAAGGTCACCCCAAGCTCCCGCAACGTGACTTCCAGGCGCTCCTCAAGGTCGCGTACATCGGCCCGTCGATGAAAACCATGCAGGATCGCTTGGTAAGCCGGGCGCGGCTTACCGCTCGCATCCAGCACCTCGTTCCAGCCAGGCTCGAGCGCTGGTTCTTGTACACGCATCCGCCGAACAGGGAGGTAGCGGCAGCCTGAAAGGGATGCAAGGGAAAAACGGCAGCGGCCCGGCGGTCGGGCGGAATGTGGTCGCCGCCGGTCCTGCGCGGGCCGGGCTCGCCCCTCCCGGAGGTCTGCCCGGTACAGCCGGGATTACCCATCCACGCTTGATCGCCGGCAACCTTCCCTTTATCTCCGTCCGATGACAGGACAAGAGCGGCAGTCTGCCACCAAAGCTGCAGGGGTGGTCAGTGTGGCGGTGATGTTGAGTCGCGTGCTGGGACTATTGCGAGATTTGCTGTTCGCAGCCCTTTTCGGGGCAGGCCGTAACATGGATGCGTTCATCATTGCATTCCGTGCACCGAACCTTTTGCGCGATCTGTTCGCGGAAGGCGCTCTATCGACGGCCTTCGTCACCACTTTTTCCCGGAAAATCGCCACGGAAGGGGACAGCGCTGCCTGGAGCCTGGCCGGGAAAATGGCCACGCTGACGGCGGTTTTCATGAGTTTCATCTCCTTTCTGGGCGTGGTCTTTGCCGGTCCCCTCATTCATCTGCTCGCGCCGGGGTTCGACCCGGCGAAACGGGACCTGACCATCCTTTTGGCCCAAGTGATGTACCCCTTTATCCTTCTGGTCTCCCTTGCTGCGCTGGTCATGGGCATGCTCAACGCCAAAAACCGTTTTGCCGTGCCGGCACTCGCTTCGAGTTTCTTCAACCTTGGATCGATCGTGGGGGGCATCGGCCTGGGCTACTGGATGGATCCGCACTTCGGGAACCGGGCACTCGTGGGTTTGGCGATCGGCACCCTCATCGGCGGCTTGCTGCAACTCGCCGTGCAACTGCCATCCCTTGGGCAGATCGGCTTTAAGTTTCGGCCTGATTTTCACTGGCGCGATCCCGGGGTGGCCGAGGTGCTTTACCTGATGGCCCCGGCAGTGATTTCCAGTAGTGCCGTCCAGGTGAACGTGATGATCAACGGCATTTTTGCCTCGCACTTGGGGGATGGGCCGGTCAGCTGGCTCAACAACGCCTTCCGCCTCGTTCAGTTGCCCATCGGCGTTTTCGGAGTCGCCATCTCCACCGTCACATTGCCGATGGTGTCGCGAAGCGCGGCCCTGAAAGACCGGGGCGCATTCCGGACCACGCTCGCCCGGGCCCTCCGTCTCGCGTTTTTCCTGACCATCCCCAGCACCGTCGGCCTGATGGTCCTTGCCCAACCCATCATTCGCCTTCTCTACGAGAGGGGCCGCTTTCTGCCGCACGACACGTTTGAGACAGCCTCCGTACTGCAGTTTTACACCATCGGCCTCGCGGCCTATTCCGGGATTAAGGTGCTCGCGCCCGCGTTTTATGCCATCGGCCAGAAGAACACCCCAATGTACGTCAGTTTCCTGTCCATCGGCGCCAACCTGCTGCTCAACTGGATCTTCACGTTCCGGCTCGGGCTGGGGCAGCGCGGGCTGGCCCTTTCCACCGGTCTCGTCGCTCTCACCAATTTTCTCGTCTATTACGCCATGATGCGCGCCCAGGCCAAGTCGCTGGACTCCCGGCGGCTGCTCTGGAACCTTACGCGGGTCGCCCTGGCAGCCCTCGGCATGGGCGCGGTCTGCTGGGCCGGCGACCGTTTTCTGCTTGGTGCCGCCCACGGAAAACTCCAGCAGGGCGCGGCGCTGGCGGCCGTCGTGGCGGCGGGCGGGGCGACCTACCTGGGTTTGACCTTCCTGTTGCGCATCGAAGAAATGCACGACATTCTAGCGCTGGTACAACGCCGCCTGCCCAAGAAGCTTCAGGGTGCCTGAGCCGACGGCTGCGGGGCAGCATGCCCTGAGCGGACTCCGGCGGCCTCTATTATGCAGCACACCTACTCCGATCCGACGTTCACGCTGGCTTGTGGTCAGTTCCAGCTCATTGCGGATCACCTGCAGATTCCCACCGATCTGCGCGAACGCGTCATGTTCCCGAAACGGGGGATCACGGTCTCGCTGCCCGTGCGCATGGATGACGGGTCCACCAGGGTTTTTCAGGGGTACCGGGTCCAGCACCACCTCTCCATCGGTCCCACCAAAGGCGGAACCCGGTTTGCCCCGACGATGACCCTGGGCGAAGCAGCCGGCCTTTCGATGTGGATGAGCTGGAAGTGCGCGCTTGCCGGCCTGCCGTACGGCGGCGCCAAAGGGGGCGTCACCGTGGACCCGCTCGCCCTTTCGCCTCGGGAACTGGAAGGGGTGTCACGCCGCTACCTGCAGGAAATGATTCCCTTTATCGGTCCGCACGTGGACATCATGGGTCCCGACATGGGCACAAACGAGCAAGTGATGGCTTGGTTCATGGACACCTACTCGACGTACCGGGGAACGTCGGTCCCGGAGATCGTCACGGGTAAACCGGTCGCTTTAGGCGGGAGCCAAGGCCGGCGTGAATCGACCGGCCGGGGTGTGGTTTACCTCGTCGAACGCGCGGCCCACGTTCTGAAATTGAGACTTTCCGGGACCCGGGCCGTTGTTCACGGGTTCGGCAACGTCGGTTCCGTGGCTGCCTACGGCCTGGCTTACAAAAACGGCATGCGCGTCGTCGGAATCAGTGACGTGTCCGGTGCGTACCGCAACGATGCCGGGATTGACGTTCGCGCTGCCGAACAGCACGTGCAACGACACGGTTCCCTGGCCGGATTTCCCGGTGCGGATCGCATCCCGCCGGACGACCTGCTGACGATTCCGTGCGAGGTGCTCGTGCCAGCTGCCGTCAGCGCGGTGATCCATCAGGGCAACGCACCCCGGCTTCAATGCCGGATTCTCGCCGAAGCGGCCAACGGGCCGACGACCCTGGAAGCCGACGAGGTGCTGTCACAACGTTCCCAGGAGATCTTTGTGATCCCTGACATTCTCTGCAACGCCGGCGGAGTCATTGTTTCCTATTTTGAATGGGTGCAGAGCTTGCAAAGCTTCTTTTGGAACGAAACGGAAGTCATGGACCGGCTTTTTCGCGTCCTTGAACAAGCTTTTACGGCAGTGACTAAACGTGCGCGCGAGGAAAAAATCTCGCAGCGGCTGGCCGCCCTGGCCATCGGGGTGGAACGCGTGACGCAGGCCAAGAAACACCGGGGACTGTTTCCGTAAGCCCAGGGCTCCGAAACGGCTGCGCCTGCCAGTTGACCGGTCCCGGCGCCCTCCGATTTCTCAGTATTTTGAGATTTGCGCCTGGCGCCGAGCCGCCGTTGGGTGCATGAGATTTCAGGCCGTTGGGAGGGGTGCACCATCCGTCAGGTGGTTGCCCGGACGATCTTCCCAAAGCCACTTTTGCTTCAGTTCATATTTGATATGCAGATCCAAGGAACTCTAGGAACTCAGACTTCCGAAGTAACGAAGCCGGCCGCTCCCTTGTGGTACAAGCAGGCATTGATCTATCAGGTGCACGTCAAAACCTTCGCAGACACCAACAACGACGGCATTGGCGACTTCCAAGGGCTCTCTGGGAAGCTGGACTACCTTAAGAACCTCGGTGTGACCGCGGTGTGGGTCATGCCGTTTTATCCCTCGCCCCAGAAGGATGACGGGTACGATATCTCCGATTATTACCGGGTGAACCCCAACTACGGGACGTTGGAGGACTTCAAGCAGTTCCTCGACGCGGCCCACGCGATGGACATCAAGGTGATCACGGAGCTGGTCCTCAATCACACCAGCGACCAACACGCCTGGTTCCAGAAATCGCGCCGTGCCGCCGTCAGCGATCCGATGCGGGATTTTTACGTCTGGTCAGACAATCCGACCAAGTACAAGGACGCCCGCATCATCTTTAAAGACACCGAGATCAGCAATTGGACCTACGATCCCCTGGCCAAAACCTACTTTTGGCACCGGTTTTATTCCCATCAGCCTGACCTCAACTACGACAATCCCGTCGTGCGGACGGAAATGCTCAAGGTGGTCGATTTCTGGCTTGACCTTGGGGTGGACGGGCTCCGGCTGGACGCGGTGCCCTACCTGTTCGAACGCGAACACACGAGCTGCGAAAACCTCGCCGAGACGCACGAATACCTGAAGCAGCTGCGGGCGCACATCGACTCAAAGTACGAAAACCGGATGCTGCTGGCGGAAGCCAACCAGTGGCCGGAAGATGCGGTGGCCTACTTCGGCCGGGGTGACGAGTGCCAGATGGCCTTTCACTTTCCCATTATGCCGCGCATCTACATGTCCTTGCACATGGAGGATCGCTACCCGATCGTGGACATTCTCGACGAAACTCCCCGGATCCCCGACAACTGCCAATGGGCGATGTTCCTGCGCAACCACGACGAGCTCACCCTTGAAATGGTCACGGAGGAGGAACGCGATTACATGTACCGGGTGTACGCACGCGATCCGCGTGCGCGCATCAACCTGGGCATCCGCCGCCGGTTGGCGCCGTTGCTGGGCAACAATCGCCGGAAACTCGAATTGATTCACGCCGTCCTGTTGTCCATGCCGGGCAGTCCCATCCTCTATTACGGGGATGAAATCGGGATGGGGGACAACATCTACCTGGGTGATCGCAACGGAGTTCGCACCCCGATGCAGTGGAGCGCAGACAAGAACGCCGGGTTTTCCCGCGCCAACCCTCATTCGTTGTACCTGCCGGTCAACATCGATCCGGAATTCCACTATGAGGCGGTCAACGTCGAAGTTCAGGAAACGAATTTGTCTTCGTTTCTGTGGTGGATGCGCCGGATTCTTGCCATCCGGAAACGGTTTCCGGCCTTCGGCCACGGTGATTTCCAGATGCTTTCGCCGTCAAACCGGAAGGTTATGGCGTTCACCCGCACTTACGAGAGCCAGACGGTGCTGGTGGTGATCAACCTTTCCCGCTTTTCGCAGGCGGTCGCGCTCGATTTGCAGAAGTGGGCGGGATGGACCCCCGAGGATACTTTCGGTCACGGCCGTTTTCCGGTCATTCGTGACACGTCTTACCAGATCACCGTCGGTCCGCACACGTTTTTCTGGCTGCTGCTGACGCCGCCGGACGCTGCCGCCAGCAACGCAGAGGAGGGACGGCCCACCATTGGCTTCCGCGGCGAAGCGGGGTGGTGGTTCACCCCGGCGGGCCAGCGGTTCGTGGAAGGTGGCCTCACCCGGTACATCCGGCAGACCCGCTGGTTCCGGAGCAAAAGCCGTGACATCCTGAGCGTCGGGCTGGCCGATGTGGTGGAACTGCCATCTGACCAACCGAGCCAGCTGCTGCTGGTCGGGATCAACTATTCGGAAGGGCCCCGGGACCTTTATGCCTTGCCCGTGCGCAAGGTGGGCGGCGAGGAAGCCCGCAACGTGGAAATTGACCACCCCCTGGCACTGATCGCAAACCTTGGGCAGGTTGGTGAATTGCTGGTGGATGCCACCGCCGTGCCTAGCTTTCACCGTGAACTCCTCGCCCTGGTGGCCGGAGGCACCCCCGTAAAATGCCGGACCGGGCGGTTGGTGCCCACGGCTTCGCGAAGGCTTGAGGCGTTGTTGGCTGAAGGCCCCATTCAGGCCTCCCGGGCGCTAAAAGTGGAGCAGAGCAACAGCTCGATCATTTTCGACGACAAAATTTACGTCAAACTGTTCCGCCGGTTGGATGAAGGCTTGAACCCTGACCTTGAGCTGACCAAACAGCTGAGCGAAAAGTGCGGGTTCGACCATGTGCCCACCTACCTCGGTGACCTCCAGTACGTAGCCAGCGGCCAGGAGCCTGCCGCATTGACCGTGTTCCAGGGTTTTACGCCCAACGAACAGGACGGCTGGACGCAAACCCTGGCAGCCGTCGACCGCTACTTCGAGCGGGTGCTGGGAGAGCCGAACTTGCCTGCGCCCCCCACACTCGGCATGTGGGACGAGATCCCACAGGAACAGCTTCAGGTGATCGAAGGGGTTCACCTCGTGGGTGTGCGGCTCCTTGGGCAACGCACGGCCGAGATGCACCTCGCCCTGTCCGCTGATCCGGACTCACCCGAGTTCAGTCCCGAGCCGTTTACGCTTCAGCACCAGCGGTCGGTGTACCAATCCATTCGCAGCGAAGCCAAACTCACGACCACGCTGCTTAACCGCGTGCTCCCGCAGCTCGACGAGTACCCGCGCCGGCTTGCCGACCAGGTGCTCGCCCGCGCTTCGGAGTTGGTCAGCTTTCACGATTACTTGCTTCGAGAACCGATCGACCTGGCCAAAATCCGTATCCACGGCGATTATCACCTCGGCCAAGTGCTTTCGACGGGCAAAGACTACACCATCCTCGACTTTGAAGGTGAACCGGCCCGGACCTTGGGAGAACGCCGGCTTAAACGGTCAGCGTTAATCGATGTCGCCGGGATGCTCCGCTCCTTTCACTACGCCGCACATTACGGCCTGCTCGAATCCCGGACGGTCCGGCCGCAGGACCGTGAGGTGTTGGACGGGTACGCCGACCTCTGGGCCATGCGGGCCAACCAAGTGTTTCTCGGTGCCTACCTGGAGCGGGCCGGGGACGCGGTTTTCATTCCCAAGGATCGAAACGCATTGCGTTTACTCCTTCGAAGCTACCTTGTACTTAAAGCGTCTTACGAATTGCGCTACGAACTGAACAACCGGCCCAAATGGGTTTTGATTCCCCTTCGCGGCCTGCTGAAAGTGCTCGAAGAGAACGCCGGGCAAAAAAAAACATCGTCGAAGGAGCTGCCTCGCAGCCCTGAGGCGTAACGCACGGGTTGGCCGTGCGTCCCTGGCACGGCCTCACGCCCCGGAATCCGTGGAACTAATCGCAACCCCGGTCGACCTCCACCGTGCCGCGCGCCAGCTGCCGCGCCCCCTGGCGCTCGTCCCGACAATGGGCGCGTTGCACGCCGGACACCTTGCCCTAGTGGCCCGGGCGCAGGAACTGGCCGCGGGCGGCACGGTGGCAGCCAGCATCTTTGTAAACCCGGCGCAATTCCGGCCAGGCGAAGACCTCGGACGGTACCCGCGGCCTTTCGCCCAGGATCGCCGACTGCTCGAAGCCGCCGGGTGCCACCTGCTCTTTGCCCCTACGGCTGAATCCATGTACGCGGCCGACACTTCCGTTACGATCCGGGAGAATTCCCTTTCCCAAACCATGTGCGGTTTAGCGCGGCCCGGGCACTTCGATGGCGTCTGCCTGGTGGTGGCGAAACTGTTCCACCTGTTCCAACCCGACTTTGCCCTGTTCGGGCAAAAGGACTTTCAGCAACTCACGATCGTCCGCCGCATGGTGCGCGATCTCAACTTCGGCGTGCAGATTGTCCCGGTGCCGACCGTGCGCGAGCCGGACGGATTGGCCATGAGTTCCCGCAACGCTTACCTCTCAAAGGAGGAGCGCCGGGAAGCACCCATCCTTTACCGGACCTTGCGTGGGGCGGCCGATAAGTGCCTGCAAGGTGGCATCACCCGGTCCGAACTTGAAGGCTGGATGTCTGCCGAAATCGGGCAGGCACGCTCTTCCCGGGTGGATTATGCCGTCGCCGTGCACCCGGAGACGCTGCAGCCAAAAACCGACCTCGTGCCCCCGATGCTGCTCGCCGCTGCCGTTTTTTTCGGGACCACCCGCCTCCTCGACAACTACCTCCTCGATCACGCCAATGGAACGCTATGACTTTGTCATCATCGGCAGCGGGATCGCCGGACTCAGCCTGGCGCTGAAGCTCGCAGAACGCGGCCGCGTGGCCATTATCACCAAGCGGACCCGGGCTGATTCCAACACGGCCTGGGCCCAGGGCGGGGTGGCCTCGGTGACCAGCGTGGAGGACACCTTCGACCTCCACATCCAGGACACCTTAACCGCCGGGGCCGGCCTGTGCGACCCGGACGCGGTTCGCACCATTGTCACCAACGGGCCGGCCGCCATCCGCGATCTCGTGGCCGTGGGGGTCAGTTTTAACGAGCGTGTCCTCGAGGGCGGGCACCGTGAGTTGGACCTCGGCAAAGAAGGCGGTCATTCCAAACGCCGCGTCCTGCATTACCAGGACGCGACGGGAGCAGAAATCGAACAGCGGTTGCTGGCAGCCGTGGATCAACATGCCCAGGTCGAAATTCTCGAAAACCACATGGCGATCGACGTGATCACCACAGGCAAACTCGGGTACGCAACGGAAGATCGGGTTATCGGCGTGTACATCCTCGAGGAAACTTCCGGGAAGGTTAAAACCCTGCGGAGCGATCGGGTTATTCTGGCCACGGGAGGTTGCGGCAAGGTCTACCTCTACACCACCAACCCGGCCATTGCCACCGGCGACGGGGTCGCCATGGCCTGGCGTGCCGGGGCGACCATTGCCAACATGGAGTTCGTGCAGTTTCATCCCACCTGCTTGTTTCACCCCCAGGGAAAATCATTCCTGATCAGTGAGGCCGTTCGCGGGGAAGGCGGAAAACTGGTGGACGCGCAAGGACGTGAATTCATGCCCAAGTACCATGCCCTGGGTGCCTTAGCCCCACGGGACATCGTCGCCCGCGCCATCGATGCCGAGATGAAACGCACCGGGGCGGTTTGCGTCTACCTTGACATTGCCCATCGACCCGCCGCCTTTATCCGGGAACGGTTTCCAACCATTTACGAAGCCTGCTTCAAACTGGGCATTGACATTACCCAGGCACCCATCCCGGTCGTGCCAGCCGCCCACTACCAATGCGGCGGCATCAAGACCGACCTCGACGGCTCCACCACGGTGCGCGGTTTGTTCGCCGTGGGCGAAGTGGCCTGCACCGGACTCCACGGGGCCAACCGGCTGGCCAGCAACTCGCTCCTGGAGGCGGTCGTGGTCGCTAACCGCTGCGCTGAATCGCTCGTCCGGCCGAAGCACGCAAGTTACCACCAGGATTTCGTCCTTCCGGATTGGCGGCCGGGACACGCCCAGGACGTCGACGAACTGGTTGTCATTTACCACAACTGGGAGGAAATCCGACGGTTGATGTGGGATTACGTCGGCATCGTCCGCACCAATAAACGGCTCCAGCGGGCGAGCACCCGCCTTCGGAACCTCCACCGCGAGATCCAGGAGTTTTACT
This sequence comes from Chthoniobacterales bacterium, assembly GCA_036401335.1. Taxonomy (GTDB): domain Bacteria; phylum Verrucomicrobiota; class Verrucomicrobiia; order Chthoniobacterales; family JAFAMB01; genus DASWVC01. The sequence continues at coordinate 29,060 of DASWVC010000141.1, forward strand.
GGGACTTCAAACCGACGACTGACCTTCTCGAACTTCGCAACCTTTGCACGGTGGCGAGCCTGATCGTCGATTGCGCACTGGCCCGGCGGGAAAGCCGCGGCCTCCATTACACCCTCGATTTTCCCCACTTGGACGATGAGCATTTCCTCCACGACACCACGCTTTGCCGCTACGGCTGACGCGAAGGACGCCCCACCTCAAACCGGCGAAAACCCTATTTTTCCATCGGAGTACGGTAATACCGCTTGCTGAAACCCGCTTGATGTTCGTAAAAGCAAGGATCAACCTCATGCGGCGGTTCATCCTATCATCTGTTCTGGCGGTGCTCAGTGGCGTGGCGGTCTCTTTTGGACAGACCCAGTACGAGAGCAGCACCGACTTCGCCAAATATGCCATGAAGCTCCGGGAAAACGCCCTTCTGAAGGTCGAGCCCAAGGTGATCATGAATCCCACCAAAACGGTTTTTAACGGGACTGGGCCCCGCTACGCCACCGGACCTTCCTTGATGGGCAGGGGTGGGGCGTTCACAGGCGGGCCCGGCCGTTACCCCTGGAAGTTGAACATTGTCACCACGATCTTTTGGATCGGCGAACGTCCTTCCGGGAACAACCCCGTGCCGAATGACCGCAGCTCCTGGGACAAATACTGGTCTTCAAGCTACGGTGGATACGACAACCCGGAACCGGGCGGCCGACGCAACTACATTCCGGTGAACTTTGTGCCGCGCCAGAATCCCTTCTACGTGGCCCTGCCGTACAACGATGTCGAAGGCGGCCATACCAAGCCGGAAGCGGCCTCTGTGATTCCCTGGTTCAAAGACGCTTACACCCGGGACGGTCAGACGACCTGCAAGGGCCGCTGGCTGGCGATCCGGCACGGCAACCGGGTCTGCTACGCCCAGTGGGAAGACTGCGGGCCCTTTCGAACCGATCACTGGCAATACGTTTTCGGCGGCGAACGACCCCGGCCGAACCTTAACCAGGGTGCGGGCCTTGATGTGTCACCAGCGGTGCGGGATTTTCTCGGGCTCGGCAGCAAGGACGCATGCGACTGGAAGTTTGCTGAATTCCGTGAAGTGCCCCCGGGCCCATGGGCGCTTTACGGCGACAACAACACGTTTGTGATCCTCCGGCGTCAAAGTGTTGACCGTTTTGCCCGGCGCAACGCTTTGCGGTCGGACGACACGCCCTAGAACCGGGGCTTAAAAAACGGCCTTGGCATTCAACCCGTGTGGGGTGGTTGCCCGCGGCCGGGGCAACTGCTCTTGTCCCCGCCACTAGGTGCGCTCGGGCCGGAACTCTAACCCTGATCAACTTGCCGGCACGCCTGCCATGCGGCTGCGTTGTTGTAAGGGCCCGCTCCGGCAGGGGATCCTCCCGGTTCAATCCATTTGAACCCATTTTTCCGCAAGGGAACCTCCCGGAAAATCAGGGTGCGGAAACCACCGTTTCCGGCATCGTCCCCCACGCCTGGACACCCTGACCGCGTTTCAATCTCCAGGGCGTTACATAATTACTGTAATGAATCGTTAGCCTATAGGTTGCACGGTAGCTCGGGAAGTTAGTTCTCTGCTCGGCAGAATAGAATACCCAATCTTAGTTGCCCACCCCTGGAGCATCTATTAACCTCCGGCCCATGACAGCTTCACCGGGCGCGCCTCACAATCGGCGCAAGTTTCTCCAGATTGCAGGGACTGCGGCAGGGGCGTTGTACCTTCCGCCGTTTGCGCGGGCCCAGAATCCGACGGTTCTGGCGCGCAAGGACCTCGCCACTCTCACTGCGTCCGATCCCACCCTCACGATCTTGAAACAGGGGATTGCAGCGATGCAAGCTCGCCCCACCACCGACGGGTGGAATTGGAGCAACGTCGCCAGCATGCACCAAAACTTTTGTGCTCATAACAACTGGTATTTCTTTCCGTGGCACCGGCCTTACGTCGGGTTTCTTGAGTACGTCATCCAGAACGTCACCAACACGCCCAGTTTCCGAATGCCGTACTGGAACTGGACCCGGAACAATAAAATTCCTGCCCAGTTTACGTCCGCTCCCTTGTACGACCCCAGCCGGCAGGTTTCGCCGACCACACCGATCCCCTCCGGGTACTGCGACAGCACGACGATGAGCCGGGTCATTGGAACAGCCGACTTCCAGTCGTACGCGAGCATGAAAGGGACCGACCAGTGGGCCAGCGTAGGCGCTGGCGCCTTCGAGGGCACGCCCCACAACTGCGTACACTGGTGGATGGGAGGCGACATGGGCACTTTCATGTCACCGCTCGATCCCCTGTTCTGGATGCACCATTCCAACGTCGATCGCTTGTGGGCCGTCTGGAACACGAAGCATGCGAACACGACGGACCCGGCCTGGTTGAACTACCAGCTGCAGTACGGTGCCTTTCCTAACTGGCCGGTAACCTCTACGCTTTCCACCCAGGCCATGGGCTACACCTACGATCGACTCACGAGCGTCTAACCTCCGTCAACTTAACCTATTTTGTTCCATGGCCATTAACTCTGTTTATCTGCCGCCCCCGGCCGCCACGGTTGCCTCCTACCTGGCGGCACAACCTCCGCGCCCGGCTTCCGATCACAACATCGTTTCCCACGTGTACACCACCACGAACTCCGCCCCTACCCAGGGCGGAGTGCCCGTGACGATTCCGCTGGCCCTGCCCGTTGTCACCGCCGACGCGGTCAATTCGGTTCTTTCGAATTCTGATATCGACATCTCAGACGATTCCTCCGTCCTGGACATTGTTCCAGGGGGTGTGACCCCGCGTTCGGTCATTCGTCTCCAGATTCAAAACATCACGATGCCGATCGTGACCAACAGTGCCCTGCGGATTTTTTTTAACCGTCCAGACGCCCACGACGGCCTTTTGGAGACTGACCTGCACCATGTCGCCAAGGTGACGTTCTTCTGCTGTGGCCCGATGAGCGGCGTGAACCCCTGTTTCGTCTTCGACGTGACGAAGACCATGAAACGATTGAAGGTGAAAAAGTTGATAAAAGAGGGATGGAACCTTCAGGTGTTGGCGGTGCCGATCACGGAGGGAGCCGTGGTTCCCACGGTGATCCCTGGAACAATCACCATGACGGTGGCAAACCTTTAAACGGCTTTTGCGGGACGCGGCGTTGCGACGATGCGAGCCTCCTCCCTTTCCGGCTGCATGCATGGCCCGCGCAGCCGCAGAGGGCAACCGCCGCACGGGGCAGGCGGGCCGTTGATGAAGCGTGTGCTTGCGAGCCGCACCTTTCCCGTTTAAGGGGGAGTGGTACAGAAGCATGCGTTTTTCATGAGTCCATCAAAGCAGGAAATCCTGCACGGGCTGGCTAAGGATCCCTCGCCGGCGCGCTACGTGGCCGCGGCGCGCCAGCTTGAGGAACTTGCAGCCGACCGATCGCCGGAGCTGCGGATCGCCGTTCTCCGGAACGTCACGATAGACCCCATTGTTCCGTATTTGAAGGTGCACCTGCATGCCGTGGGTCTCAGGCCGGTGGTGTACCTGGGACAGCACGACAACGTTCATCAGGACGTCTTCAATCCGGATAGCCCGCTTTTTGCCTTCCGCCCTGACGTTGTCGTGTTTGTCTTGCGGCTGCACGTCCTGCTTCCACGCCTGGTGTTCAATTTTGCTGAACTGTCGTCAGACCAGGCGGAAGCTTTGTGCGGCGAAGCGCTCGAACGCACCGTGGGAATGGTCCGCGCATTTCGCGAGCGATCGCCTGCGGTCATCCTTACCCACAATTTTGAACGACCCGTCTTTCCCGCATTTGGAATCCTGGATGCCCAGCGGTCTCACGGGCAGCAAAACACCGTTGTTCGGCTTAATGCCCGTTTAGGCGAACAGGTGAGCGCGTTGGGCGGATCCTACCTGATTGACCTGGACGCGGTCCTTTCCCGGGTGGGCTATGAACAGGGGCTTGATGACCGCTATTGGCACATCGGCCGGGCACCTTACAAACCGTCCGTGCTCTTGCGTCTGGCCGACCAGTACGTCCGGTTCGCCGCTGCCCTTAAGGGCAGAAATCGTAAATGCCTGGTCCTGGATTGCGACAACACCTTGTGGGGCGGAGTTGTGGGAGAAGACGGCCTCAGCGGCATCAAACTGGGCAATACCCATCCGGGCTCGGCTTACGTCGAGTTCCAGGCGGCCATCCTCGACCTATACCACCGAGGGGTGTTGCTTGCACTCAACAGCAAGAATAACGAAAAGGATGCTTTGGAAGTGTTCGAGCGACACCCTTCCTCACTGCTGAAACCCGAGCACTTCGTGGCAAGACGGATCAACTGGTCGGACAAAGTTACTAACCTTCGCGAGATCGCCGCAGAACTTAACATTGGCTTGGACAGCCTGGTTTTCATCGACGACAACCCGGTCGAGTGCGCTTACGTCCGGGAGCGGCTGCCTCAGGTGGAGGTAGTCCAGCTTCCGCCGGACCCGACGGGTTACCGGAGCCTGCTGCAAAGCCTCGGCCACTTTGATGCTTTGACGCTTACGGCGGAAGACCGACGGCGCAGTGGCATGTACCGGAGCGAAGTCCGCCGTAAACAGTTGCAGCAGGAAAGTACTACCCTTGAAAGCTACCTCGCCTCGCTGGAGATGACGCTTGCCGTGGGCTATGCCGACGGCTTTACCATCCCGCGCATCGCCCAGCTAACCCAGAAAACAAACCAGTTTAATGCCACCACCCGGCGTTACTCCGAAGAAGCGATTCACGCCCTCGCGACGAATCCCGCAGTCGACGTGTTTCACGCAGGCTTGAAAGATCGCTTCGACGACAATGGCATTATCGCCGTCGCGGTGGTTCGCTACCTGGGCTCGGTCGCCTGCCTGGAGACGTTTCTGATGAGTTGCCGCGTGATCGGAAGGGGTGTGGAGCGAGCATTCCTGGCCCATGTGGCGAGAATGGCCGAAGCGCGTGGCTGCGAGCGTCTGGAAGGTGAATACATCCCAACGGACAAGAACGGGTTGGTAAAAGATTTCTTTCCCAGCCAGGGCTTTTGCCGAACGCACGAAGGCGGCAATTTATGGTCCCGACGTTTACCTGCGACTTCATTGACAGCTCCCGCATGGTTTCGCGAAATTCACGTGCAAAAAAAGGAATGCATTCCATGACGGTTGATCAGCGGCTCCGAAAAGTATTCGCGGACGTGTTTGAACTTTCTCCGGAGAAAATCACGGACGAAGCTTCGCCCACAAGCATCGAGCGTTGGGATTCCATGAACGCGATGGTCCTCGCGACGGCCCTGGAATACGAATTCAACGTCCAGTTCACCGATCAGGAGCTGATGAAGATGACAAGCTACGGAGTCATTCGGAAAACGCTGGAAGCCAAGGCAGGCTAACCAGTTCGTTCACGCTCGACGCACAGCCCATTTCGCAGCAACTGCCACACGCCGTTGTACGGACCGAATGATCTCTTGCTCCTTGCATAGGCGGTTGCCAGCATTCCTTCGTACTGCCGGGCAATCTGAAAAGGAGAAGGATACGTGAAAACCTATTCGGTAGAAGAAGCGCTCCGAGCGCAGAGGGCGTTGCGAGATGCGGCGGGCCTCGGCCCTGAGGTGTTTCCCGTGCAGGCGTTTGTCGGAATGATCAGCGACGAGATTCAGGAACTCCGTGGGCAAGGGAAAACAGACCACGAGATTGCCGGTCTTATCGCAGCGAATTCAAGCATCGAAATCACAGCTTCCGAAATCGCGGAGAACTATGCTTCTCCCGAAGACCGTCACCCATCTGGCGGGTAAGCTCGACCGGCACGCGGCCGCGGACGGGCCGGTTCGCGCCGGCCTCGACGTTAGAACATCCTTTGAAACACCGCTTTTGCCGTGTCGTGCAGCCCCCCCTTAACCAACCGCGGCCGGGTTTTTCTCGGCCGAACGCCACCCCCGAGGCTTCGGTCGTGGTAAGGGCAGGTATCCGGGCGCCCGGACAAACGCGATCTGCAGACGCCGTAGCGTTCTTGGCTGCGAAGTGAGAGGGGGAATCACGCCGTAGCTGAGGCTGGGGTTGGGAAAACGCCCCATCGGCCACATGGCCGGTGGGGTCTTTCTCAATGGCCCGTCAACAACCCGAGAAAGACCGAGGTTGACGTTTCCCTTCGGTAAACGCCGCTACGTCGAGGACCACACCCCGAGCGTAAACACCTCGCGAAGGGACAAGGCGCCGCGCCAGGCAAAGCTTCAGGGTGGGGGAACGTGCATTCAGGCCTCGGTCGGGGTGTCACTCGTAAAGTTCACTGCCTTTCCGGGTGAACTCGTGCGCCATCTCCTGTAACCCGGTGGCAATCGCTTGCTCTGCTTCCACGTGGTGTTCGGCCGCATATTTTCGCACGTCCTCCGTGATTTTCATGGAGCAGAAATGGGGGCCGCACATGGAGCAGAAATGGGCCGTTTTCGCGGCGTCCTGCGGCAGGGTCGCGTCGTGAAAACCTTGGGCCGTTTCCGGATCCAGGCTGAGGTTAAACTGGTCCTGCCAGCGGAACTCAAACCGTGCCTTGCTCAGCGCGTCATCGCGAACCTGCACCGAAGGATGGCCTTTGGCGAGGTCGGCGGCGTGCGCAGCAATCTTGTAGGTGATTACACCCTGTTTGACGTCGTCCCGGTTCGGCAGCCCGAGGTGTTCTTTGGGCGTGACGTAGCAAAGCATCGCCGTCCCGTACCATCCGATCATGGCGGCACCGATCGCGCTCGTGATGTGGTCGTAGCCCGGAGCGATGTCCGTGGTCAAAGGGCCAAGGGTGTAAAATGGCGCTTCATGGCACCACTCCAATTGCTTCTCCATGTTCTCCTTAATCAAATGCATCGGCACGTGACCCGGCCCTTCATTCATGACCTGCACCCCGTGGGCCCAAGCGCGCTTCGTCAGGTCGCCTTGCGCCTGCAGTTCGGCAAATTGAGCGGCGTCGTTGGCGTCTGCAATCGAGCCAGGCCGCAAACCGTCTCCGATTGAGAAACTGACGTCGTAGGCTGCCATGATTTCACAAATCTCCTCCCAGTGGGTGTAGAGGAAATTTTCCTGGTGGTGGGCAAGGCACCATTTCGCGAGGATCGACCCGCCGCGCGACACAATGCCCGTACGCCGACGGGCGGTGAGGGGAATGAAACGCAGCAGCACACCGGCATGCACGGTGAAGTAATCGACGCCTTGTTCCGCCTGTTCGACCAGAGTATCCCGGTAAACCTCCCAGGTGAGCTCTTCAGCCCGCCCGCCCACTTTCTCCAGGGCCTGGTAAATCGGCACCGTGCCGATCGGGACCGGGCTGTTGCGCACGATCCATTCCCGGGTCGCATGAATATTCTTGCCCGTGGACAAGTCCATGACCGTGTCGGCGCCCCACTTGGTCGCCCAGCGCATCTTCTCGACTTCCTCTTCGATGCTCGACGCCACTGCAGAATTTCCGATGTTCGCGTTGATTTTGACCAGAAAACTTCGCCCGATGGCCATCGGTTCCAATTCCGGGTGATTGATGTTGGCGGGGATGATGGCACGGCCCCGGGCGACTTCATCCCGGACGAACTCGGGAGTGATCGGCTGCGGAAAAACGTTCTTGGACTGCCCTTTTCCTTTCTGCCATTGGTTGCCCAGGTTTTCCCGGATCGCGATGTATTCCATTTCCGGAGTCACCACGCCCTGCCGGGCATACCAGAGTTGCGTGACCGGATGCCCGGCCGCTGCTCGCAACGGTTTGCGCCTCAACCCCGGGAACTGTTTCGTTCCGTTGCTCCGGGCACGACTTTGTTCGGCATGCGCCTGGCTCAGGTAACCATCGTCTTCCGGCCGTAAACCCCGCCCGTTGTATTCCGCCACGTCGCCCCGTCCGGCGATCCACGGGCCTCGCACCGCCGGCAGCCCCTGCTCTACCGCGTGCGCCTGATCCGGATCCCCCCAAGGTCCGCTGGTATCGTACACCCGCACCGGAGAATTCTCCTCCGTCGCGCCGTTCGCCGACCGGGTAGGGCTTTGGTGTACCTCCCGCAGGGCGACGCGCACGTGGGGATGAATCGCGCCGCTGACGTACACCCGGCGGCTGTTAGGAAAGGGGCTTTCGGTGGTCATAGAATAAGTGCAGTGCCACCTTCGCTCCCTGCGGCGGCATTACCCGCATCAGGTTTTAAGGGTCCTCCGCGGGCCGTTCAGGCACCGGGGTTCTCAGCCAAAGGCTCCCCTGCAATCCTCCAGTTAACATCCGACCCAAAGCCAAGTCAACGATCCAAACGGCCCGTGTCGCGGCTGGTGCAGCCGCGACACGGGCATGGAAAGCGATCGCCGCACCCGTTAACCGCTGAAACGCCGGGAGCGGTTTCAGAACTTTTTTTCTGCTTGAACGTAGAAATAACGGCCGAAGGGAAGGGCATTGCTCGTGTCATAACCTTGGTACCAATCGGCTGAATACGGTGGTTTGACGTCGCCGAGGTTGTTGATTCCAAACGTTAGCGTGGTGTCTTGCAACCAGCGGCGCAAGCCGCGGTGGCTTCCTCCTGGTTCGGGGACGGATTCTTTCTCGCCGCCTGCGGAGTTGCCTGCCTGGCCATACCTTGACGCGGAGGTCGCCGGATGTACCGTCTCCGAGGTGCCCAGCAGGTAAGAAACTTGCCAGTCGACGGTGGTGAAACTGCCGATGCGGTGCACGTAGCCCGGCGCATCCAGCGAGGCGTTGGGAAAGGAACCCTTGAAATTATCGGTAAGGTCGTGTTCTGAATCGACGTAGTTAACCGTAAACCCGGTGCGAAGTGTGTCGGCCCCAAAGAGACGCTTCGAATAGAAAATGCTGGCAATCAGTTTGAAATCCGGGACGCCGTAAGAGTCTTCCAGATCCCAAAGCTGATACCCGGGCGTGCGATCCGGGTTCGCCCCCACAAACTGACGTTGTCGAAAGCTGTAGATGTAAGTTGCGTTAACCTCGACGTCGAGTTTACCCCAGGGGAGTTCTTCCGTGACGTAGCTGGCCCCGAAGTCCAATCCGTCCGTCCGCTCATCACCCAAGTTTTGGAACGTGGCGAAGATCTGCGTAATCTGGCCATTGGCACCGCGGGTCACGGCGCCGGGAAAAGCGCCGGCAAGGTCGACGAGATTCTGGGCGGAGACGTTGCCGACGAGGTTTCTCAGGTTGATCTGGTACCAATCAAGGTAGGCGGTGAAACCTTTGGCCCAGCGCCACCAACTGCGCTCGGGGTCGCTGCTTGCTGGACTCCAGACCGCACCCGCAAAATAACTGTAGGAGTTCTCGGGTTTGAGCCGTGGATTTCCACCAGTGTACGCGACGACGCCGTAAGTGTGTTGGGGGCTGCCGGGCGGAAAATTTGGGTCACTGATGGTTTGCAGGCCCGGAATAGGCGTGCCGAATAATTGCCCGAGCGAGGATGCGATGAACCCCTCGGCGTAGCTTGCCCGCAAGGTTAGATCGCTGAAAGGTTTGTAGCGGACGGTAACCTTTGGCTTTGCGGCGCTGCCAAAATCTGAATACTGGTCGTAGCGTTCCGAGAGCACCACATCAAGGTTGCGGGCGCCGGGCACCGACCACCGCTCGCCCAGGACCGGGATGGTCAGTTCGCCGAAAGCGCTGTAGAGGTGACGCCGGGCGTTTGTTTGTGGGCCGGGGAAACTGCCTGAGAGGACGTTGTATTGGCGGTTATTAAGGTCGTTGCTCTGGATCAGGCTTTCACTTCGGTACTCCAACCCGGCGCCCAACGTGATCGATCCACTTGGCAAGTCCCACACCGTCCCGCCGGTCTTGAGCGTCCAAACGGCCAAATCGGTGCGGTTATTCTGCCGTTGCTGGGTGGCAATCGCGGGATAAAACCCCCGGTTCGGCCCCGACCTGGCCTCGTCGACAAACGGATTGAAATACTCCCCTTCATATCCCGACAAGGCACCGTTCAATGCCGCCTGGACGGCATCGCGTTTAAGGCTGTTATCGACGATCTCCGTGCCGTCGCTTTCGCCGTAGGTGAAACTCAGTTCCAAAAACCAGTCGCGCGGAAGCTGCAAAACCAGGTCCGCGTTGTTTCGGAACGTCCGGGTAACCGTGTCGATCCGCCAGGGGCCGAATTCCGGCAGGACCTGACCCTCCGGCACGAGGTTCACCCCAAAGGGATTGTATGGATTGGAGGCGGGGATGGTAAGTGCGTCATTGCCCCCGAACCCTTGGTTCGGGCTGGAGGAGACTTCTTCGGTGCGTTGGATGATGAATTCGTCGTGGAGCCGCAGCCAAGGTGTGGGCTCGTAATTGATCTTGAAAAAACTTCCAAACCGTTGTTCACGGGGAGCGATTTGCTGATCTTTGGTGCTGAAATTCGGGTTGGGAAACCCATCTGTTTTGAAGTCGGCGGCGGTTGCGTTCCCGAACGTGCCGGGGTTCAAGGTGTACGTGGTGCCGCTTACCGGATCAAGGTAGTACCCTGCGGTGGATGGAAAGATGCTTTGGGCTGGGTAGCGGGGATCCCACTGTTGATGGTTGAGCGTGTTCGAAAACGGACGGTCTTTCGACAGGATCGGGGTTTGATTGTAGAAATCGAATGATGCCAAGAGGTTAAATTTTGAGGTATCGCTGATTTTGTGGTTAATGCCTGCGACCAGGGAAACGTGGTTGACTTCAAAGTCGCCCCGTTGGCTGACGCCGTAGTAGTCGGTCAGGTCGGCACCGTTGTAGTTGTCTCTCAGAATTAGGTTGATCACTCCCGCGACGGCGTCGGAGCCGTAGGTGGCACCACCGCCGTCTTTGAGGATTTCAACCCGGTCCACCGCAGCCAGCGGAAAGGAATTAAGGTCCACGAAGGTGACCGGCCCCCCGGTGGTGGAAACACTCGGAAAGGGGTTAGCAGGAAACCGTTGCCCGTCGACCAGGACCAGCGTGGCATTGAACGGAAGCCCGCGCAAACCCACGGCGGCACCACCCGGCGAGGAACCGATCCCGGTCGTGGTGAGCGGGTTGAAGGACCCAACCGCCTGTGGAAGGCGCTGGATCACATCCGTGACGGTTTGGTCGGCCTGCTTCTGGATGAAATCCCGGTCGAGAGTTGTGACGGGTTGGGGGCCGTCCCCGATACGCGGGATCAGGGATCCCGTCACAATCATGGTTTGAAGTGGCTGGGCTTGCGGCCCGCTTTCCTGTTGGCTGGGCAACGGGTTGGCCTCGGGGCTAGGCGACCCGCTGGTCTGGGCGTGGGCCACCGCGGGGGCGCCCCAAGCCAGGGCGCCTGCGATGAGGCAGGCCGCGTCGAATCGTGGCACGTAGTTCATGACACCAAGGGGGGGTTCCGCGGGCATCCGTGATTGCACCCGCGGTCAGCGCATTTAAAAATCTGCAGGGTTATTTCCCAGACTTGTAGTTCTTACATGTTACGCATTTTTATTGCAAGATTATGGGAGTTCCCGCGGCAATTTGGGTGACGCTCGGCACAACCATCTCCGCGATCGTCTTGAAAGGCGCGAGCGCAGCGCAGGCGCGCTGGCCTGCCAATATCCCGATCGGATTACCGCCCTCATCTCACAAAACGGCAATGCTTACATCGAGGGCTTGAGCGAGGGTTGGAACCCGATTCAAGCTTACTGGAAGGAACCCAGCGAGGCCCACCGCACGGCCTTGCGTGCCC
>DASWVC010000142.1:0-9842 GCA_036401335.1 Chthoniobacterales bacterium
GCGCAAGCGGTATGGGTCGAGCGAGCAGTTTCTGGCGGCGCTGGAGCAGGCCAACCGGGCCGGGGGGCCGGAGCCGGCCGTGGCCCGGGGCGTTGCGGAAGCGGCCGGGGTGGCGGCGGAGGGGGGGCCACCGGGCCGGGCGCGGCCCGTGAAGCAGCCCCGGGCGGCCGCCCTGCCCCGGATGTCGACGGTGGTGGCGGGGGCGGCGGCGCTGGGCTTAGTGGCTGGAGCCGTTACCTATGAATGGTCACGACCGGGTGGGGAAAGTCCGACGGGAGGACTCCTGACTTTCCGGACCGACCCGGCCGATGCCAATATTTTGCTTGACGGTGCGGGGATGGGGACGAGCGGATTCACGCAACGGCGGCTCAGTGCCGGCGCGCACCGCCTGGTGCTGGCGCGGAGCGGATTCCAAACCAAAGAATTGTCGCTGGAGGTAAAGCCAGGACAAACCCAGGACCTCGGGACCGTGGGGCTCTTGCCGGAAGGCGGTGACTTGTCCATCGGTGCTGATGTGCCGGCAACTCCATTTGAAGTGGTCGGACCAGCCGACGAGAAACTTACCGGAGTAACCCCGGGCAAATTGTCCCGATTGCCGCCCGGCCCGTACACCGTGCACTTGCGGCCTCCGGGGTGGCCGGAGTACACCCAAACGATTGACGTGAAAGTTGGACAGGGCGTTGTGGCAACCCATGATTTTGGGGAAGCTGTTCCGCTCGTTCCGATATTGCCCACCGGTCCTACCCCTTTGCTCCAGACGGACAAGACCGATGAATCATCCGATTTTGACGATGAGGATGGGCCGGTCAGAGTTCGGCGGCCACGGACCGCGCGCCAAACCCCTCTGCCCAAGGCAGAAGCATTCCGACGTTTTGAGGCCAAATGGGATGCCAAAGAGCGGTCCGTGCAGTCCCAGATCTCGGCGATTGACAAGCGCATTGGCGCTGCGTCGGGCGCCCGTCGGGATCACCTGCGTGGGGAGCGCGCCGACCTGGAACGCCGCCGCACCTATGTTCATGACATGCGGCGGTACGAGCGCGGACAGTTACGGCACAAATATGGTGAACCGGATGGCGTGTGGGGTTCCATCCGGAACGTCTTTGGTTGGTGATGCGGGGGAACAAGCAAAAAGGCTGAAGCAGGTAGACGCAACCGACGGGTCGAGGCGCGAACTTGGCACGGCAGCCTTCGCCAGCATGAAAAAATCCGCCATTTTTGTTGGCATCGAGGTGGTGCACGCCATTCTTGACCGCTCGCGCGATGAAGGATCTATGGCCCTACACCGGTACGGCGCGTTGACCTTGGTGGTAGGCAAGATCACCGGCGTGCTGGAGGCAGGCCCGGTCGAAAGTGACCCCCAAGTTCAACAGCGGCTGGAGAAGGCGGGACGGAAACTGGTCCCATTGCTTGCCGACCAACGGCGACTTTCGCCGAAAGTAATGGTGACACGCGGCCTTTTGCTGGCGACGCCTGCCCTGTTTGCATTGGCAGCGCCAGCCGTGGCCAAGGTCGTCATGGCCGCCGCCCGGAAAGGCAGTTTCCTGAAAAGCTGGCAGCGCAGGTCGCTGCCGGCACCTTCGCCGCAGTTGCCCCCTTCAAGAGGTGCCGGTAAACCGCCCGTTTAACGCTTGAACGTCCCGCCCCTCGACGCTCCCGCCAGCTCCGGCTTACGTTCGCCTTTTGAAGGCCGGTGGTTGCGGTGAAAACGCGCCCCTGGTCTCCCGCGGACCGGCGGAGGTACTTCCGTGCAAGCACGGCACTGCCGACTTCGCCAGTTCGTGGGCAGTTTGCGCCCGCAATCATGGCAGACCGCTTGCAGACGTTTCTGCAGGGACGCCAAGATGTACTGGTTTAACCGCCCGAGTTCCCGGTTAGCGCCTGCCAAGTCCGGAAACGCCTCGGGAAAATGGTAGTGCATCCACTTGTAAGCGCCCAGCAACCGGCCATCGCGCTCGGCACCATGGAGGTCTTGTGGAGTGTCTGCCGCTCCATCCAGCCGGCTTTCCAGGGCCGGCAACGGACACGACCTGCCTCGCTCGAGCGCTTCGACCCAGCCAATCCATGCCCCAAGGTGAGAAGGCTCCTTCTGCGTGATGGGGCAGTTGCACAGCACCAGGAGGTCGCGCAAAGGCAAACCCGAAGCGCGGGCTTTCGGGTGGGCTGCCAATTCCAACATCCCGGTGATGTCAGCCTTACCGAAAAGCTGGTCCCTTTCGGGCAAGCTGGAAAAGGTTTTTAACAGGGAATCCAGCCGGTCTTTGCCCGTCCGCTCAGCCAGGTATTCCAGGGTTTGCAGGCGGGGGGCCACTGGTACTTTCAAAGGGAGGGCTTCGCCTGTTCCCGAGGCGAGCGCTTGGCGGATGGTTTCCAGGTCAGCGGCATTCAACGCGGTAACCACACCTGCTTCGTCCTCCTCCCCATGGCCGAACCGACCGGCTCGACCCGCGATCTGTAAAATTTCCGTGTTCGACAGGGTTACCTCCGCTTTTCCGTTCCATTTGGTTAACCCGGTGAAAACGATCATCCGGATCGGAAGGTTAAGGCCCATCGAAATCGCGTCCGTGCTCGACAAGTAAGCCGCGCGCCCTTCGGCAAACCGGCGGGCCTCACCGCGCCGAACCTCCGGCGAGAGCGCGCCGTAGATGCACGCGGTATTTTCTTCCCCTAAAGTTTTCTTCCAGGCCAACGTGTGGGCACGGGAAAAGGAGACGAACGCCGTTCCCGCCGGTGCGTCTTTGGGATTTTCCAAAGGCCGGTCGGCCACGCGCAACGGTTTAAGCCGCGCAGTGAATGACACTTCCAGCGGTTCGCCCAAGGCTTCGGCCAAACGCTCAAGCACCGGCCCAGCCTCCGGGCTGCCTAAAAGGACGACCTCGCGCGCATTGACTCCAACGATGGCCTGGGTCCAGGCCCAGCCGCGAGAAGGGTCGGCGAGCATCTGCACCTCATCAATGACGGCCACGTCATAAGGTTGGTTGGAGTCCAGCATCTCGACGGTGGAAGAGACGTGGGTCGACATCCCGGTGACAATGCGTTCCTCCCCGGTAATCAGGTCGGTGTACACCCCTTCGCTTTGCAGCCGATCCCACACCTCGGCCGCCAGCAAACGCAAGGGAGCAAGGTACACGCCGGTGGATGCAACGGCGAGCCTGGTCAGTGCCTGGTGCGTCTTGCCGCTGTTTGTCGGGCCAAGGATCGCAGTAAGCCGCCGCCCCGTGGAGCGCGCCCGGGCAAAAGTTTCGGGGTACTCCAGGAGTTTCAACCCTTCGGCCAGTTCACGTTTTTGCTTGAGGGTGCACGAAAGACGGAAAGCCTGGTCCACCCGGGACGCAAAGGCGCCCAAAGTTTGGGGCTCATGCGAGGAGCCCTCCAACTCCTGGCAAATGGCTTGCCACTCCTCAGGTGTGTATTCGGAAGGCTGCAACGGAGACAGCTTCGCCTGTCCGCGTTCCAATGCGTGCTTGAGACGTTTCCGGGCGTCTGCGAGCCCATTTGGCAATTTCTCGAGGATTTGGGTGTAGTTGCCCAGAATCTGGTCATCCAATGGGACGAGGGGCGTCTTCAGAAACACGTGAACCCCCGGCGGGCTTTCGAGGACGAGCCGTTGGCGCAGCCACAAGGTGTTGCCGTGAATGTCCAACCCCTCAGCTTTCAGGCCTTCAAGCCCGGGCAGTTCGCTCAGAAGGGGGCAGGCGCTCCGAAGGTACCGCAAAAGCGTTTTAGCGGAAGTTTGGGCGAACCGGACCGGCAGAGCGTGTTTCTTGCGTTCAGCCTGGATCCAATGGTCCAGGGATAGTTGGTCTTCGGGGCGGAATGGTGCGGAAAAATTCGTTTGCGGAATCACAATCAAAAAGCGCGACCCTCGTGACTGGCCCTTCTGCAAAGGCCAGGGCGGCTCTGCACAGACGCTCCTGAGGCACTCTCAAGAGAAAAGGTTAACCCACAACGCTGATCGACAATTGACACATACACCGGTTTTGGCGTTTGGAAAAGTGGCGTTTACCCGGTTCAGCGGAAGAGCCGATCCAGGGGCAGCTCGAACCCTGGCAAAAGGTCAGTGGTTAGCACCAGGCCGGCTTTGAGGAAGCGCACGGGACGGTCGACCTCCTGCCCCAGAAGGTACACTTGGACGTGCTTACGTTTGGGATTAACGATCCAGAGTTCGCCCACGCCGCTTTTTCCATAGTGAAGGCGTTTCTCGTTCAGGTCGTAGTGTGCCGTGGAAGGCGAAAGAACCTCAACGGCAAGGTCCGGGGCACCTAAGGCGCGCTGATCGGTAAGCCGATCCAGGTGATCGTGCCGGAAAAACATCACGTCGGGCTGATAGACGTTTAGGCCCGGAAGCTGAACGTCAAAGGGGGCAATGTACAACTCGCCTTGCCCCGGATGCATCCTGACCCAGGCGTACAACTCTCCGTGCAGGATTCCTACCAGGCTTTGATGGAACCGATCGGGTGCCAGCGCCATAATCAATTGGCCCTCAACGAGTTGGCGCGGCAGCACGGTCTCCGGCAGGGCATCAAACTCTTCCAGGCTCATCGGGCGTTCGGTGACGGTCTTCATCGCTTGCCTCCAAGGTGTTCGAAACATACCACACCCGCCGCCCGGGAAAACGACCCAAACGGTTGCGAGCAGCGCGAAGAAAATTCACTTGTCGAAGGTCTGCCCTACCTCGATGATTGCCTTCCTTCTGATGAAGCTGCACGTCATTGTCATGCCGAAGCGGAGCGTGCTTGATCCTCAGGGCGTAGCCGTTCGCAACGCCCTGCGGGAAACCGGGTTGGATATGGTGGAACAAGTGCGGGTAGGCAGGTTTCTGGAACTGGAATTCAGCCGTGAACCGGATCCGGCTAAACTGGAAGCGATCTGCCGCGACCTTCTTTCCAATCCGGTGATCGAGGATTACGTGGTGGAGCGGGGCGGCTGACCGCTGTGGGTATGAAGATCGCCATCATCCAATTTCCTGGTTCCAATTGCGACCAGGATTGCTTGCGCGCATTCTGTGACGGGATCAAGGCGCCGGCCGCGTACGTCTGGCACAAGGAGGCATCGCTTTCCGGCTATGATGCGGTGGTTTTGCCCGGAGGGTTTTCTTATGGCGATTACCTCCGTTGCGGGGCCATCGCCCGGTTCTCTCCCATCATGAAAGCGGTGGTGACTTCAGCCGGTGATGGCATGCCGGTGCTAGGCGTTTGTAACGGGTTCCAGATCCTGTGTGAAGCGGGTTTGCTGCCGGGAGCATTGATCCGGAACCGGGACCTTACGTTTGTGTGCCAACCGGTGTACCTGCGGCTGGAAAATAACGGCACGCCCTTCACTCACCTTGGGCGGCCCGGCCAGATCCTGAAAATGCCGGTGGCGCACGGTGAAGGGGCCTATTTTGCAGAACCGGACGCGCTGACCCGTCTGAACGAGAAGGGACAGGTTATTTTCCGTTACGTCGACCGCAACGGCACGGCCTCCGCCGCCGCCAATCCGAACGGCAGCTTGGAAAACATCGCGGGGATCTGCAATCAGCACCGCAACGTGCTGGGCATGATGCCCCATCCGGACCGGGCCTGGGATGACCTCCTGGGCAGCAGCGACGGACGCTTGCTGTTCGCGTCCTTGGTCGAAACCTTTGCTGCCCGGTAATGTCGATCGCCATCACCCCGGAGCTTGTTCGCAAACACGGCCTTACCGAGGACGAGTATGCGCGCATCGAACAGATTCTGGGACGGGCGCCAAACTACACCGAGCTTGGGGTCTTCTCGGTGATGTGGAGCGAGCATTGTTCTTACAAGAACACGCGGTTGCAGCTGAAAAAATTCCCGACCACCGGTCCAAACGTGCTGGTGAAGGCAGGAGAAGAAAATGCCGGGGTGATTGACGTCGGTGACGGTTGGGCGATCGCCTTTAAGATGGAAAGCCACAATCATCCGAGCGCGGTAGAACCATTTAACGGGGCAGCAACCGGCGTGGGGGGCATCATCCGCGACATCTTTACGATGGGGGCACGCCCCGTTTTCCTGCTGGACTCACTTCGTTTCGGACGAATTGAGGGGGGTGCCGCGGCAGCCAGGAACCGCGCGTTGCTCCGCGGCGTGGTGAGTGGGATTTCCCATTACGGCAACTGTGTCGGTGTGCCAACGATCGGGGGCGAAGTTTACTTCGATGAAGCCTACGAGGGCAACCCGTTGGTGAACGTGCTTTGCCTTGGTGTCCTCCGGCACGATCAAATTGCCCGGGGGGCGGCGAGCGGGGTTGGCAATCCGGTTTATTACGTCGGCTCGGAAACCGGCCGGGACGGTCTGGCCGGAGCGGCCTTTGCTTCGCGCGACCTGACCGAAGCCTCGAAGGAGGATCGTCCGGCGGTCCAGGTGGGAGATCCTTTCAAGGAAAAATTGCTGCTGGAAGCTTGCCTGGAGTTGTTGGCAAGCGGCGCCGTGGCCGGTATTCAGGACATGGGTGCCGCCGGGTTGACCTGTTCCACCTGCGAGACGGCCAGCCGCGGAGGCACCGGGGTGGAGATCGACCTTGCCTTGGTGCCGAAACGCGAGCCGGGCATGACGGCTTATGAGACGCTGCTCAGCGAGTCGCAGGAACGCATGCTGATCATCGTCAAGCAGGGGCACGAGGAAGCCGTCACCCGGGTCTTTGAAAAATGGGATTTGCCGTACGCCTGCATTGGCCGGGTAACCGACGACGGTCAGATGCGCGTCCGCGAGCATGGCGAGATCGTGGTTGAAATCCCGGCGGCTAAGTTGGCCGACGATGCGCCGGTGTATGAGCGGGAAGAGCGCGCGATTCCGGCGGAACCTGTGCTGGATCTGGCGTCCATTCCCGCCGTGGATCCTGAGGAGGCACTCCGGCTGCTTCTGGCTGACCCCACCATCGCTTCCAAAAACTGGATTTACCGTCAGTACGACCACACGGTTCGAGCCGGCACGGTCGTGCCGCCCGGATCGGATGCAGCCGTTTTCTACGTGCGTGAAGCGGACAAGTTTCTGGCGGCAACAAGCGACTGCAATGGCCTTTATTGCCGTCTGGACCCGCGCGAAGGCGCCAAAATCGCCGTGGCGGAAGCCTGCCGGAACCTGGTTTGTTCCGGCGCCGCCCCTTTGGCTTTGACGGACAACCTGAATTTCGGCAACCCGTACCGGCCGGAAAATTTTTGGCAGCTGCGGGAAGCGGTCGATGGATTAGCGGAAGCCTGCCGTGAGTTTGGCGTTCCGGTGACGGGCGGCAACGTGAGTCTTTACAACGAGAATCCGGCCGGGACCATTGATCCGACGCCTACCGTGGGCGTGGTAGGGATCATTGACAATCCCGCGTGGATCACGCAGCAAAGGTTTCGCCACGCCGGCGATGCCGTGCTGGCCTTGGGCGACCTCGGTTTTGAACTCGGCGGATCGCAATACCTGAAGGTGGTGCACGGACGCAAGGCCGGGTGCCCGCCGCGCCTTGATTATAAGCGCGAACGGGCGCTGCACAGGGTCGTGCGTGACGCGATCCGCGCGGGTTTGCTGCAGAGTGCGCACGACTGTTCGGAAGGCGGCTTGGCAGTAGCCCTGGCCGAATGCGGTTTTGGCGACGAAGTCCGGCTGGGCGCGACGTTGCGGCTGGATGGCACCGGTCTACGGGCGGACCAGCTGCTTTTTAACGAGGACCAGTCGCGCGTGGTCGTCTCTACGCGACCTGAGGAGGCGTCGAGGGTGTTGCGCCTGGCTGAGCAGGCCGGTGTGCCGGCTCGAAAGCTGGGGCAGGTGGGTGGTCCCACCCTCGTGGTGCACGCCGATGGGAAAGCTTACCGCTGGGACATGGAACAGGCTTTCGATCTGTGGTATGGTGCCATCGGGCGCGCTATGGCGACGCGGTAGGTGCGAGGTTTTTGATGAGGAAAAGGTTGGCGGACCAGGAAACACCACCGTGTGCGCGGCCCGGTTCTCCGCCGGTCCCGGCTTTGGCTATTGCAGACAAAGGTTCCCCCGGGACGCGCCGGCAGACGGATGGTGAGGTGTGCCGGCGCCGTGTCCCCCGGCTGGTGCTAGGATTAAAAATTTACCTGCTGACGCGGTCCTTTCGCTCGTTTATTCAACGGCGGTCTCACTTGTGAATACTGCTCCCATTCCGAAACACGAATGCGGCGTGTTTGCCGTCTACGGTCATTCGAACGCTGCGCTTCTGACTTACTACGGTCTTTTCGCCCTTCAGCACCGGGGACAGGAGAGTGCCGGCATTGTGACGGCGGAAGGGTCCCACCACGTTTTCAACATTCACCGTGGGATGGGCCTGGTCTCGCAGGTATTTGGCGAGAAAGACCTCCAACGCCTCTCGGGGACGCGTTCCATTGGCCACGTCCGCTATTCCACCACGGGGTCGAGCACGTTAAAAAATGCCCAGCCCCTTGTGGTTGACTGCGCCCGCGGCCAGCTCGCCATCGCACACAACGGAAACCTGGTCAACGCGGCTGAGTTGCGCGAAGACTTGGAAGCCCGCGGATCGATTTTTCAGACGACCGTGGACAGTGAAATCATCCTGCACCTCATGGCCCAGCCGAGTGGGCCAGAAAATGTGCTGACCACGCTGCGCCGGGTGCACGGAGCATTTTCATTCGTGATGATGGGTGAAGAGGAAATCATTGGCGTGCGTGACCCGTTTGGTTTCCGGCCACTGGTGCTCGGCAGATTGGACGATGCCTTTATCCTTGCATCCGAAACCTGCGCGTTTGACCTGATTCATGCCGAATTTATCCGCGAGATCGAACCGGGGGAGGTGATCATCATTAATGATGACGGGATTCGGTCGGAATGGCCTTTCAAAGAGGAACGCAAGGCGTTCTGCATGTTTGAATTCGTTTACTTTGCGCGGCCGGACAGCGTTTTGAGCGACCGGAACGTCAGCAAGGTTCGGGTCAATATGGGACGGGAACTTGCCCGTTTGTACCCGGTCGAAGCGGACATCGTGGTGCCGGTGCCGGACTCGGGCAATTATGCGGCGTTGGGCTTCAGCCAGGAACTGGGCATCCCGTACGAGCACGCTTTCGTGCGCAACCACTACATTGGCCGAACGTTCCTTCAACCCACCCAACTGATCCGGGACTTTGATGTCCGGGTGAAGTTAAACCTGATCAAGGAGTTGGTGAAAGACAGGCGGGTGGTCGTGGTGGACGATTCCGTGGTGCGCGGCACAACCGCCCGCGCCCGCGTCGTCAACCTTCGCGAGGCGGGTGCCAAGGAGGTGCACCTCCGGATCAGCTGTCCTCCCCACAAGCACGCCTGTTATTATGGGATTGACTTCCCGGACCCAAAAAACCTGATCGCGAACCAATACTCCCTCGACGCCATCCGTGGTTACCTGGAGGTTGATTCCATCGGTTACCTTGACGTCGAGGGCATGGTACGGGCTACCGGACTGCCGAAGCAGGATTTCTGTTTGGCTTGCTTCAATAACGAATACCCCGTTCCGTTCGATCCCAACACGGACAAGTTCATCATGGAAAGGCGGCAATCCCGGTCACGGCTGCTGCCCGATGCAAAAATTCAACCTGAGCTGTTTGCTCCGGTGAAATGATCAAAGCTGATCCCACGAAAAAGGCCTACGCCGCAGCGGGAGTGGACCTTGAGCTGGGAAACCGCGTCAAGCGGGGCCTGCAACAGAAAGTTCAGGCCACTTTTGGGCCCGAGGTATTGGGTGCAATCGGCGGTTTCGGCGGGTGTTTCCGGGCCGATTTTTCGGCGATGAAAGAACCGGTTCTGGTGTCGAGCATCGATGGCGTTGGCACCAAGCTGAAGCTTGCGATCCAGTTGGGAAAGCACGAGGCCGTGGCTCAAGACCTGGTTAACCATTGCGTGAACGACATC
>DASWVC010000143.1:0-7522 GCA_036401335.1 Chthoniobacterales bacterium
ACGGTGGTTCGGCCGCCTGAATCAAAAGACGGAAACCGGGATCCTCACGCCCCACTTGCACGGGAAATGCAATCCCTCCCCAGTGACTGCTTGCCCGTGTAGGGTGCGTTTCGCGCAGGCCCCGCTGGCGTCCAGCGCAAAGTACGGATGGGTGGTCCTGAGCGTTGCCGACTCGGGATGCGGAAGCGTCACCGGCTCCCATGGGATGGCCGGAGTGATTGCCTCAGTTTTTCCTGTAAATATTAAAACCTTAACCTAGTATGGGCATCATGAAGCCTGAATGGATATTGGTGAATCAACAAAAGGGTAAATGCGGAGAATGGGAAACCTTTCGCGATGAAAGGATGCGAGCCCAAAAGGTGGTGCTCGTCAGCGTGGCCGGCCGGGTCGCAACACACCCCATGGCCTATTTCGAACTCGACGGCGATGGCCGAACCTTTCACAGCGAAGCGGTCCTGATAACGGCTTGGCAAGAACAAGCAAAGGCCTTCGACAGCGTCCGCTGTTGACGGCTGCCTCACTAGAAAAACGGGGCACGCTGACGACCGGCTGCCCCGATGGCATTGATCACCGTCGCGTTCCGTTTATTTTCCCTATGGACCATGGTTTGCTCCAAGGTTGGTCGTTTCGTCACTCTGGAACCGACCTTTGACAAACAATATACGACGCGGATGCGTCATCCGAGCCCGGATGCCCGCCCGATCAGAAATAACCCTGCCCCGACGACGACGGCCCCGATGGCTCGCGCGACGCGCTCACCAGCCGGTGCGAGACGTTCGAAGGTGATGGCTGCCGCTACGACAGCCATCGCCTGCAAGTTCATAACTCCGGTGATCAGGAGGATCGCCGTCAGGCCGGCACAGCTGGAGCTGCAGTGAAGGCCGAGATGCAGGCCGTATCGCCAGGCCGTGCCGGCGTCGGCCGGCAGCGGACGGCCGCGCCCTGGTTTCTCCCGGCAGCAGGCAAGGTGATGTGCCTTCCACCCGGTGAACTGGAGCGCCCCGGCAAGCAGGACGACCACCCCGACGGCGATCGGAACTGCGCGCGCCAGCGCCGGCCGTTGCATCTCGACTGCGGCCAGTGCGACGCCCAGCGGAAACGCGGCCGTTCCGAACAGGGTCCAGACGACGAGGTACCCCAAGCCCACCAGCGCGGTCAGCGGACCCAGGCCCGTCTCGCGTGTCCTGGCGACTGCCTGGCGGTAGCGCCACAGCGTCGGGACCAAAGACGGCAGCATCATTGCTGCCATCATCACGACCCACATGCAAAGGAATGACGCCGCAACGCCGGACCATGTCTGTCCGGGCATCCGCATCCACGCCATCGACATCGTCCAGCCGCCGGGCATCGGCATCTCGTCCATGGCCGACATGGACCCGCACCAGACCATCGTCACCGCCGCGCTGGCGGCGAACAGCAGCGCCGAGATGGCGAAGAAGGCCCGCTGGGAAGCTTGCCCGGAAACCATGCGTCGTGAGATCTCCTGTCCCCCGGTTGTGTTAACGACACCCACGAGTCGGTTCAGCGCTTGTCGTACTCGTCATGGCGGCGCCACCAGATGCCGCCCATCTCCTCGTTGCGCCCCTTGGGGGCGCGGTCGAGCCACTGGTACATGCCCCAGAGGCCGTCGAGTCCGCGCGCATAGGTGGAATAGGTGTGGTAGACGACGCCGTCCTCGAGCACAAATGCGCTCATGCCCGGCCTCTCGCGCGTGTAGGTGCCCGCATCGGTTCCGGTCATAGCCGCGTTCTGGGCGACGGGCTCTGGGACCTGGGTCGCGTCCATCGCGTGGCCGCTGCGCTCGTAGTTGTATTCGATGGCGCCCTCGCGCTGTTGCTCCTCGGTGAACGAGACGTTAAGATCGAAGTTGAAGTCGCTGCCGAGCGTGGATGCCCAGGGAAACTTCCACCCCATTCGCCGCTTGTACGCCTGCAGCTTCGCGAGCGGTGCCCGCGACACCGCCGAAAGCGTCACGTCGTGGTTGGCCAGGTGGACGGCAAAGCCGTCGAACCCGTCCGCGATCGTCGAGCAGGTCGCACACCCCGCCGTGTAGTCGGGCCCGAACATGTAGTGGTAGACGAGAAGCTGCGAGCGCCCTCGGAAAAGGTCTGCCAGCAAGGCGCTCCCCTCGTCCGTGTCGAATCGGTACTCGTTGTCGACCCGAACCCACGGCAGCTCCTGACGTCGCTGCGCCAGTTCGTCGCTGCGCCGCGTGAGCTCCTTCTCCGCCTCGAGCAGCTTCAGCCGCGCGGCGAGCCACTCGTTACGGGTCCCGGTCTTGTGTTTCGTCATCTCTCTGCTCTCCTTGCTTAGGGTGTCCTTCATCGTTTGTTTCTCCATATGACTTGGTGGTTGTCGGTCATGAGGTAGTCTAAGCGCCGGGTATCGATCGATGGGAGTTACAAGTGTGACGGGATTCCGATGGACTCACTGATCGCGGCCGCGGCGCGTGCACTCGCAGCGGGCGATCCCCTTGACGCATTGAAGCGGGTCGCCCTGCGCGATGACGCGCCTGGTCTCGCCCTTCGAGGCATCGCCATGGCGCAGCTCGGCGATCTCGTTCGAGCGAAGACTCTCTTGCGAATGGCCGCGCGTGCCTTCGGTTCGAAAGAGGCCCTGGGCCGTGCGCGGTGCGTCCTTGCCGAGGCTGAAGTCGCCCTCGCCGCGCGCGACTTGGGCTGGCCTGCAAAGGCGCTCGGCGCGGCGCGTGCGACGCTCGAGGAGCACGGCGACCGCGCCAACGCCGCGCACGCGCGGCACCTGGAGGCCCGGCACCTCCTCCTGGTCGGGCGGATCAACGAGGCCGAGCGCACGCTCGCCGGGCTGGACCCCGCGCCTTTGCCTCCCGCGGCGAGAACTGTCCACGAACTGGTGGTCGCGGGGATCGCGATTCGGCGTCTCCGGACGGAGGAGGGGCGCGTCGCGCTCGCCCGGGCCGAGTGCGCCGCGCGCCTTGCCGGAATCCCTGCGCTGATGGCGGAGGTCGAGAGCGCATACCTTGTCCTGAACACGCCCGCTGCGCGCCTGATTGCGAGTGGCGAAGAGCGACTCCTCCTCCTCGAGGACGTCGAAGCACTGCTGGCGTCGAAAGCGTTTGTCGTGGACGCGTGCCGTCATGCGGTGCGCTACGCAGGCACGGTGGTCTCGCTGGCAAGGCGCCCGGTGTTGTTCGCGCTCGCGCGTGCGCTGGGCGAAGCGTGGCCGGGAGATGTGCCCAGGGACACGCTCGTGGCCCGGGCATTCGGAGCGAAGCGCGCCGATGCATCGCACCGCGCGCGGTTGCGAGTCGAAGTCGGGCGGCTTCGCACGGTGCTTCGGACGCTGGCCGACGTGGGGGCGACGAAGCAGGGGTTTGCGCTGGCCCCGAGCTGCGCACGCGAAGTAGTCGTGCTGGCGCGGCCTGTCGAAGACAAGCATGCGGCGGTCCTCGCCTTCCTCGCCGATGGTGAATCGTGGTCGAGCTCCGCCCTTGCGCTTGCGCTTGGAACGAGCCAACGCACCGTGCAGCGGGCGGTCGACTCGCTTGCGGCAGCAGGCAAGGTGCAGTCGTTCGGTCACGGGCGAGCCCGCCGTTGGGTGACCCCGCCCCTCCCGGGATTCACGACGACCTTGTTACTCCCTGCTCCGCTGCCGATTGACTAAGGTGGACGCATGAATCAATCACCCGCCGAGATCATCCGTGAGTATGGGCCCTTTTCGGGTGCCGACAACGTGCATGGAGTCACGTATGACGGTCAGAATGTCTGGTTTGCTTCTGGAGACAAGCTGAACGCCTTCGATCCTGCGAGCGGGAAGACGCTGCGCTCGATCGATGTCGCTGCGCATGCAGGGACGGCCTTCGACGGCCAGCACCTGTTTCAGCTTGCCGATGATCGCATCCAGAAAATCGATCCGAAGACCGGTTCTGTGCTCGCCACGATCCCGGCGCCCGGCCGTGGCGGTGACTCGGGGCTCTCGTGGGCCGAAGGGACGCTTTGGGTGGGGCAACATCGGGACCGGAAGATCCATCAAGTCGATCCCGAAACAGGAGCGATTCTCCGCACCATCGAGTCCAACCGCTTCGTCACCGGGGTCACCTGGATCGACGGAGAGCTTTGGCACGGCACCTGGGAAGGCGATGAGAGCGAGCTGAGGCGGGTCGATCCTCGAACGGGAGAGGTCTTGGAAAAGCTCGAGATGCCGCCCGGAGTGGGCGTCTCGGGGCTCGAGTCCGATGGCCGCGATCAGTTCTTTTGCGGAGGCGGAGAAAGCGGCAAGGTGAGGACCGTGCGCCGGCCTAAGCGAGGCTCCGGGACGGGCAGCGGCTCCGACCGCCCGATCGACTCCACGGGCAAGTGATCGCAGCCCGCCCCGAACCTCAGTCAATCGTGGCGGGCAACCCCGGCGAGAAACCGTTGCAGCCGTTCCGTCCTGGGTTGGACCAGGATATCGGACGGGCGGCCTTCCTCTTCCACGCGGCCTTCGTGCAAAAATAAGGCCCGGTTCGAAACATGGCGGGCAAAGGCCATTTCATGGGTCACCACAATCATCGTCCGGCCTTCTGTCGCCAGTTGCTGCATTACTTTCAAAACTTCGCCG
Organism: Chthoniobacterales bacterium; assembly: GCA_036401335.1. Lineage (GTDB taxonomy): Bacteria > Verrucomicrobiota > Verrucomicrobiia > Chthoniobacterales > JAFAMB01 > DASWVC01. The sequence goes on from DASWVC010000143.1 coordinate 4,579, forward strand.
ACCAGCTCCGGATCCAGCGCCGAGGTCGGTTCGTCGAATAACATCACCTCAGGTTCCATCGCCAAGGCGCGCGCAATCGCCACCCGCTGCTGTTGGCCGCCGGAAAGGTAAGCCGGGTACATGGATTCCACGGATCGACCCAAGCCAACCGTTGCGAGAAGTTCCCGCGCCCGGTCCACCGCGGCCCGCTTTGACAGTCCCAGGACGTGAACCGGAGCTTCAATAATGTTTTCCAGCGCAGTCAGGTGCAGCCAGAGGTTGAAATGTTGAAAGACCATTGCCAGACGGGTGCGCAGTTTACGGAGTTCAGCCGGGTCATCGATCCCCAGCCGGCCCGACCGGTCCCGGCGCAACATCAGATCGTGGCCGTCCACGGCAATTCTGCCTGCATCCGGCGATTCCAAAAGGTTGATGCAACGCAGGAACGTGCTCTTACCGGAGCCGCTGGCGCCAATGATGCTGATCACGTCGCCTGCCTCCGCCCGAAGTGACACCCCGCGAAGCACTTCGTTTGTGCCAAACCTTTTGTGGAGACCTTCAACCAGCAGTTTTTCCATGCGAACCCCAGTGGCTACGTTCCCGGTCAACCCTCAACCGGACGTAGATACGCCAGCCACCTTCGTTCCGCCCGCCGAAAAAGGTGCACCAACCCGAGCGTCACCGTGAGGTAGAGCAATGCGGCAAGCCCATACGCCACGAATGGCAGGTAATAGTCGGACGCTGCGTTGCGGGCAACCTTAAGTAGGTCCACCACCGTGGCGGTGCCGGCCAGCGTGGTGGCGTGCAGCATCAGGATGACTTCGTTGCTGTAGGCAGGTAACGCCCGGCGGAGCGCGGAAGGCAGAATGATCCGGCGGTACAAGGTGACTCCCGACATCCCGAAAGCTCGCGCCGCTTCCACCTCCCCTCGCGACGTCGCCTGAATCGCCCCGGCAAAAATCTCGGTGGTGTAAGCAGCGGTGTTCAATGTGAATGCAAGCAGGGTGCAGTTCAGGGCGTCTTTGAAAAACGCCGCGAGCACCGGCGTTGCCCGGACCGCGTCAAGGCTGTAGAGCCCGGTGTAACAGAGCAGGAGCTGCACGGAGAGGGGCGTGCCTCGAAAAACGTGGGTGAACAACCAGACTTGTCCCGCCACCCAGCGGCGGGTTGACACCCGTAGAACCGCCAGCGGCAACGCCAGTCCGAAACCGAGCGCGACCGAGACAACCGTCAGCCACAGGGTCATTGCCAACCCGGTCCAGTGACCAGGAGAACCCCACAGGTACTGACGCCAATACTGCTGGAACAGGTCATTCATCACGGCCGGAAACCGAGTGAGAAATGCCTCTCCAGCGCCTGAAAAACGAGCTGGGAAAGCGTTGTCAGAAGCAGGTAGATGAATGCCACCACCAGTAGAAAAAAGAAAGCGTGGTACGCGCCTTTGCCGCTCGTGCCCGCGATAGCGTCCTGGCCAGCCCGCACCACCTCATGCAAACCAATCAGCGACACCAAAGCGGTTGCTTTCAGGATCACCTGCCAATTGTTGCTGATCCCGGGCAGTGCAAACCGCATCATCTGTGGAAACACGATTCGTCGGAAGGCTTGGGGGCGGGTAAAACCGAACGCCATCGCCGCTTCCCACTGCCCTTTCGGGACGGCAAGCACGGCTCCTCGGAACGTTTCGGTGAAGTAGGCCCCGTAAATGAAACCGAGCACGCTGATCCCGGCGACAAAAGGGTCGATGTCAAATTGCGGCTGGCCAAGCGCATCCGTGACCCGGTTTAATAGATCCTGGAAACTGTAAAAAAGCAGGAGCATCAAAACCAGGTCCGGAACACCTCGGATCAAAGTGGTGTAGAGCCCCGCTGGAATGGCCAGACGGCGGTCTGCGGACAGTTTGGCGGCTGCACCCGCCAAACCAAAGGTAAAAGCCACCACCAGTGAACCGAATGCCAGTTCCAGCGTCTCAACGGTGCCGGCCCAAAGTTGGGGGCCATAACCTTCCAGCAGCATAGGACGCCGTTAGTTGCCCGGCACGGCCGACAAATCGAAGTACTTGGCGGCGATTTTCTGGTAGCTGCCGTCCTTTTTCAATTCTGCAAGCGCCCGGTTTAGTGCACCCTTCAGGTCGCCATCCGTTTTGCGAACCCCGATGGCGGCAGCTGCTCCCAAAATTTTGTCGTCCTTGATTTCCGGTCCAGCAAACGCGTAGCCTTCGCCCCGGGGGGTCTTAAGGAAACCGTAGCCGGCCTGCACGCCATCCTGGAGCGCCGCGTCGAGCCGTCCCGACTTTAAGTCTTCGTAAACCTGGTCTTGGTTCTGGTAGGAAACCACCTTCACCCCGTTTGGTTCAAAATAGGTGCGGGCATAGGTTTCTTGCACCGTTCCTTGCTCGACACCGACTGATTTGCCCTTCAGCGAAGCCGGGTCAGGTTGAAGGTTGGAACCGACCTTCGCCACCATCCGGGTCGGGCTGTAGGAAATCCGATCGGTGAAATCAATCTGTTGCGACCGCTTTTCCGTTACCGACATGTCTGACAGAACGGCATCGATTTTTCTAGACTGGAGGGCTGGAATCATCCCGTCGAAATCGTTCTCTACCCATTGGCATTGAGCGTTCAACTTGGCGCACAACGCTTTTCCAAGGTCAATGTCGAACCCGACCAGTTCACCGCTGGCCGCCTTCGACTCGAATGGCGGATAGCTTGGATCGACGCCGAACCGGATAAGTTTCCATTCCTTACCCGAAACAAGCGTGATCCCGACACAGGTGGCGAGCCAGACGAGAACCAGTTTTTTCATAGCACGCGGCGCAAACGCGACACTCTAGAGAGCCGCCGCTAACTTTCAAAGTCCGATTCCTGCCAACCCGGGCAGGCCGGGCCTTTTCTCCACTTAGCGCTGCAGCGAGCTATGGAGACCAGGCACTCCCGAAAACCGCCGCGTTCAGGGTTGAACGCCTCGC
>DASWVC010000144.1:0-22072 GCA_036401335.1 Chthoniobacterales bacterium
ACGACCGTAGGGTTGCCACCCCATGCCCATCCCTCCCGTTGATGCCAGCATCCCGGAGTTTACGCGCCGGTACGTTAACCTCGCTGACCCCCGCCTTGGCGCGGAGGCCCTTCTTGCCAGCGATGAGTACTTTGCCCCGAAAGAACGCATGCTGGGTCCGGAGCCGCCGGTGTTCTTCCCGGGCAGGTACGATGACCATGGCAAATGGATGGACGGTTGGGAAACGCGGCGGAAACGGGAATCGGGACACGACTGGTGCATCGTGAAACTTGGCAAGCCCGGCACCATTTACGGCATCGACCTTGAGACAACGCATTTTACCGGCAATTACCCCCCGGCGGCTTCGATGGAGGCCTGCTTTCTGGGTTCCGGCGATCCGGCCCTGGACGCCACCTGGACCGAGATCGTCCCGTCCACGACGTTGCAAGGCAATCGTCACCATTACGTTGAGGTCACTTCGGCTGGCACCTTCTCGCACGTGCGCCTTAACCTTTACCCGGATGGCGGCATCGCGCGGTTCCGGGTGTACGGCCGGCCGCGGGCACCGTGGGATGGCGACAACAACGCCGTACCGGTAGACTTGGCGGCAATCGAGAACGGCGCCCGGATGGTGGCGGCAAACGATCAGCATTTCGGCTTTGCGTCTGCGTTGCTGATGCCCTGGAGGGGAATGACCATGGGGGACGGTTGGGAAACTCGGCGCCGGCGCGAACCCGGCAACGATTGGTGCATCATTGCGTTGGCCAAAGCGGGCGCACTCCGCCGTGTCGAGGTCGACACCGCCCATTTTCGGGGTAACTACCCCGACCGCTGCTCCTTGCAGGCAGCCTTTGTGACCGCGGGGACCGATCAATCACTCATTGCCCAGGCCATGTTCTGGCCGGTCCTCCTGCCCGAACAAAAGCTGACGATGGATCACCGCCACTTTTTTGAAAATGAACTTGCCGCGCTCGGTCCGGTCACGCACGTGCGGTTCAACATATTTCCGGACGGAGGCGTCTCGCGGCTCAGGCTGTGGGGTGTGGTGAGCCCTGCGCCGGCCAACCCATGAAAGCTTTGCGCGCGGAGGTGTTGACGCGGGAGGCGTTTCGCCCGTTTGGCGATGTCATTGAACTTGACGGTGCGACGCATTTCCCCATCAACGACGGGACGACCGAGCGTTACCACGACCTCGCCGCTGTCGACGTCAGCCGGCAAGGTGGGCGTCCGGTGATCAACGTATTTCGCGCCCAACCGCGCACGCTGCCGCTGGAACTGAAGATGATGGAGCGCCACCCGCTTGGGAGCCAGGCGTTCCTGCCCTTGAGCGAGCGCCCCTACCTTGTGGTGGTCGCGCCGTCAGGTGAACTGGGGCTGAGCGGACTTCAGGCGTTCGTCACGCGGGGGTGGCAGGGCGTGAACTACGCCCGTAACGTCTGGCACCATCCCCTCATCGCGCTCGGGAGCGTGAGCGATTTTATCGTTGTAGACCGTGGCGGCGAAGGAGTGAACCTGGAGGAAGCGCCGCTCCCTGAGTCCGTGTCCCTTGCCTGACGTGCGGTGCGGCCGCTGTTTCCAAGTAGCCCTTCCGGGTGAACCCGATGTATAGTGTCCTGATGCCAGCCCGCCTGACGTGGTTGAACGCGCTCGAACGCGCTGCTTTTGCGTCGGCGTTAGACGGTGTGTTCGAGCACTCTCCCTGGGTCGCCGCGCGGGCCTGGGAGCAACGGCCTTTCCAGGACCTGCACCAATTGCACGAAGCGCTGGTTAGGGCGGTTCAGCAAGCGTCCGATGAAGAAAAGATGGAGCTGATTCGCGCTCACCCGGAACTGGCCGGCACGGCGGCCCGGGCCGGAACACTCACTAAAGAGTCCGCGGCGGAACAGACCGGCATCGATGCACTTAATCCCGACGAAGCAGGCCGTTTTGACATTTACAATGCAAGGTACCGGGAACGGTTCGGATTTCCATTTGTGATCTGCGTGCGTGACCACAATAAAACGGAAATCCTGGCCGAATTGGAGCGCCGGTTGCGGCATGATCTACCCACCGAACGCCATAAGGCGCTCGACGAGATCGGCCGAATTGCCTGGCACCGGCTCCGGGAGCGCGTCAGCGGTTAAGCAAGTCGTGAACATGGCCGGACTTACCACCCATGTGCTCGACATTACCCGGGGGATTCCCGCCACTGGGATGAAGGTCGAACTGTTTTCGGAACACGAACCGGTCAAGACCTTTTGGACCAATGCCCAGGGCCGGACCGATGCTCCTTTGCTGACGGCTGAGGAATTGCGCACCGGGAAATACGAACTCGTTTTTCATGTCGGTGACTACTTTGCAGGGGAGGGGATCCGCTTCCTTGACCGGGTGCCCATCTGGTTCGGCGTGGCGGATGTGACCCGGCACTACCACGTGCCGTTGTCGGTCACGCCCTGGGCCTACCAGACGTATCGGGGTAGCTAACCTGTCTTTTCTGTGCAACCGCCCCGGATTAACTAACTAGGAATCGTATGAAGATCATTGAACTTGCCTTCACCGTGAACCCCGTGACCGACATGAAAAAAGCCCGGGAATTCTATGAAGGACTCCTCCGGTTGGAGCCGGGCATGGTGTACGAGGGCGAAAGCATGGGCTGGGTTGAATACGAGATTGGGCCGGGCGTGCTCGCACTCGGGTCCGGCGCCGGTTTTACCAAACCGTCAACGGATGGCGCCTCCGTGGCTCTTGAAATGGAAAATTTTGACGAGGCAATCCAAGAACTGAAGGACAGCGGCTGCCCGTTCGTCCTTGAACCGGCCGAAACTCCGGTGTGCCACATGGCCGTGATTCTGGACCCGGACGGCAACTCGATCATTATCCACAAGCGAAAGGCGCATAATCCTTGAGGGCCGCGAGGCCCGTGCGAACGCGCCCTCCGTTTCCCCCAGTTCCAATGCCCGTGCGGTCCCGACGCCATGCGAGGTGCAACCAAGGGCTAAACCGACCGCTTGAGGATCCCTGATGCCGGTTCTGCGCAACGCCCACGGACCAAGGATCGCACCCATGATGCCTGCAAACATCACACCGATTGCGGTCAGCGCGGGCAAGCCGCCGGTTTCCCTGGAGATCTCGAAGGCGACCGGCGCTGTGATTGATTTGAGGCTCAGCGCTTTGATCACGGCGCGGTCCAGCGGAAAGGCGCATAAGAGCAGGCTGACGCTGAGGGTACTGAAAAACACGGCCGTGATGATCACCACCAGGAGCAGCCCCAGGTGACGGAAGATGAGCTGCCTCAGTCGGTAAACCGGCACGGCCAAGGCAACAACGGCAGGTCCCAAAAGGGACACCACCCAGTCGGTTTCCGCCTTATAGGACTGGTACGAATGCCCGGTCAGCTCGATGAACGCAACCATGCCGGCCGTGCCCCAAAGCACGGGGTGTAACAACGGTTGGCGGGTCCGCAAGAAGATCCATCGGGCCGAAAAAAAACACGCAATGGTTAGAAAACTCCACAGGACCAGATTCATTTGCTCGTCTCCGTAACCGATGACAGGGCGTGGCCGGTCTCCTGACTCCGGCGATTAAGCCGTTGCGCAAGGTGCCCGACAAACACCCACATGGCCGTCACCGTCAGCACGAGGGCAGGCACCAACAACCAGCCCCATTTCGCCCAAATCGTTTTATCCTCGGCGGCGCTCACGTAAATCGGCACAAAAAGGAGGGGCATGAAAAAAAGGAGCCATTTGCTCGCTAACTCAACGTAGCGCAGTTTTACTGCGCCAACGGAGATCAGCCCGAGCAACAAGAAAAGGCCGAGCACGTTGCCGGGAACCATGAGCCAGAGCACACTTTTCAGGAACGTTCCCACGGCCAGGCAGACCCAGAAAATCATCAGGCCACCAAGCAGTTCGCCGGTTTTCGCGAGCACTTTCCTGGCTGGAGGGTACAGTTGCATTGACGGTGAACGGGGAAGCGGGTGGGATGGGTACGAACAAGCGAAAGGGGCTTAAAACCGGATCCCCAACGCGAAGGCCACCCTGCAGGAGGCAACGCTAAAAGCTGACGTTCAGCCCCGTCGTAAACACCAGTTGATGGTTCTTCCCGTTGTTGCGCGCGGCAACCGCATCATTGGTTTCGTAATAAGTCATTGTGCTTGTGGACGTCCACGAACCAAATCGTTTCGGGATAAAGCCGAGCCCGATATCTGCTTGCACCGTGCTCGCAACATAGCCGAACGTGTTGCCACCGAAAAACCGGTTGTCGCCCAGGCCAAGCGCGAGCGGAAACGTGAGTTTGACGGGTAAGGGACCGCCTTTGACCGCTTGCACGCTCGGAAACGCAAGAAGCTCAAACAGGTTGCCGTAAGGTTTGATCGCGCCATTGCCGATGAAGTCCTTTTGGTAGTTTACCGCCGGGTGCAACGCGAATGGACCGAGCAACCAGGAATCGTCATAACTCAATGCAAGCTCGACCTCGTGGATTTCGTGGAATGCGTTGTTTGGACTGAAGAAGTTCAGACTTTGGACGGTGAAGGTGAAATTTTTGGCAAAAGTGACGTCGATGCTGGCATTTGCGTCGAACTCGTTCCACCGCCTGAAGTCGTGAGACGCAGGCACTTCGTTTTGGGAAGTGACCTGGTACCAGGTAAACACGTTGAACTTTACCTGGTTGATGAACCCATTGCCCCTGTAAAGGGTCGCGAAAAGGTTGAGGTCCGTCTGGAAATAGGGACCGTTGTCCCCGTTGTTGATGCCGTGCGAGTAATGGTAGTTTTTGCTGGCAACGGTCTCTCCAAAATACCAGTGAATCGGGCTTTCCGGGGCAGGCGGAGCCGCAAGGCTTAGCACCGCAATGTCCTGGCTGCCCGCGAGAACGGCCGAACTTGTGATGAGCGCCAACGCGATCTGGGTTCCGAACAGGAAGATGGATTTCATGAAGGTTGGCTGGTGTGCGCCTTAGGCGGGCCTGGGCTGAGCAGGTTACGTACCCAAGGCGACTCGTGAAGTTTATAGCAGGTGCCAAAAGTCCGTTTCGAAAAGCCCCCGGCGATGGAACGCCTCGGCCTGGCAGGGTTACTACGTGACTTCCGGTAGGGGTGCTTGTCCTCAGGCGCCCTGGGATGGCGGCCCGCCTCAACCCGTGGTCGGCGAACGACCGCCGACCCTGCCAGCGGCGCCAGCGCAGCCTACCTTGGCTCATTTCGGACCAGGGTTTTGACCAACGGTGTAACGAACCGCCAAAAAGAGAGGGACAAAGGTTCGGCTTCGGGGTGACTGCCAAGGGTAACTGTTCCGCTCGAGGTGCGCCCGGCAACGCCGGCTCAGTCCGCCTCCAGCAACGGCACTAAACATGCTCTTTAATTTCCCGTCGCGCCGGCACGCTGGTTCCTTCAGCCGTCCCAATAGCGGCTGGTGGTTCCATAGCGCTGCCCGCCGTGCGGTTGACGGCCAGGAACCCGCCCAGGAGATTTTGAAGATGAAAAACGTGGAAATAACCTTTCAGCGGTACGGCAAAAAACGCGTGCGGGTCCTGCGTGTCGAGCGTGGAGCGGACGGCATGCACGCCGTTCACGAAATCGAGGCCGCGGTCCTTCTAGATGGCGATTTCTCCGGTTCTTTCGTGACGGGCGACAACGGTCAGGTGGTGCCGACCGATACCGTGAAAAACACCATCCAGGTGCTGGCAAAAGCCCACCTGGGAGATGTGATTGAAGAGTTTGCCCTGGCGCTCGGCGACCACTTCCTTGCCCGGTACGCCCAAGTAAGCCGAGTGTACGTGGATGTGTTGTCCCGGTCCTGGACCCGCTACCTTCGCCCGGATGGGACGCCCCATCCACACGCCTTTCTGGGAGGCACCAGTGCGGCGCCGTTTGCCCGCGCCGAGATGACCCGGACCGGGCTGCAACTGGCCTCCGGGATTCGCGACGTGCTCGTCCTTAAAACGACCGGCTCCGGCTTTGTTGGTTATCCGAAATGCGAGTACACGACCCTGCCGGAAACCAACGACCGGATCTTGTCGACCCAGATGGAAGCACAGTGGACCTTTTCCGGACGGGAGGTGGACTTTGCCAAGGCGAATGCGGCGATTCTGGCGGCGATTCTGGAGGCATTCGCTGAGACTTTCAGTCCGTCGGTTCAGAACACACTTTACCTGGCTGCCAGTGCGGCGCTCGAGGCAGCACCGGAAATTACCGAGATCTCCCTGGCGATGCCAAACAAGCACTACCTGCCGGTAAATCTTCAACCGTTCGGCCAGCAAAACGACAAAGAAATCTACCTCCCGACGGACGAACCGCACGGGCAGATTGAAGCACGTGTGCGGCGTTCGGGACGCCAAACCATCCCGCCTCCAACCCCGATCCGGTAGCCGGCCGGCGGCCGCGGTTCCATCCGTGCGAAGGGCCCGTGCATGCTGCGCATCTTAATCCTGACCTTTCCGAAAATTGCATGAGCGACATCGATCCGAACCACCGACCTAATATCCTTTACCAACTCGAGGACAAAATCCCGGCGCGCACCGCCGCCCTGGTTGCCTTCCAACACGTGATGGCGATGTTCATTGGCGTCATTACCATGCCGCTGGTGGTGTCGCACGCGCTCAAGTTCAACGTCGGCGACACAGCGTACCTCGTGAGCATGGGCCTGTTCATTTCGGGGATTTCAACCTGCATTCAGACCGGCGGCATCGGGCCGGTCGGTTCGCGCCTGTTGGCCATCCAGGGTACGAGTTTCGCGTTCCTGAAACCGTTGATCCAGGCGGGGAGCGCAGGCGGAATGCCGCTGATGATTGGCATGGCCTTGGTTTGCGCGCCGGTCGAGGGTATTCTGAGCATCTACCTGCCAAAACTGCGGCGCGTGTTCACCCCGGTGGTGACCGGCATTGTGGTGTTGCTGATCGGGGCGTCCCTGGTTCCGGTGGGCATGCGGAGCATTGCGTCAGGGCTTAACGCCTCGGCGCCGCCGTGGGCCGGGGTCGCAATCGCCGCGTTTGTCCTGGGGGTCGTCCTGGCGTTCAACGGTTTGCGGCGCCCCTGGGCACGGATGGCCGCAGTGCCGGTGGCGCTCGGGGTGGGTTGCCTGATCTGCTACTCACTCGGGTACCTCAAACCTGTGGCGGTCGAGGCCGTGGACCAGGCCTCGTGGATCGTGCTCCCGATTCCCTTCAAATACGGCCTGGCATTCCGGTGGGAATTTCTGCTGCCGTTCTTGTTTGTCTATACCATCACGACCCTTGAAACCATCGGTGACATCACCGCCACCTCGCAATTGTCGCTGCAGCCCATCGAAGGCCCTGCCTACTGGAAGCGCGTCCGGGGAGGAGTGCTGGCCGATTCTGTCAACAGTCTGCTCGCAGCGGTGTTCAACACGTTTCCAAACACCACGTTCGCCCAGAACAATGGCGTCATTCAACTTACCGGGGTCGCTTCCCGCCGCGTCGGGTACTGGGTTGGCGGTTTCCTCAGCCTGCTCGGCCTGTTTCCGGTGATCGGCCGCGCCATCGCCTTGATTCCGGGACCGGTGCTGGGGGCGGTCACCCTGCTGCTTTTCGGGATGGTCGCCACGGCCGGCGTTCGTATTTTGCAGCAAGTAACGCTGAACCACCGTAACCTGCTCATTGTCGCCACTTCGTTGTCCTTGGGACTCGGGGTTGAAGCGGTTCCCCAGGTGCTCGAGCCGTTGCCGGAGGTGCTGAAACTGATCTTTGCCTCAGCCATTACCACAGGGGGATTTGCAGCTTTGGTGCTAAACACGTTGATGCCCCACGATGAACCGCAAACCTTGCCGCTCGCCTCAGCGGAGGTAACGGAAAACCCGCAGACCGCAATCAGCGGCAGCTAACCTGCTGGACCGACGGGCTGCAGCGGAATGCTCCCACCGTCGTCGGCAGGGGCGGCAGTCCTGTGCCGGCGTCTGTATTGCTGCCTGATCCCGGCGCTTTTGGTTCAGCCCCAAGGCGGGCCCCAATTTAGGAAAGGTTTCATGGCAACGGGCATTGAATTTGAGAATTCGTCGCCAGCCACAAGATCGCAAGGTCCAGCCGTGCGAACGTTTCCGGGGGAAACCAGGAAGTTCCGGGAATTGAGCGCCTTGGCTGGTGGACGCTCGGAGTTGATTGTGGATTGATTTTGGGTAAACACGTGTCTTTTCTCGCACCCGGGACTTGCAACCTTGCCGGAAGGAGACAAACACTGAAAATCCACCGGTACACAGCCGCCTTCCCCGGGCAGGTTGCAGCCAAATAACAACCCCAGAAACGTCTATGGATACTGATTTAGCTCCTAAAAGCACTTTGCCGCGGGTCATCATCATCGGCGGAGGCTTCGGCGGTTTGTACGCGGCGAAAAAGCTCGCCGGTCAACCCATCGAGGTAACCATCATCGACCGCACGAACCATCACCTGTTTCAACCGCTGCTTTACCAAGTAGCCACGGCCATGCTGTCTCCGGCGGACATTGCGCAACCTATCCGCGGCATCCTGAAAGAGGCCGACAACACCCGCGTGGTGATGGGCACGGTTGAATCCATCGATATCGATCGCAAAGTGGTGCACACCCATGCCAACGAGTACCCGTACGATTACCTGATCGTTGCAGCCGGTGCCCGGCACTCCTATTTCGGCAACGACCAGTGGGAAGCTTACGCCCCCGGGCTGAAAACCCTTTCTGATGCCCTTGAGTTGCGACGGCGGATCTTGAACGCGTTCGAAATCGCGGAAGCCACGGAAGATCCCGAATTGCAACGGGCGGCGCTGACCTTCGTTGTGATCGGCGCCGGGCCGACCGGCGTGGAAATGGCCGGCAGCATTATCGAACTGGCGAAGCGCACAATAAGCCGCGATTTCACCAAAATCAGCCATCAACAAGCCCGGGTGGTGCTGCTCGACGCAGCACCTAAGGTATTGCCGATGTTTGACGACAAACTGGCGGCTGCGGCCCTGCGCCAACTCGAGCAGTTGGGGATCGAAGTCCGCGTGGGGACGAAGGTACTCGGCGTTACCCCGGACGGAGTCCAGCTTGAGCATGAGTTGATCCGGGCTCGCACGGTCGTCTGGGCGGCAGGCAACGCGGCTACACCGCTGGCTAAACAACTGGGCTGTGAAACGGACCGGGCAGGCCGGGCGGTAGTTGAAGAAGACCTTAGCGTGAAGGGCCACCCCGAAGTTTTTGTGATCGGCGACGCCGCCAACTATTCGCACCAGGGTGGAAAACCGCTGCCGGGCATTGCGCCGTTTGCCATGCAATCAGGTACCCACGCGGCGCTCAACGTGCTCGCGTTGCTCAAGGGGCAGCCGGCTAAACGGTTCCACTACAAGGACAAAGGCAGCATGGCGACCATCGGGCGCAACAAAGCCATTGCCGACCTTAAGATCGTCAAGCTAAGCGGGTTCCTGGCCTGGTTGAGCTGGTTGTTGATCCACCTCCTCTTTATCGTCGAACTCAGAGACAAGCTTTTGATCTTTTTTCAGTGGGCCTGGGGGTACGCCACCTACACGCATGGGGCGCGCTTGACTTACCGTGGTTTTCGCCCGGCGGTTGCTCCGGAGGGGGGCGAACGCGCCATGGCCAACGAGATTATCTGAGACCATCTACCTCCCGGGTTCTTAAGGGGGGCGCTTTAGGACAAGCTCCCCTACCGGGCGGGCGTGACCTGGATCATTTCGCGGCCAACGATCGGCTAACGATTTCCTGTGCCTGCCCTACGATTGCGGAGAGGTGCTCGGCGCTCTTCAGGCTTTCCGCATACAGCTTGTAGATGTTTTCCGTGCCGGAAGGACGGGCTGCAAACCAACCACTGGCCGAAACCACCTTCAGTCCGCCGATCGCGGCGTCGTTTCCGGGCGCCCGGGTCAACTTGGCGGTGATCGGTTCGCCGGCAAGTTCGGTGGCTGTGACGGCTTCGGGCGACAACTTTTTCAGCGAAGTCTTCTGCTCGGGTGTGGCTGGGGCGTCAATCCGGGTGTAAAACGGCGTGCCGAATTCTGCCGTCAGCTCCTGATAATGGAGGCCGGGATCTTTTTTGGTCCGGGCCGTGAGTTCCGCAGCCAGCAGGCAGAGGATCAGGCCGTCTTTGTCCGTGCTCCAGACGGTGCCGTTCTGTCGCAGGAAGCTTGCGCCGGCGCTTTCCTCGCCGCCAAAGCAACACGATCCGTCGAACAGACGCGGGGTAAACCACTTAAAGCCGACGGGCACTTCCCAGAGTTTCCGCTGAAGGCTGGCCACGACCCGGTCGATCAGGCCGCTGCTGACCAGGGTCTTGCCGACCACTGCATCGGCCGGCCACTGTGGGCGGTGAGCCAACAGGAAGCGGATCGCGACGGCGAGGTAATGGTTGGGGTTCAGCAGCCCGACGGACGGGGTAACAATGCCGTGCCGATCCGCATCGGGGTCATTGCCGAAAGCGATGTCGAACTGGTCTTTGAGTTTCACCAGGCTGGCCATCGCGGACGGGCTCGAACAATCCATGCGGATTTTTCCGTCGTGGTCCACGGTCATAAACCCGAAGGTGGGATCAACGTTAGGGTTGACCACGGTTAACTGGAGTCCGTAGCGCTCGGCGAGCGGCCCCCAGTAACCCACGGAAGCGCCGCCGAGCGGGTCAACGCCAATTCTCACGCCGGCAGAACGGATGCTGTCCAGGTCGATGACATTGACAAGGTCCTCGAGGTAAGGCGTGACATAATCTTCTGCGTGCGTCGTCGAGGCTTTCCGGGCAGCGTTGAAATCGACCCGCCGCACGCCCTGGTTGCCGGCCCGAAGCAATTCGTTGGCGCGCTGTTGAATCACGTCCGTAACGTCGGTGTCGGCCGGGCCGCCGTTCGGCAGGTTGTATTTGAAGCCGCCATCAGCGGGCGGGTTATGCGAGGGGGTCACCACAATGCCGTCGGCGAGCCCATCTGAGCGGCCCTGGTTGTGCGTCAGAATCGCGCGCGAAATGACCGGCGTCGGGGTAAATCCGTCATCCTGCTGAATGACGGCGTCAACCCCATTGGCCGCGAGCACTTCGAGCGCCACACGTTCCGCGGGGCGTGAGAGCGCGTGGGTGTCCTTGCCCAGGTACAGCGGACCACTGATGCCTTCCTTTTTGCGATAGTCACAGATGGCCTGCGTAATGGCCAGGATGTGCGTTTCCGTAAACGTCGCCTGCAAGCTGGTACCCCGGTGCCCGCTGGTGCCAAAACTCACCAGCTGAATCGGGTTCGCCGGGTCGGGCACGGCGTCATAGAACGCGGCCTCAAGCCGGCTCACGTCGATGAGAAGGTCTTTGGGTGCGGGTTGGCCTGCCAAGGGGTGTGTGCTCATGGGGAAATCGAGGTAGATGAAGTGACGAACGGTGATTATGCCGTAACTTTCGCGCTTTTCGAGGCAAACAGGGTACGGCGACGCCGCCCATGGACGGCCTGGTGACTCGGGTAGTAAGAAGAAGGCGCCACTAACCTTCGTGAGGAAGTGAGGGCCGGTCTCCGGCTCTTAATTGGGCACGAAAATCCAGGATCATGTCTTGAGGAAGCAATGGTGTGGCGCCGTCGTGCGAGGCCACGATCCCGCCCAGCCGGCAGGCGGTTTCGAGAACCGTCCGGGTTTGTGTCCCTCGTGTCAGCCCGACCGTCAGGCCGGCCATGAACGCGTCCCCGGCGCCTACGGTGTCCTTCACGACTACCTTAGGGGCCGGAGCACTCACGAAATTCCCCCGATCCCACAACGCTGCGCCTGCTTCTGCCATGGTGACGCAGATGCGCGGGGTGCCCGTTGCTTCGGCGAGAACGGCACACGCTGTCGCAACGGTTTCGGCCCGGTTGGTCGACGGCTCGGCCATGCCTTTGCCCGTCCGCAGGAACGCCGCGATCTGCCCGACCTCATCGTGGTTGAGTTTGATCACATCGGCGCGGGCCGCCAATTCGATGATCCGCTTGGGGTCAGTGAAAGGCGGACGCAGGTTGACGTCGAAGAACTTCAGTGGACCCTTTACGGCAAGCAGCCGATCCAACTGTTCGAGGTTGTACGGCGAACGGCTGGCAAGTGACCCAAAGATGAAAGCGCCGGCTTGTGCAACCGCTGCGACAGCTTCCTCAGAAACGGTGATTTCATCCCAGGCCGCCGGCTGGACCACCTCGTAGGTTGCATTGCCTGAAGCGTCCACGGTGGCCACCACCGTCCCGGTCCCCAGGCCGACGCGCGCCCGTGTCAGGTATTCGACGTTGACCCCTTTATCCCGAGCCACCTCAAGGATTTCGTCACCGAGGCCATCCTGGCCGACCGCGGACAGCAGGGATGCGGAAACTCCCAACTGCACGAGGTGGCAGGCGACGTTGAACGGAGCACCGCCGGCGTGCCTGCCGGACGGCAGGCAGTCCCAGAGGATTTCGCCAAAGGTGTAGAATTCAGTGTTCATCGGGGGGAGGTCACGAGAGGGGGAGTGGGTGAGATGGAGTTAGCTGGCGTCCAGAGTTGGCGGCAGGCAATGTGGCCCACATTGCTGCACCGCCGCCGTTGGTTAATGCCCACCTTTGATGGCCAGGCCCCGCAGACCTTCAAACCCGCTGAGTTTCGGCCACGCAAACCCATAGAATGCGACAAACGCAAAGCATGCCACCGGCACAATGAACCCACGTGACAGGTCAAACCGGTCCGCGATCGCCCCCATGATCTTCGGCAGGATGGCTCCTCCCATGATCGCCATCACCAGGAACGAGGAGGCCCGCTTCGCCCGTTGACCAAGCCCGAAGATGCCGAGGGCGAAGATGGTCGGAAACATGATCGACATAAAAAAGTAAGTGCCAAAGATGGCAATCGCTGACAGCCATCCCAGTTTCGCAAAGATCAGCAGGCAAAGCACCGTGTTAATTGCGCCATAAACGCCGAGAAGGTGGTGGGCGGAAAATTTTCTCAGGAGCGCAGTGCCGGTAAACCGTCCGATCAGGAAGAGCAGCAGGCCGACGGACACCAGGTTAGCAGCGCCTTTGTTGTTGACGCCGATCACTCCCGTCGTGTGGATTTCCGTCATGCTGTCGAGCATGTTCCGTACGAAACCAGGGTGTTGATGCACTGCAGCGTCCCAGGCGGTCGGAATTTCGGGGACCTGTGAAGTGATGTAGTTGATGAAAAAGCTGAAGATGCCCGCTTGAGCGGCCACGTACAAAAACTGCGCAACCACGGCCATGACGAAATGCGGGTGGGACCAGATCGAGCGTTCTGCGCCGCGCGCGCCCGGATCATCGAGGTGATAATCGTCTTCGGCTTTGATGTCGGGGACGTTCGCGAAAAAGAAGATCACCGCCAGGACAATGACCACGACCGCAATGGCGAAATAGGGCACCCACAAGTTTTCACTTCCGGTACTGGCTCCCGTGGCGTCCTTCGAATAGAAGAAGATGCCTCCGGCAATCGGACCCAACATCCACCCGATGCCGTTGCAGGATTGGGCGAGGTTGATGCGCGTCGCACCGTACTTCGGCGCTCCCAGGACTGTTGTATACGGATTGGCGATGGTCTCAAGGAAGGTAAGGCCCGCGGCTATGATGCAAACGCCCAGCAGAAAAGCCCAGAACGCAGCAATGTGGGTCGCCGCCAGAAACCAAAATCCTCCTGTGGCCACAATCAGAAGCCCGGCGATGATGCCCCCTTTGTAGCCGAGTTTAGTCGCCAGCCATCCGGCCGGCATTGCCATCAGGAAATACCCCAGGTAGTGCGCAAATTGTACCCAGGCGGATTGAGACAAACTCAGGTGCAGCACTTCCTGGAAATGCCGGTCCATGACGTCAATCATTCCGTTGCAAAATCCCCAGAGGGCAAACAGCAAGACGACCAGAATGAAGGTGAACAGCACATTTTGACCGTCATCCGTGACGAACATCCTCCCGCCTTCGCTAACGGGCGCCGCTCTGCGGGGAATGTTCCTGCCGTCGCCGGTGACGGGCCTGCTTTTATTACCGGTGCTCATGTTTTGGGGGATCTAGGGGGGTTAATGACTGATTATGAACTGACCGCCGGAGCGATTCTTACGCAGCCGCGGCCCATTTGTCACGGCATCTTTCAAGAACGGGGTCAGTCGTTCGCGACCGGGGACATCACTCCACCTCGCATGCATCTACCATGGCCTTCGTCCGTCACCCGGCCACAGGCAGCCATTGACGGCAAGGTTTTTTGAGCCGAATACTTCGTGCCGGCGGCTCCTATTGCTGCACTTTCTCAGCCATGAGGAACGAGCAACGGGTAACTTCAGGCAGCTGCCCTCCGGGTCTGAAAGCCCGGGTGTCAACTTCATCCGAGTTAAACCCCCCTAACCTTAGCCCTGCTTCAACCTAGCTGACCAAACTACCCCTTTCTATGAGCACCACCACCTTCTTCCGCTTCGGAAGTCAAACTGCTGCCGGTCTGTTGCTGGCGGCCGTCCTGGCTACGCCTGCGTTCGCCCAGAAAAAAAGCCTGAACGCGGTGGCCGTGACGGTGGGTGACCTGGGAAATCCCTTTTTTGTTCAGATCGCCCACGGAGCAGAACAGAAGGCCAAAGAGATCAACGGCAAAGTCAAGTTTACGTCGGAATCGAGCAATTACGACGTCAACAATCAAACCAACCAAATCGACAACTTCCTTTCCTCCAACGTAAACCTGATCTTGTTGAACGCCGCCGACAGCAAGGGCATCGCCCCTGCCGTGCTGCGAGCCAAGCAGGCCGGGGTGACGGTCGTGGCGGTTGACGTTGGGGCCGAAGGCGGCGTGGATGCCACGGTTACCTCCAACAACAAACAAGCGGGTGCCGAAGATGGCCAGTACGTGGCCGAGCGGTTGAAAGGCAAGGGCCAGGTAGTTATCGTCAACGGGCCGCCCGTCACGGCGGTCACCGACCGGGTCGCGGGTTTTCTGGAGGAAATCAAGAAACACCCTGATATCAAAATTGTGTCGCAAGATCAGAACGCCGGCGGCAGCCGTGACGGCGGCCTGCGTGTGATGAGCGACCTGCTGACGGCGTTTCCGAAGATCGATGCGGTGTTCGCCATTAACGACCCGACGGCCATCGGTTGTGACCTGGCGGCCAAACAAGCCCAGCGCAAAGACTTCTTTATCGTGGGCGTGGACGGCTCCCCTGACATCGTGCCCTCTTTAAAAGACCCTAACAGCTTGATCGTGGCCACTGCCGCCCAGGATCCCTATTTGATGGCCCAACAAGCAGTTGAGATCGGCTACAACCTTATGCAGGGCAAAAAGCCGAACAATGAGTTGACCCTCATCCCGGTAGGACTGATCACCAAGGAAAACGTTGCGCGTTACGCCGGTTGGAGCAAGTGACGAGAATTCCTTTTGCACCTTTAATTGCCTCGCCGGTTCCGGAGAAAGGCAGTAAGAGGGTTTCAATGAAACGAACCGTTCCCCTCCTCGGTCTGTGTACGGCGCTTGCTGTTCCCCATGCTTCTGCGTGGGAGCGGGTGCTGCTCGATTCGGACACAGCTCCCCAAAACTGGAAAATCACAAGCCAGGAACTCGGGTTGAAAGTCGACAAACCGTTTTCCGTCAGCATGCGCACCCTGCATGGCGGACGGCAGGAAGGCGTTTGCGTCGTCGATATTGATACCGGCGCGATGAAAGTTTCCGTGGTTCCCACGCGCGGCATGAACGTCCTCCAAGCAGTGGTTGGAGACGTTCGGATTGGTTGGAACTCGCCGGTTCAGGAAGTGGTGAATCCGGCCTTTCTGGAGTTGAACGGCCGCGGGGGCGTGGGCTGGCTGGAAGGTTTCAACGAAATGGTTGTACGTTGCGGTTATGAGTGGGTTGGCCACCCTGGCGTGGATAAAGGTGAGTTTCTGCCATTGCACGGCTTGGCGGCCAACATCCCGGCGTCAAAAGTGGTGCTGAGCATCGACGAGCAACCGCCGTATGCCATCCGGCTTCAGGGAGAACTGAAAGAGCAAGCCTTCAAAAAGGTTAACTTCGTGATCGCCACTGAATTGCTCACCGAAGCCGGCGCCCAACGTTTTGCGTTGCATGACACCCTGACCAACCAAGGCGATTACCCTAAGGAATACGAGGCACTCTACCACAGCAACTTCAGCACCCCGCTGCTCGACCCCGGCGCCCGGTTTAGCGCACCGGTCCAGCAGGTATCGCCCTTTAACGAACGGGCTGCCTCCGATCAGGGTGACTGGCAGACTTATCTGCCACCCACCCGCGATTACGACGAGACTGTCTGGAACGTTGTGCCCTACGGTGACGAGAATGGCGACACGTTGGCGGTGCTGCACAACGCCGGAGGCGACCTGGGAGTCAGCCTGGCGTTCAACATTCAGGAACTGCCGGTGTTGTCCCTCTGGAAAAACACTGACACCGAAGCCCAGGGGTATGTCACGGGCCTGGAACCGGGCACCAGCTTCGCTTACAACCGTTCCTACCAACGGGCCTTGCACCGCGTCCCGACGATCGGCCCCAAAGAACAACGCCGCTTTGCCATTACCTATACCTTTTTGGGTGACAAACCGGCCGTTGATGAAGCCCTGCAGCGCGTCGAGGCCATCCTGCACGATCGTCCCACCGAGGTGCGAAAAACTCCCTTGGTTGAGCTGCCGAAGGAATAACAACGGCCAACCGCCCAGTGCCGCTGCCTCCGGCAGGGCGGCGAGTCCCTTCGCCACCGGTGCGACGTGACGGCGCCTCCGGTAGGGGTAGCGTGTCCTTACGCGACCTCCTCAGGCGCCCAGGGAAACGGTCTGTTTCGCACCCCGCCTGGCTGACGTCGGTATCCGGGACGGATCTCCGCCCCCGCGGCATCGACGCCAAACGATCGTCCTGTGCCTCCCTCGGGGCAGGCACAGGTGGCCGTCAGCCTTTGATCTGGTAGACGTTGCCCTGTTCCCAGGAATTTGCGCCCGTCAACACCGGCGAAGCCGCGATGTCTTGCCGCGCCTTCATGCGCTCCTCAACGGAGTAACTGATTTCCTTTTCGAGCTCCCGGACCCGCGCCTCCGTTGCCTGGCCTGGCTGGGTAAAGCCCATCATCAGCTGGGGCACGCCCAAAGGCAGGTCGGCGTAACGGTCGTACTGCCAAGTGTGCCATGTTTTGCCGTAAGTGTTGACCAGTTTCTTCATCAACTCGTGCTCGACCGGTTCGGGGATGCCCGGGGCGGTCAGCTCGCCGGATTTGACCTCGTACCGATGGCTGTGCCAGAACCGTTTTTCCTCATCCGGCAGGGTGCTAAACAGCCGGGCGCTGACGATGTACTCAATTCCGATCAACCGCGCACCCGGCTGATTGGAATCGTAAATGACGCACTGCAGAAACTCCTCGCTGCGGTGGGAACAGAAATGGTGGGCACCCACTTGCCGGCCCAGGTCGCCGTTATAAAAATGGAGTCCGCAAACGTAAGCGTCGATTTGGTCGATGGGGTGTTTTCCCTGTAACAGGTGCGAGCCCATGCCCATCAGCTTGGTATCGGTAGAGGTTTCCTGCTGTGCGGGCGGCGTTTGGCCGAACAGCTTGCGCAGGGGCAGCACGGAAGCGCCGGCCACGGCCGCGGCCAATCCAGAAAGGAGCTTGCGGCGCTTCGGGCAGCTGCAACCCTGGGGCGTAGAAAGAACTGGTGTATCGTTCACCTCCGGCGTTCGCTGCTCCCTGCCGCCTCAGGTTTGGCCGATCAACGCTGGCGCCCGTTGCGCATATTTTTCGTAGACTTCAAGCCCGCTTTGTCTATCCTCGTCGCGATAGTCCCCGGCCGGGCCGGGGGGCTGGCAGTGAGCAAATCACCAGATAAAAACCGGAGCTTCCTCACACCGGCAGAAGGGAAGCCGGGACAACCTACAAAGGCAAGCTTCACGGATGAGATCACTTGTACACTCGTTGGCGATGGTTAGCGTGGCAGCGGCAATGGCGGCGGGCGGGGTGAGCACCGCCTTGGCGGCCGCCAGCCGGTTATCAAACCCCGCCCTTCTCTCGGGCAGCGACCGCACGGTCGTTCTCGCGGAAGCCCAGACAAAAAAGGCGGCACCCAAGTTCAAACGCAACGTGGACAGCAACGGCGTAATTCTAAAAGGTTACGACCCGGTGGCCTACGTCAAGCAAGGCAAAGCCGTCAAAGGCAAACCTTCCCTCTCGAGCAACTATCGCGGGGCCACGTATTATTTCGCCTCGAAAGGGGACAAGGCCGATTTTGACCAGAGTCCCGCGAAGTTTGAGCCGCAATACGGCGCCTTCTGCGCGGCGAGTATGATGAACGGCAAGCTCAGCGATGTTGATCCTAACGTGTTCTACATCTACAAAGGCAAGCTGTACCTGTGCAGAACCGCGGAGATGGGGAAAATGTTCATGGTCCATCCCGAAGAAAATGTTCCGAAAGCGGACAAGAATTGGCGAACGTATGAACCGCCGAGGAGCCCGGGGTTTGAGGAAAACCTGGGTTGAGGAGAAAGCGGGTCTGGGCCGGGCGTGCTGAATGCACCCCGGCCTGGACACCGTGCGTCGGCCAAAGAACCTCGGTCGACCCTCATTCCGCGGCGACGTGGGTTCCTTTCTCGACCACGGAGCGTTTCATGAACAGCACCAGAAACGCAAGCGCGCCGGCGAGCACGGTAAAGAGGAGGAAAGCGTCAAAGTAAGCGAGCGCCAAGGCCTGCTGTTCGCGTAAGTCCTCCAAAGACTGCCAAGCCATTTGGAGTGCTCCGACCGGGTCTCCGGTTTGTTCGAGGTACCCCGGCCGGGTTTGCGCCAGGTAATCGGTCACGGCCGGATTAAACGGGTCGAGGTTGTCGCCGAGCCGCAGGGTGTGAAAGGTGGCGCGGCGTTCCGTGATGGTTTGGCCCAGCGACGTGCCCACGCTGCCGCCCTCGTTGCGCAAAAGCGAAAGGAGTCCAACTGCGGCGCCGCGCAGCGCGCGCGGCATGTAGAGGTAGGCGGCGACACTGACCGGTGCAAAGATGAAGCCAAGCCCCGCGATCATGACCACGCGCGGCCAGACGACCTGCCATGGCGAGACGCCCAGGTTCAAGCGCGACATCCACAAGTTGCCGGCCCCCAGAAGAAGCAAGCCGGTGGCAATGAGCCAGCGTGCATCGAGCCCGCGGCCCAGCAACGCGCCCACAATGATGATGGCGAGGATCGTAAACACGCCAGCTGGCGAAAGCACGAGACCGGCGTGGAACGCGTCGTAGCCAAAGAGCGACTCCAACATCGCGGGCAGCAAGGTGCTCGAGCCGTAAAGCACGCCGAAAGCAGAAAAGATGATGAGGCAGGAGATGGCAAAGTTGCGTTCGCGCAGGGGACGGAAATCCACGATCGGGCGCGGGTGCCGCGTTTCCCAGAACACGAGGCACGCGGCGCCCAGGACGAAAAGGACCGTTAGTGTCTGGATGCGTCCAAAAGCGTCGTCGAGCCAGTCCCATTCCTCTCCTTTACTGAGCAGCACTTCCCAGCAGACGAGGGTGAGCACGAGGAGGCCAAGGCCGATGGAATCGAACTGGAACGGCTGTTTTTTCAGCTCTGCCCGCTGGCTGCGAAGGTACTCCGGGTCCCGCACCATGAAAAAGCAGAGGGCGAAGGCCAGGATGCCGACCGGAAGGTTGATGTAGAAAATCCAGCGCCAGGAATACTGGTCGGTGATCCAACCGCCCAGCGTCGGTCCGATCACGGGGGCAATCAGGGCGGCCACGCCGAAAAGGGTCTGCGCGGCGCCCTGTTTCTCGGGTGGAAAACTGTCGAGCAGGATGCCTTGGCTGGAAGGCTGAAGTCCGCCACCGGCCAAGCCTTGCAAGACGCGGCAAAGGATTAACTGCGGGAGGCTGACGGCCATGCCGCAGAGCACGGATGCCAGGGTGAAAACCGCGATGGAAAGCAGGAAGTATCGTCGCCGGCCAAGCTGGGCGGCGAGCCAGCCGGAAATGGGCAGGATGATGGCGTTGGCGGCAAGGTAACTGGTGATGACCCACTCGCTGTCCGTCACGGCCGAGGAAAGCCCGCCGGCGATGTAGCGGAGCGCAACGTTGGCGATGGTGGTGTCCAATACCTCCATGAACGTGGGCACGACCACGGCGATCGCGATTAACCACGGGTTGAAGGTCCGCGGTTTGGCCGTCGCGCTTGGGGCGGAGACGGCGGGCGTTTGGGTGCTCACGGGTTGGTCGACGGGGGCGGGCCGACCCTGGCGGGCTGGCTGGGTTCCTGGAGAAATCTGCCTGCGTTGGGGCCCGTGGGCGCCGCTTTGAGGTCCACCGTGGGCGTGACCGAAAGTCCGACAAAGAGCGGCACGTTGTCTGGATCGTAGTTCAGGACGTCGATCCGCACGGGCAGCCGCTGCACCACTTTGACAAAGTTGCCCGTCGCGTTCTGGGCTGGCAGAAGCGCCAGGGTCGAGCCTGTGCCCATGGTAAATCCGGAGATGCGGCCTTCAAACGTGCGCTTGCCCCCGTACATGTCCAATGCCAGCGTCACGCGCTGACCGATCCGGAGGTTGCGGAGCTGGGTTTCTTTGAAGTTTGCGTCAATCCAGACGTCGCGCAGCGAGCGGAGGGCCATAAGGTTCTGGCCCACCTGCACGTTGTTGCCGGGGTTGACGTTGCGGCGGGTGACGACGCCTTCGATCTCTGCCACGACCGTGCAATAGCGTAGGTCAAGTTGCGCCTGGTCGAGGTCCCGCTGCGCTTGCTGCAGGGCCGCTTCGGCTTTCTTCAAACCGGGCGCGCCTTTGATGATGCCGGCATAAATGCGGTTGATGTCGCCGCCGGGATCGCGCCGGTAGAACTCCTCCAGCGTTTGTTTCGGGCTGAGGTCGTAGGACGTCGGCACGATGCCGAGCGGCGCGGCGCTCTGCAGCAACTCCGCCAGCGCCTGACGAACCGAGGAGAAGGTCTGGTCAAGGTCTGTGGGCACGTCAGTGAGGCTGGTGCCTGGCGGGGGTATGCCGGGCAGCCCGAGCGCGGCGCGCGCCTGGTAGACGCTTTCCAACGCCTGGCTGACCTGGGCGGTGGCCGCGTCGAGTCCCTCCCGTTTCTGGTCGAATTCCTCGGCGCTCACCACCTTGCTCGCGAGCAGGTGGTTGGTCCGGTCAAACTCCGCCTGGGCCAGGACGAGGGCCGCTTTGCTCTGTTGCCAGGTGGCAGCGCGGGCCCGGATCAGCGCGACCTGGTTGTCCACGTCTTCAATCGCATGGAGGAGCTTGAACCGCAGGCCGCGGGTTTGGGCAACCAATCCACGCACGGCAGCGTCGGCGGCCACGAGTTCTGCGCGGGCCGAATTGACGGCCGCCTCCTTGATCGCGACCTGCACCCGGTAAGGTTCAGGATCAAGCTCGACGAGCACTTCCCCGGTCTTTACGCGGTGGTTGTCCTCCACCAGAACGCGGGCCACCTGGCCCGCCACGCGCGGCGCGACAAATGTCACGTAACTGTTTACGTACGCGTCGTCGGTTGAGACCGTGTTGAACGCGTGGGAGATGAACGGAATGCCCAGGCAGACAATCCCTACGGCTGCCAAACCGGCGAGCGCAAGCAGCCAACGCCGGCGTTTGCCGGCCGGCTTGACCCCGGCCGCGGGCACTACGGATGGTTCCGCGGGCGCAACGGTCGGTTTTTCGTCGTTCATAAACGTGCTTCCGCATTTGTGCAATCGCGTTAGGGAGCATTGGCGTTCTGCCCGCGCTGGAGGCAATCCGTTGCCCGGAACAAAAGTGGTAGGATCTTGGGATTCGCGAGGCATGGCTTTCAAGCATATTGTTCCGAATAGCAAGCCCGGCAGGGGAGCGAGGCCCTTAGCGACCTCCGGCAGGGAAGACCATATTGGGGTAACGGCGTGGAAGAACGCGGTGCGGCGGCCGCGCGCCAGGCGTTTGGTTTTGGAGCCGTCTGCCTTGCGTTCCTCGCCGGAGCCGCCCTCGGCGCGGTCGTCACGCCGCCGCTCGGCAACGCTGCGCTCTGGGTGGCGGACCTGCTTCTCGGCGCCGGGATGGTGCTTTTTCTGATTGAGCTTCAACCCCCTGAACCAACCGCGCACGGCCCTGGCCAGAATCGGGCCGCGCGTGTGGCGTCCGGCGCCTCCAGGCGGCCTTAGCTGCTTGGCCAGACGGCGTGCCGCCGTTACCCTCCACCAGACTTAAACTCCTCAAACGGCAGATGTACGGACGCGCAAATTTCGACTTACTGCGC
>DASWVC010000145.1:0-2610 GCA_036401335.1 Chthoniobacterales bacterium
TTCTGGTTTGCGAACCCTCCGCACTTTTTTGAAAACCTGACCGCGCTGTTTGCTTACCAGGATGGCATCTTTCTTCGTTGGTTCGGCAACTCACTGCTTTACGCCACGTCCATTGCCGCGGGCAGCACCTTTATCTGTGCACTGGGCGGTTATGCATTTTCAAAGTACGATTTTCCTGGCAAACAGTTTTTGTTCAATTTCATTTTGGGCACCATCATGGTGCCGTCGACGGCCCTGGTGCTGCCGTTGTTTTTGCTCCTGAACAAAGTCGGGCTGGTTAACACGATGTGGGGTGTCATCCTGCCGAGTCTGGTTAACCCGTTCGGTCTCTACCTGATGAAGGTTTTTTGGGATTCTTCACTTCCGAACGAGTTGATTGAATCCGCGCGGCTGGAAGGCGCCGGGGAATTCCAGATCTTCTGGCGGATCGGAATGCCGCTTATGGAAACCGGATTGGTCACGGTGGGGTTGCTGGGCTTCGTCGGGGCGTGGAACAACTTCTTTTTACCTCTGATTGTCCTGAGTCAGGACAAGCTTTACCCACTTACCCTTGGGTTGAACGTCTGGAATAGCGTGAGCAGCACGGCCGGCGGTAAACCGGTCTACAATTTGATTGCCCTCGGTTCTCTGATCAGCGTGCTGCCCCTTCTGATCGCGTTTGTTGCGCTTGGAAAATATTGGCGTGGCGGCTTAACGGCGGGCGCGACCAAAGGTTAAGAGATTTTCATGGAAAAGCATTACCAGGGAGGCACGTTCCTCTACGGCGTCGTCTATTACCCCGAACAGTGGCCGGAAGCTCGTTGGGACACCGACCTGGCGCGGATCGCAGAGACCGGCATGAACGTGGTCCGCATGGGTGAAGGTGCCTGGAGCGTTTGGGAACCTGAAGAGGGGCACTACGATTACTCGGTTTTTGATCGTGCGCTGGAGCTATGCGGGCGGCACAACCTTGGCGCCATCATGGGCACGCCCACGTACACGCCGCCGGCGTGGTTAACGGAACGTTACCCTGAAGTGCTGCGCGCCAGTTATGACGGAACCCGCCTCGCGCACGGCTCGCGGCGCCACTACAATTACACCTCGGCCACCTATGGGGACAAAGCGCGCGCCATCACCGAGGCGCTGGCGCGCCATTACCAAAGCCATCCCGCCGTTATCGGCTGGCAGATTGACAACGAGTTGAACTGCCATCTGGATGTCAGTTTTGCAGAGAGCGACCATCAGGCTTTCCGGGCCTGGTGCCGGCAGCGGTACGGCACGTTGGATGCCCTGAACCAAGCCTGGGGCACCGCGTTCTGGTCTCAGACGTACACCGACTGGGGTCAGGTCTGCCTGCCCAAGCCCACCGTCACTTACCAGAACCCAAGCCTGCTCCTGGATTTTTACCGGTTCACTTCCGCTTCTGCCGTGCGGTTTGCGGCCGCCCAGTACGAGATCCTCAAGCGGATTGCGCCTCACCAGTTTGTGACCCACAACGCCTTCCACGGCATGAAAAAAGTCGACCTCCCCCGTCTCGTGCAGGAAGCGGTCGATTTTCTCTCCTATGATTCCTATCCGGCGTTTCAGGTTTGTGACGTTACCCTGCCCAGGCATTTCCGGGATCGATTTCAGTCCAGGTACCTTGCCAAAGTGCGCGGCGTCTCACGAAAATTTCTCGTGCTCGAGCAGCAGAGCGGACCCAGCGGACAAATCGGCGGCCTTCTAAATGGCAACCCGGACTACCTGCACCCCACGCCGAAGCCCGGGCAAATGCGCCTCTGGTGTTGGAACTCCATCGCGAATGGGGCGGACGGGTTAATTTATTTTCGTTGGCGCTCCCTGCCGTACGGCTCGGAGGCGCACTGGAACGGGCTGCTTTACCACGACGAGCGAAACTCCTGGCGCCTGAAAGAGGCGAAACAACTCGGGGCCGAAATCGAGCGCCTGTCGCCGATCCTGCTCGGGACAGAGTGCGCACCCCCGGCGGCGCTCCTTTACGATTTCGACAATGAGGCGCACGCCGAGATCGAAAGCTTTACCGGGCGACACCGCGAGGCGGCCGAGCTTGCCGTTTACCAGGCACTTTCCGAACGGCATTTGGCCGTTGACCGCAGGGACCTTGCCACGATCCACAACGGGAGTGACCTTGCCCGG
Source organism: Chthoniobacterales bacterium (assembly GCA_036401335.1). Classification (GTDB taxonomy): domain Bacteria; phylum Verrucomicrobiota; class Verrucomicrobiia; order Chthoniobacterales; family JAFAMB01; genus DASWVC01. The sequence continues at coordinate 2,134 of DASWVC010000145.1, forward strand.
TACAAGGTGGTGTTCTTTCCCCATGCGCACATTTTGACCGGCGACGATGCCGGAATCTTGCAGCGCTACGTCGAGGGCGGGGGCACGCTCGTCTTTGGTTGCTGGAGCGGGTACCGGGATCGAAACCATTGGTGTTACGATGCAGCGGGGCGCGCGTTTTATGAGCAGTTGGTGGGGGCGCGGGTCGCGGACTTCACGACGGTAGCGCCGGGCGAGACCTCCTCGATGCGTTTCCATCAGGCGGAGTCCTCGGTCGCAGCGCCCACCTTTAACGAGGTGTTGGCCATTGAGGGTGAGCAGGCCGGTGCGCTGGCCGCTTACGCGTCGGACTATTACGCCGGCCAACCGGCCGTTACGCTGAACCGGAAAGGGCAGGGCCGGGTCGTCCATTTTGGAACGTTTTTCAATCACGAGAACGTCGTTGCGCTGTTGGATGCGCTTGAGGTGGCAGACCCGTTGCAGGCGTGGGCCGAAATT
>DASWVC010000146.1:0-5795 GCA_036401335.1 Chthoniobacterales bacterium
CAACCCGATGCCGGGGCACTCATCCAGAAACTCTACCTTGATTAGGTCACTGCAAACGCTGCGGTTCACAAAGGCATCGACGGTGAGGTCAGCGCATCATTTTATCCTTGCCGGAAGTTTTCAAACTGCAGAACATGCCCGTCCAAAGGGTGTATGATGTTAGTTCTGGCATACCTTGGTCTCTCCCTGCTGGTCGGAGTCGTGGGCCGGACCCGACCTTTGGGCTTTTGGGTTTATTTGATAAGCTCGTTGCTGTTCACCCCGCTTTTCGGATTGATTTTACTCGCAGCTGCCGGGCGTAACCGGGTGGATCGCCGTGTCGGTCACGGTGACTGTGACTGTTGCTAAAATCGATGGCCTTCGTCGTGCAAACTTCCAGGGGGAGCGGTGCCGCGGGTCCACCCGAACCTGAACCGCGTCCCTTTGGCGGACCTTTCCACCGATGGTGGGCGCGGAACGATCTTAATGTGCTGCTGACCGCCGTCTTCCTGGTGTTTTTGCTGACCGTGCTGTGGCCCTGGATTTTTGTGACGATCGACTCCGGCCATCGAGGCGTGTATTACAGCCTTTTTTTCGGCGGAACCGATGTCAAGCACGAGCTCCGGGAAGGGTTTCATCTGAAACTTCCCTGGGACAAGGTTTTCGATTACGACGTACGGATCCAACAAGCGGTTTACAAATACTCCGTTATCAGTTCGGACGGATTGGTCGTCCAATTCCGGACCTCAATCCGGTACCATCCGCAGGTACGTTACCTGGGCTACTTGCAGCGCGAGATTGGTCCCGATTACGTCCAAACCATTGTCATCCCACAAACTCAGACGGCACTGCGTCAAGTGGTAGGAGGCACGCCGATTGACCAGATTTATTCCACCAACGTCACGTTTCTGCAGAGTGCAGTGGTAAAGGCCGTGGGGGAAGTGGGTTTGAAGTACATCCTGATCGATGACATTCTTATCACGGAGATCGATATCCCTGAGGTTATTAGGAAGGCAATCGAGGCAAAACTCACGCAACAGCAGAATTCCCTCCAGTACGACTACGTGCTCTCCGTGGCGAAAAAAGAATCGGAACGCAAGCGCATTGAGGCCGAAGGGGTGCGGGACTTCCAGCGCATCGTCACGCCGGGAATTTCACCGAATTTTCTTCGGTGGAGGGGGATCGAAGCCACCCTGGATCTGGCGAAATCCGCAAACGCGAAAGTGGTCGTCATCGGAGCGCAAAGCGGGCTGCCCCTGATTCTTGACACTGCCTCAGCGCTCCCGGGAGGGTCTGTGCTTCCCGTGCCGCCCGAGGGAACTCCGAGCGCCTCGCCGATCCCGGAACCTCCCGTTCCAAAAGCGGCGCCTTCGACCGACCTCAGGCCGCCATCCCTCGTGCCGGTACCAAACGTTACTCCCGGCATGTCAGTGCCGGACACCGGGAACCGTTTTCCCTGAAAAGGGATGAACGGCGTTGCACCGGCCGAGCCGAACGGCGGGCGAAGGCGACTGAGAAGGCAGGCGTCTCTTGACGGGGCACACTCGCGCTGGCTTTGGGGCAATGGGTCGGAAATGATCCCGGGGGCTCAGCCGGGGGCACGGGTTAGCAGGGTCATTTTGCACCCCCCGTGGCTACGTCCCGCCGGAAACTTTGCAGCATAAACTCGATGAGCTCTTCTAGTTTGATCTCACTTAAACTCTTGTCCACCGTCACCTGACCGTGCTGTATCACGTTGATGCGATCGCAGATTTCGAAGAGGTGTGTGTAGTTATGGTCTATGACGATGATGGAGATGTTTGCCTCCTTGGACAGGCCCTTGATCAGCCCAATGATCAGGGACGTTTCCTTCGCGCCCATTGCCGCCAGTGGCTCGTCGAGCAGCAGGACCTTGATGTTCTCCTGGCGGACCGCGCGAGCAACCGCGATGGCCTGCCGCTGGCCGCCGGACAGCTTCGCCACCGGAGTGTCGACGGAAGGAATGTCGACTCCGATGTCGTCCAGAAACCGCCTCGCGGCGGCGCGCATCGCCCGGTTGTTGAGGAACCGGAGCCAGCCGCCACGGGTGTGTTCGCGGTTGAGAAACAGATTGTGGTACACGCTCAGCTCACCAACCAGCGCCAGATCTTGGAACACAGTCTCGATGCCTTGCTGGCGTGCGTCCTGCACGGAACGAAACCTAACCTCCTGGTTCTCGAGGTAGATGCGGCCGCCATCCGGCCTGTGCAGGCCCGACAAGATCTTGACCAACGTGGATTTGCCGGCGCCGTTATCGCCGACCAGCCCCAGAACCTCGCCGCGCTGCAGGTGCAAGTCCACGCTCCGCAACGCGACCACGGGACCGAAGGCCATCGAGATCTGCTCGGTGCGTAGCACGTCCTCGGCCGGTCCGCTGGTGTTGCCACCTGGCGTCATCAGCGCACCCTTCCGTTTCTGTGTGGTGCGAAGATCGAAAAGCTCAAGCCGAGGGCGCGGGCGAACGACCTGCGCGGCCCCTTCATGGAAGTGGCGCGCTCGACCTGGACATTGAGGATCATGGCGAGCAGGATCGTCAGGCCGGTGACCAGGTCGAGCGCAAAGGAGCTGGCGCCGAGGATGAGGAACCCGTCCTTGATCATGCCCAGCACGCACGCACCGATACAGGCACCGACCATGGTGCCGCGTCCTCCGGTAAGGGCGGTGCCGCCAATCACCGCGGAGGTCACGCCATAGAACGTGAAGGTCAAGCCATCGGTGGCGGGGTCGAGGCTGCCAAGGTGATAACCGTCCAGGATACCGATCACCCCGCCCAGCAACGCGCAGAGCACGAAGCACCAGGTCTTAATCGAGTCGACGCTGATTCCCGATTCCCTGGCGGACTCAGTGTTTCCCCCCACGGCCACGATGTGCAGGCCGAAAGCCGTCCCTCGCAGCATCACATGCAGCAATGCGGCGATGCCCAGCGCCCACAAGGCCTCGGACCAGGACCATCCGCCCAGGATGTTGACCAACGTGTCCGAGCCGATCGGATTCGTTGGCGCGCCGTTCGAATAGATGAGGACGATGCCCCTGAGGGCGAAGGCCATTCCCAAGGTGGCGATAAACGACGGCACGCGAAGCTTGACGGTGACCAAGCCGTTGATTAACCCAAGCCCAGCGCATGCCAACAGTGCGAGGACGATGCTTGGCAACACGGGGACACCGGCGTGATTCCAGTACGTCACGAAAAAGGGCGATACGATGTACATCTGGCCCACGGACAAATCGATCTCGCCCAGGATCAGGACCGGCACTTCGGCGAGCGCAAAGATGGCGAAGGGTGCGATGAACTGGGACAGCACCAGGGCGTTGTCGAATGTGAAGAAGTTCGGGGACCCGATCGCAAAGAAGACTGCCAACGCGATCGCGACCAGGATACCAACCAACTCGCTCAGGTGCTGGCCGATGAGCCGCCGCACACCCGGTCCAGACAGCCGGTGGCTCACGTCGCGCGGCGCCAGGGCGTTCGAATTCATACGCTAGATACCCCGGTGGCAAACTCGTACAGACCTCGTACAGACCGCGATTGGGCTGACTAGAAGCTGATGGATTTTGGCCGGGGGAACACGACCGGCGACGGACTCGAGCCTTCCCAAGTATCCTTATTCTGCAGGTAAGCGTTGACGGTGTCTTTGGTCACATACTTGAAGCCGGTGTTGTAGTCCGTAGGCGTGATCAGTCCGCCCGAGATGTTGTAGAGGAACAGCTGGTAGATCGCCATGGAGCCCTGGAGGTAGGCCTGCTGGTCGACCGTAAATGCCAAGTTACCCGCGGCGATATTCTCCAACACGGGAAGCCCGACGTCAAAGGCAGCGCCGCCGATGCCCTTGGCCGCCAAGCCCAGTTTCTGGATCGTCTTCGCGACGGCGACGCCGTTGCTTCCGCCACTCGAGAACATGAACTTGACCTTCTGATGTCCTTGATACCAAGCCTGGATCGAGGCGAGCGCGGGACCCTCGGTGGCGCCGACACCGACCTGGACGAAGTCGATGTCGGCCGACTTGAACACGCTCGCGGCACCGTCCATGCGCGGCTGCTCATTGAGCGAACCCGGCACGCTGATCATGCCGCCGACCAAATCCCCTTTCTTGACGTCGGTGAGGATGCGCTTGCCCACTGCCACTCCGGCCTGGAAGAGGTCCTGACCAATGTAGGACAATACGTGGCTGCCGGCACCGGCCGGAGCTTGGGCATTGTAGGCAACGACAGGAATTCCCTTGCCCAACGCCTCATCGGTCACGCCGTTGAAAGCCTTGGGGTCGACCACAGCGACCGCGATTCCGTCGACCTTATTGGTCATCGCGACCTTGAACGCATTGACCATCTCGGGAATGATGTCGTTTTCGGAGCCGGTCCAGGTGTAGGAAGTACCCAGGAGCGCGCACATGTCGCTCGCCCCTGCTCGGACGGCATTAAAGAAGACGTCGGCAGTCACGTGACAGACAAAGGCAAACTTGTAAGCCGGGTAGCTGGGCCAGGGATTCCTGGTAGGGGTGGACGACGGCGCGTCTGCGGCATCAGCAGAAGACCCAAGGAAGGGGAGGCAGGCTGCCCCGATGCCGGCGTTGCGCAGGAAACGACGCCTGGATTGTTCGCACCTCTGCGGGTTGATTTCACGCTCTGTAGATTTGGCCATCGTAAGTCGGTTCTGGAACAAGAGGTTATACTGCCTTGGCGTCCCCGGCTACCCACAGGCCATACGAGCACTCCGGGCTTCTGTCCTGCAGCCCGGACCTTGAGGGTATCATCTATCTTGTCACGACAGGGCATGTCAAGCCTGCGAAGATGCCGATGAGGATTGCAAGACCTCTGTCCTTTTGAGATAACCAAAACGCCGCAAGGGTTCGCGCGCTGGACTCCCCCCTTTTGCCGGCGGCGCGGTGTCGAGCCGCTCGATGGCCGCCTTTCTTGGGCGAAGTCGAGGTCCACCCACTCCGTACTGAACCAGGCCGCTTGCTTGCGCCAGCTCAGGCCTTCCTCGACCGGGATCCCGCCCATGCGGCAGCGTTCGACAGCGAGTTGCTTGTCCCGGTTTCACCCCACCAAGTCAACTCAAAAACTTGCCGGATGCACCACTTAGGCAGGTCACTCACCACGAGAACATAAGGCTGGTAGCAGATCGGCTTATTGCGCAACTGCGCGAAAGTGCGAACTACGTCACCGGAACGATGCGACACACCCATCGTTGCGTCAAGAACCGGGGCATAGTGCGCCAGAATCCAGTAGACGGGCGGATCGTCTGTCTGCGCCATTCCCACGCGTGAAACACCCGTGGAAACGTAGCGAAGAATTTCCACGGACTGCGGTCCCAGGCAGCCGACGATGTGCGTAGGGTTGAACGCCCGCAGCTGTTCGAGGCCAAAGGCAATGCCGTCCTCATAGGAAGCAAGGCGGCTTCGTGGGTCGGAAAGTCGGTAATCCTGCAGCCATAAAATCCCGCTCCTGGGGATGGCGAGAATGCAGGCTAATGATGCAATGTGCAACTTCGCGACGCCGGAATTCGCGGCGGTCAGCTTCGCTGGTGGATGACTGGAACTCCTTGGATGAGACCTTCCTTCTCATACGTTCTGTTCAGGGCATCGTCCCGAATGTGCATCCGGTAAGAACAAGCGCGCCTCTCCCCTGCTTCGGGTATCGCCGGGGGAATGTCGGATTCGATGGAAGCGGTCTGGGAATGGCCCGGCCGGGTCTCAAAAAACATGAACCGCTCGTCGAGAGGCTCCTGCTCTGAGTCCATCAAGGAAACGTTCACGAACAGGTGCAACCGGTGGGCGGAATTGTTGGTGGTTGTAAAAGAA
>DASWVC010000147.1:0-7294 GCA_036401335.1 Chthoniobacterales bacterium
AAAGCACCCGCCTTGGACATTGTTCTTCCAGAGCAAACCGAAAAAAGGACAAAATAGTTTGCACGGCATTTTTGAGTTCCTAACCCCTTTTCAACGCGCAAACCCGCTCCTGGAGCGGGTCTCGCAAATTCGCGAGCCCGCTAACCGTTTAAGATCGGCTTGAAACTGCGAAACTTGGGCAAGCGGCCTCAACCTGGTGGTCGCCGCGATTATCCTGTGGAATACCGTTAATCTGGAACGTGCGATTGGGGCGCTTCGCCAAAAAGGGCGGCAAGTCGACGAAACCTTACTCAAGCATGTCGCGCCGGTCCATTGGAACCACATTGACCTCACCAGCGATTACTCCTGGCGGTAGAACAAACACGTCGAGCAGGGCGGTTTCCGGCCGCTCAGGATCTCGCCCGCACCTTAGCGTACATAAGTTTTGGGTTCCTGAGCTGACGCCTTCTATTATCCGATGATGTTGCCTCTTACCGAGCCCGGGGCTTGTGGTCGTCGCGGTCGTCCCCGCGCTCGCGCGGATGTCCCGGCTCACCGCTCGAAGGTTACCAGGCTTTCGGGTCCGGCGGTCAGGGAAGTGACGTTGGCTCCACGGAACCCTGCATCTCGCGCCATCGCGTTCAGTTCCGATGCCGTGTAGGCGTCGCCCTTCGGCGTCGTTGCAAGCATGGTGTAAGCGAACGCAGCAGGCATCGGCGCTGGCGACACCTTGTCTTCGTTCGGCACGAACTCGACCGCCCATGCCTGGCCCTCGGTACTAAGGCCAGCGCGAACCTTCGCGAGGAGCGCCACGCAGGTTTGGTGGTCGAAATGGTGAAGAAAACCCGGCAGAAGTACGAGCTCGTAGCCGCTGCCCCAGTCTACCTCGAAGGCGCTTCCGGCGATCGTGCGGTAGCGGTCGCCGACGCCCGCTTTCTCCGCGTTGCGCACGGCGATCGCCAGCACAGCCTGCCAATCGACAGCCACGATCTCGGCATTCGGCGCCACCTTGGCAACGGCAATGCCGTACATTCCGTGGCCAGCGGCGATGTCGAGAACCTTTCGTGGAGGTTGCGGCCACGAGGCGACGTGGGCGGCCAGAGCCTCCGCGATCGGGGCGGCCAGTGGGGCAAAGGTTTCGGCGAAGGTTACCCACACAGGATTGTCTGGCGCGACATTGGCGAGCTCAACCGCGCCCCCGTTACGGACGAACGAGGCGGGGTCGTCGAGAAATCGCCCAATCATCTGGGGCGAGGCGATGAAATCAAGGACGCCGCCGAAATAGGACGGCGACCGGCGGTTGAGGAAGGCTTGGCTTGAGGGCGTCAAGTGGTAATCCTCGCCCAGCTTCTCGAGGAAACCGGAGATCGTCAGGTAGTCGCACAGGATGCGGAGACCTCGCCGCGCAGCTCCGGTTTGTTCGGAGAGCATTGCCAGCCCATGGGCCCCGGCTCCGATCCTGGTGAAGACATCCAGTTCGATGGCGGCCTTGATGGCGGCCGTCTTCTGAAAGCCCCAGGCAGTTTCCCAGAATAGCTCGGGTGAGACCGGCGGGCCCTTCGCGGATGCCGACGGGGAGGGGCCGCCAATCGTCTGGTCAAGCGACATATCCGACACGGTGAAATTCTCCTATTTGATTTAGTTAGGGGGTGTTGGGGCGAACCGGCAAGTATAACCAGTGCGCGCTGCGGCACCAAGCAAAAAGAACACATCAACTTGACCGGCGATGACGACTGGCATTCCAACAAGCGGGAGAGGAGAAATCGCTTTCGGCCGTTGCGGAGCGAGATATTGTCAAATGTTGTGTATGGGGCGGCGACGCATCCTTAATTCTCTGTGACTAAGCGGCCTGCTGATTCTCGGTGATTTCGACGCCATCCACGAAGCGGGTTCCGGCGATGATTTTGGCGATCTGGTCGGCTCCGTTAAGGCGGCGCCACGCCTTCTGAGCTTCTAGCTCGAGCTTGTACACCATCGTCAGCGTGGCGACGCGCGACCCACACCCTTTGGTGCGCTCTCGTGCGGAGCCGGACGGTGGCAAACGTGGATTCAACCGGGTTGGTGGTCCGCAAATGCGACCAATGTTCGGCCGGGAAGTTGTAGGACGTGAAAAGCACCACTTTGTCCTTTTCCAGGCAATGGCAAGCCTTGGGGTATTTGAGCTGATAGTTCGTGAGGAACCGGTCGTAGGCGGCCAAGGCAGCTTGGTGCGTGGGGGCCAGGTACAAGTCATGCAACCTTTCCTTGGCTCGGCTCTGGAGGCTTTTGGGCAGTTTATCCAGCACGCTTGTTCTCGCGCTTCGATCCAACGTCGCAATTTGAAGTGCCCGCGTCGCCATTGCAGCCCATGAACCCGGTCGAACGGATGCGGGCGGATTATCGCACGCAACGATTGACCACCGGGCCGCACCCCATGAAGTTGATGTGTGCCGCCTTGCCGGACGTGTGGCGGGCGCAGGATGTGCCTCTCGCAGCCCACGGCGATACAATCACAGTGGCCTGGGTGGTCGGCCGCCGGCAGCGGCCGGGCACCGCGAAAGGATTTGTGTTCATCGGCCTGGAAGATGAATCCGGCATTGCCAACGTGATCGTTTCCCCCGACTTGTTCAAGAAGACGCGGCTGACGGTCACCATGGAGAATTTCCTGCGGATCACCGGGCCGGTGCAGACCCGGCGCGGTTTGCCGCTCGTGCGCGCCGAACACATCGAACGCCTGGAAGTGCCGGCGCTGGAAAACATGGCCTCCCATGATTTCTGCTGAATCGACAACCTAAATCGCGTCCACGTCGCCGTTCCGGTTTTCCGCGGGTTGGTTCGGTGCCACTCAGGAAGAAGGTTTTGGCGCATCCGGGTGTTTTCCCGGTTGCCGTGGCCTGCGGTGCAGCAGAGCGGCCGGCCGCCGGGTCAGTTCCACTTCCTGCGCCACGGTCAGTCGGTCGTCGTCAGCCAACTCGGCCACGCGAGGTGCCATGCTGAAAGGTGAGAAGATCGCCTCCGGCCGTGCAGGCAACGGCTGCCCGGCGTAGGCGCGTAACAAGGCGGCGAGTGGACCGAGGAGATGTTTGTCGGTGGCGCGCAGCGCCGCGAGGTATGCTTTGCGCGCCAGCGGCTCCCGTTGCAATCCCGGGCCGAGCACACTGGCAAGCTGGGAAGTCACCAGCAAACGGCCCACGCGACCGTTGCCATCGAGAAAAGGATGGATGCGCTCGAATCGTGCGTGGGAAAAAGCCACGACGCTGAAAGGATCATCCCGCCAGGGGCCAGCGGCCAGTTCCTGCGTTTGTGCCCGGAGCATCGCCAGTTCACGCTCGATCCGCTCGGCGCTGGCTCCGACGAGATTCGGACCGATGCCGACGGGCGGCGTACCGGGGCGGCGCAGTTCGCCCGCCCAAGGATGTACGCCATCAAAGAGGAGCCGGTGGACGGCACGAATGTAGTCGGGTGCGGGGTGCAAAGTCGGGTTGGCGCGCACCCAACCCAATGCGAGCAGCAGATTGACGTGAACCGCCTGGTCGTAATCGGCTTTGGTGACGACGCGCTCGCACATGCCGAGAGGCTGGATTTTGAGCCAGTCGGCCTCGGAGCGTTCGGATGTGTCTTTAGGCATGACAGCGCGCTACGATGAGGATAGGGTAAGGGTATGCCAGCGAGTACCCTTATCCTCCCATCGACGCTGACATCGGTTCAGCGCGACGACGCGCGGGACGCCCACGCGAGCGCGGTGATCGAGGGCACGAGCCTGAGCGAAGCACAGGCGATGGAGATCGCGGCGGAGGTTTACGCCAGCGGCGAACCGGAGCGCATTGCGGCGCTCCCAACTCGTTCGGACATGAGCTACGAGCAGATCGTGGCAGAGTGGCGGCAGGCTGGCTTGCTCAGAGGTTGAAGAAGATTGGCCCATAGCGTCATCATTACCAGTGATCTCAGCCGCTTTCCGCAAAGCGTCTGTTCTCCTTTCGGAACTCACCGGTACACCGGGTTACCCACGAGCTGCGCGGAGCGAGGCAGGATAAAAGATGGTTCTCCGTCCACGTGCCTCTGTTCCCATAACCGGTTCTTCGAGTGTAGCCAAATCCCGATGCCTTTGCCTCGGTTTTTTCCCTCGATGTTCGCCGCTTGGCTCCACGGCCGGTGGAAAAGTCGTCGTGCCTGACACTGCAACTCGAACCACGGCTCGACGCAGGAATGAATCGCCTCGTCGATGCCGCCTCCTTGGCTGACGTTGAGGGTTACTCCCGCCATGTCGCGGCAGCGGGTGAGTGGTCCCCCAAGCCCGGAACGGACAAAGCTTTGGGGAATTCGTGAGTCTGCGAGCGAAAACGATCCTGGCGGGAAATAACCCGAACCTTCCACGGTAGGTCCGACCCACGAAGGCCAGTCCCGCCGAAAGAGCCGCGCGACTTGAAGTTGATGAAATCTGCGCGCGACTTCACTCTCTAGACCACGTTCCGGCCTCACGCAGCCAGCAACCACCTCCAAAGCTTGGCAGCCGGCGGGTTGGGAAACCACGGCGAGATCCGCCCGTCGGGTTCAATCGGCTCCAGGTACACCTTCTTGAGCTGACCGTTGCAGTGGACCAGGTAGCATTGGTGGTTACGCAGCTTACGCAGCCGGTGCGGCTTGACCTGGTGTTGGTCCACCCTATTGAAGTTATAGCTGGTGCGTCCGCCCGAGGTGCTCCAAGATTTCTTGACCACCTCGCGCTGGCCGATGAAGTCGGCGGCATCCTTGGCGTCTTCTTCATCCGCCGAGAGGAAGGTAAGCTGATTGCTCAAATTTAGCATGAATACCTTGGCCTTGTCCTTTCCCAGAGCCGGGATGAACGAGGTCGTGGACTGCGTGGCCGCGACCACCGTGCCGCCCGCCTCGCGGATTTTGTCCACGCAATTGTAGTCGCTCAGGCCGTCCTCGGCCGCCGTGACGCTGTTTTGCGCCTCGTCCGCCCAGAGGATGAGCAGATTGTCTTTTCGCCGATCGGCCTCGGGTTTGTCGAACCGGCGCAGGACGTGGCCATAGTAGAGCATCTTCAGGAAGGTCGAGATGTAGCGCCGCTCGGTCTGGTACCTCTGCGGCATGGCGATGCAGAAGATTTTGCCCCGGTCGATGTCGGCGAACTCGATGAATTGGCCGTCGGACAGAACACCTGCGCAATGTCGTGCGGCGCATAATTCTTCAAGTAATTGGAAATCGTGCCCTTCACGCCGTCGCGCTGCTCCGGGGCGATGTTCGTGTAGTTCTCCTGAAAGTGGTTGTACACCTCCACTCACCGGCGGTTATCGAGTTTCTCGCGTAGTACCTCCAGGCACAGGTCCATGCAGCGCTCGCCCGACTGCGCGTCCACGTTGTTCATGAGCACGTCGAGCACGTTGGTCATGGTCACTGGGAACCCCGCTTCTTCGAGCAACTCCATGGCCTTGCCGATGTGGGTCTCGGCTTGTTCCTTGAAGAACGAATTGCTGGTCTTCTGGCCGAGCGAGGTGGCCGTGTCGACCACCGCCTTGGCGTACGTCGAGTACGGGATACGCCCATCGGAGAGCAAGTTGAAGCACGCCGATGGCTTCCAATCGTTTCCAGCCCCTTCTGGGTGCACCTGTAAGAACAGGAAGTCTTGCTCGCGCCCGAAGTGCCGGGCCATGGGGCAGAGCGTTTCCCAGAAAAATCCCTTCTCGTCGATGCACACCCCTCCCCAGCCGGGCTCGTTGGTGAACACCTGGAACATGATGTTCAGGATGCCGCTCTTAGTTTTGCCGCAGCCCGTTTTGCCGCGGATCAGCCAGCCGCGGCAGAATTCGTTGGGGTCCGAGGTCAGCCCTTTGAGCACGAACGTGTGCGGCTTTCTGGCCGGAACGAGCACGAACTGGCTGTCCCTGGTCGGTACAGTGGCCGCCGCCAGGCAAGCATGCAGGCCAAAGAGCCCGAAAACCGCCGGACCGCCGTAGAACGTCCACGGCGTATCGCCGCAACGGTAGAACCAGGCGACGGCAGCCAGCGAAAGAATCCATTTCATAGGTGTGGTGCCGGGCGGCAACGTCACCTTGCGGTTTCTCTTTGCGGCGTCGAGACGATCCGTGGCGTGCGTACACCAAGAGATCCGGGCGACCAGCACCCGCTCACGTCCTGAATAGAAATGCACACAGATGCGGACAACTGCGTGCATTTCTATCCGCGCGGGTCGGGCACGCAAGAGACCCGAGCACAGGGGCTTCACCCACCGCCACGCTCACCACGCTCCCAGAAGTCCGCGATGAGACGGTGGGCGGCAGTGGCGTCGTTGATACCGAGTTGAATGTCGGCTGCGATCTGCGCGTAGGTTGGTGACCAATCGGGCGGCGGCTCCGGCACGACCTCGGGCACCGGGTGAGTCGCAGCAGCGCCAAGGAAGGCGAGACGACGCGTGCGCGCAGGGAGGCAACCAAGCGCACCACCTCGTCCCAGGCTGGTGGGATGCGGTGCGCTTTGATCGTCCCCGTGAGGATCGGGTCCAGGTAAGGGTAACGTTGGCTGTGGTCGATCTTGTAAAGCGTCTGGTCGTGGATGTCCCGGATGCGCGGGGCTAACTCGACGCCCAGCAGGGCGGCGGTGGCCATGACGACTGAGGTGTCGGTGTAGCAGGTTCGTGGATCCAGCTCGGTGTCGTGTTCCAGCAGGCCGTCAAGCACGAAGGCGGCTTCCCGCAGCCGGCACGGGATTGGTTGCTGGTGGAGGCGCAAGCAGTTGTCGGCGGTGTGGGCGTAAAGCGTCACACCCCGGCCCTGGAGCACGTGGCTGTAGTCGGCGGCCAACAGGTTAACGGGCACGTAGAAGCGCACCCTGTCGGCCGAACAACTCGATCCTCGGCCATACACCCGGCTCAGGGGCAAACGGTTGGCGAAATTGATCAGGTCAATGCTGGCGGCTTTGAGCGCGTCCGCGCTCAGGTATCAATCGGCCACCTCGCTGATTTCATGCACCCGCAGGCCCGAGGCGACGGCCATGCGTTGCGGGCCGCGGTGACGCACCGTCAGGTAGAGGGCCCGTTCGACGTCCAACTCGAAGCGCCGCCCTTTGCGCAGGGAGCGCAACGCGTCGGGGAGGCCGCTCGCTTGCCACAAGCGCCCGAAGACCAGGTCGGGCCCGATGCGGCGCACCGCCACCGGGTGGGTCTCCCCGGCCGCCTGGGCATCGAGGACCGCGCAGGCCTGGCAGTGCCGTAGGCCCGAACGCATCAGCCGGTCCAGTTGCCCACTGGCTTGGAGCCCGTCGAGCCGGCCCAAGGTCGCGATGACCTGCGGACGCACCTTCTTACCCTCCCGAACGCGGTGGGCGATCTGGAGGT
>DASWVC010000148.1:0-2690 GCA_036401335.1 Chthoniobacterales bacterium
ATCGCTAACGAGCTAGTGGCACTCCGTACACCGGTCGATGGCTTTGCCATTCCATTAAGGAATCGGCCAAATCCTGGATTGAGTTTGAGGGCGGCCTCCTCCTCCTTTGAACATTCGTCCCTTGCAGCGCCTCCGTACGACTCGACTGTTGGCGCTTGCCCTTATCGGCAGGATGAAACCCAAATCGAACATTTCCAGGGGCTAGTTTGCCTGTCACCCCATTCGGGCAGCAATAATCTGCTCTTTTCCCTCTGCAGCATTCGTATCAACGGCCGTGGTGGTGAGCGCGGCGCACCTAAAGATCAACGCCCTGGCCGGTTTGCCTGCCCGGAATGGAAACCTCCCCGCACCGTTTAACGGGACGATGCTGGTGGCGGAAAATCGGGTCCTGTGTCTGGCCATCGACTTTGCGACACACGGGGGCCACAGCCTGGACATGCTCCGCTTGTTCATTCCCATCTGGGCAACCCTGGCCTGGTCTGGGGCGTCCAGACCTATTTCGCGGGCCGGCCCCAGGCGCGCTGATGCTCCCCTGCCCCTGGCACCGGGCTCTCCGTCCTGGTTCCTGCCGCCTGCAGAAGTTGGGTTAAAGGGCCGCGGCAGGGGTTTGTCGCGGCCGTTCGGGTTTGGGGTTCCGCCTCCCTTTGTCGGCGGGACCGGGGCCACCGTTCCGTGCTCTCGCACCGGGCGCGCGTTTCGGCCAGGAACGTCGGTGGGGTGCAGGCTCCGCTGCGGCGGGTCAAGGTCGGCATCCGGCACAAAGCCGCTCGCAAAGCCTCGCTTTTTATTCCGTTGCCTTGACGGCCGGCGCTTGGACTAGAGCCGGGAAGTGACTGCTTTTTGCGTTTGAAAGCACTTCGCCTTTCCGCCGCAAAACCAGGATGGCAAGGAGAAGCCCACGGGCGGCTAGACGTCGCGTCCTGGCTAATCCTGGCCGCGGCACCTGCGTTCCGCGAAAGCTGATCCCGTGACCCTTCCGGCTGAGAGCAACCACCAGCTAATACGTGCCAAACAGAAACAATCTGGCTTCTTCAAACCTGCGATTAGCCAAGCTTTGACTGAATTCCAGCTTTTTAGTCTCCGGATTCCGGACGTTGACGTACTTCATGAATGACGCCGTAATCAGGGCCCATTCGCCCGCATTCACATGGCGCAGCAGGGATGATGGTCCATGACCCTTTGGGTGAAGAATGTTCGCGCCGAGATTGTAGGTGAAGCTCACTAACGCATCGAATTCGTATTGTGTCAGTTCGACGTTTACAGCGAGCCGTACCGCATCGACGTACTTGACAAGGTTCGCAGACGCTAGTTTAGCGGCTTCGGGCCGCGTGATGCCTTTCGCAAACTTTGCTTCAGCGAGGCTCCCGTCACACTGACCCAAGTGGACCAAGTGACCGTAACCGATGGTGCAGTGGCCCGCCTTGTCGTTGTAGAGATGGCCAGAAAACCCTTCCTTTCTTTTTAAAAAAGCAATGCCGGAGGGCGAGACGTCTAGAGATGCAGAGCCTTTCGGTACGCATTGAATGGGAGGCGGATAGAAGCCCTTCAAAGCGCCCAAGCGTGGATTACTCATAAAGGATGACGCTCCTGATTCGTGATCCAGAAGAAGCGTGGCCCGTCGCAAGCTTAATGCATAACGGGAGATGGTGCAGGGTCTAGCATGGAGCCGGTCTGGCGTCACGCATGTACTTTCCCCCGAGAAGCAAAATCGGGGGAGGTTCACACTTTCGCCGCGGCCGCCGATTGCCACCCCGCTCACGAAACGTCCTGCGGCAGCGGCCCCCTTGGTGCGTTGAAACGAGGTGTTGATGTGGGCGACCATCCCCTCGGCCTCACCGGCTGGCGGGAAGCGGACCAGGCTGAACCCACCGTGTTGCACTGCCCAGAAGACGAAGGCGCACGGAGGGCCACGGGCTACCGCTTTTGCGCATCGCGGGAAAGCTTGGAACCCACCGGCAGCTTTGTCGTGGTCCCGGCCTGACGGCGTTCCTTTCGCATCACACCGCCGAACCCGTAGGGCTCTGACGAAGGGGCGGCACACCCTTGATCCGGGAGTTGTTGACCCCATTTGCCCGCGCGGAGCGCGGGATCGAAAAACGTGGGGCGAAGCGGCAGCGCAGCCGACCGCCGAGAATGGGCCGGCTTGCCGCAAACTCGTCGGAGGCGGTTCGTCAGCAACTCCCTCCCCCGCGTTGAGCTTCCAGGCCAAGAGGAGCGAGCAGGCTTGAACGCCCCCCTCCTTGAACTAATCCCAGACGAACATCGCCTGCTGAGCATGGCCCTGCCAGGCCGGGACGCTTGCTTTGCCTTTACGAGGCGGAGCCTCCACCCGAACGCGGCGGCACCGCTCTGCGGGAAGCGAGCCGGTCGGCACCGTCGCTGGAGGGTCCACCGGCTTCTCCCCACCGTCCGGTGGGGGCTCTCGGGCAACGACGGAGGCACGCCCGGAACCGAACGGGCGCCGTTTGGTTCCCGGTGGCAACGCCCCGCTGCGCCACGCCAGTTCGAGCCGCAGGCGCACGTCGCCCAGCCGCAACGGGCGCTGGGGCAAGTGCTCCAGCATCGACAGGCGCAAACCCTCGGCTTCTTCCTCGGGCAGGGCCTTGCCGATCACGGGCCGCAATTGCCCAAAAAACGCTTCCAGCCGGCCGAGGTCCTCCAACAACGCCGAGAATTCCTCGTAGAGCGCG
>DASWVC010000149.1:0-6623 GCA_036401335.1 Chthoniobacterales bacterium
CGCGCGCGCGACCGGCTACCTCGGGGCAGGGGAACTCGTGCTTCATGCGGCGGCCATCTGGCTGGCTCTCCTGGCCGTGCGGTTTATTTTGCTTTGGGGCGGATTGTACCTCGCCGTCTACCGCGGGAAGCGCCGTGGCGAACATTGGAACCGACCCTCGCCACGAATGGCCGGCGCCGCGGCCTTCGCCGGGATTCGTGGTGCGGTGACCCTCGCAGGCGTGCTCTCCGTGCCGTACTCCCTTCCGAACGGGTTCCCGTTCCCCGCGCGTGACCTGCTCACCTTCCTCGCCAGTGGAATCATTCTGTTTTCTTTGCTGGGCGGCTGTTTCGGACTTCCGGTTTTCCTGCGCGGGCTTCGCCTGCCCCCGGACGACCTGCACGACCGCGAAACGGCGGAAGCCCGGCGCCTCGCCGCCGCGGCGGCGGTGCAGGCCATCCAAGAAGCCCGGGACCGGGTGCCGACCTCACCGGAGCCGGCCGGTGAGGCAGCCGAGGTGCTCGATCGCCTCTCGCTGCATTACCGCCGAAAGATGGAGGCCCCTGAGCAGCACGACGGCCATTCACGCGGGAATGCCTTGGCCAGGGAAGTCCACTTGAACGTGGTGCGGGCGGAAAGGACGGAGCTCTACCGCCTGCGGACAGCCGGGCGCATCAACGATGAAACGTTGCGCGCCTTGGTGGCAGAAATTGATTTGGTGGAAGCCTCGCTGCTGGGCGGTGAATAAGGTGGTGTTCGCGGCCGCACCCGCGGGTAAAGGTGCCTTTCCTCAATCGCCCCCGTTCAACGCGCGGCGGCACGTAACCGTCCGTCCGCTTGCGGCCTATTTCATGCGCTCCCGCAGCGCGGTCAAGGATTGGTCCGCCGCATCAAGCCGGATCAAGCCCACGCGTGGGAACTCAAGGTCTGCAATGACATAAAGGGTGGCCGTAATGACGGCTGGAAACACCAGAATGTGCAACCAACTGCGCGACTTTCCTTCCGCCATGCCGTAGCCGGCGACCAAAGCACTTGTCAGGGCGAAAGCACCCAGCATGACGAAAATCGCGACGGGGGTGTGCGTTTCGGCGGCAAACGTCCGGGCTGTCGAGAATTGAATCCACTGAGTGACCGCCGGGAGCAGAATTGAGGCCGCGGCCTGACCCTTGCCGTCCTGGTAGGCAACAAGGATCTGTTTCCGGATGTCTTCTTGTAGCACCGTGCAACGCACGAGCGCTTCCTCCGCCGCGCGAACATCCGGGAGTCTTCTGGTAGCCTCCAGCTCCGTGTCCAGGTACTTGCGGAAGTCGTCCTTCAGGGCGGTCGCCTGCACCCGGTCAGGCAACACGTCCAAGAGGTGATAGGCATTATCCATGGCATTTCTCTCCTGGACGATGAGCTGCCGTCGTGCGTCAAAACGCGCCGACGCGCCCGAAAAGGTAAAGGCAATGAGTAACCCGAGCAGGCTGAAGATGGCGCCGACCACCGGCCCAACCCCGAGAACGGCTCCAGCGGGTTCCTTCTTCAGCCGTCGAAGGGCGAGGCGGCGGCCGATCTCCAGAAGGAGCAGCATCCCAAAAAACAAACCGACCAGGACCAATCCTGCCAGCAGTGTGTAGCCCATACCAGATCCGTCGTTCTGCACGCCCGTTCAAAACGGGGTTGGAACCAATCGGGGAGTCACACTGAGGCCGCCGCATCGCAACGTCAATTCCCGCCCATGGAGTTTAGCGCGGCATTCGGCCGGCGCTGTTCCGGGCGGTACTTCTCCGGATCGGCAAGCTTGGTTGTTAAAGAAGGCCCGTTCGGTAAACCGTCTCAGGGCGAAAAATCGCCCAGCTGCCAAGCCGACAAAAAATCCAGACGCGCATCTACTTGGTTGCTTCATTTTGTTCGATCCTCCATCCTCTCGCATTGATGCCCCGCACCATGCATTGTTTGCTGACGACCCTTGGCCTGAGCGCTCTCCTCTTGACGCAGTTGCCCGCTGCCGCTTCGACAGCGGTCCGCCCGTCCCAACCGGACGCCCCTGACCTGCCTGTGGCCGATCCCGGTTGGCCGCGCCAGTTTACCCGGGAGGGCGTCCGCGCCGTCTATTACCAACCGCAAGTAGACGATTGGAAAAACTTTCGTGAACTCCAGGCGCGTGTGGCGTTCACACTGACTCCGAAAGACGGGAAGACCGTGGTCGGCATTGAGGAACTGCGGGGGAGAACGACAGCCGATGTCAACCGGCGCACCGTTTTGATCGACGACATCGAAATCGTCGCCGTCCGTTTCCCGTCGCTGAATGGCGCCGACGCTGAGTCAATGGAGAAACTGTTACGGACGACCTTCCCGGGAAGGCCGATGACAGTTTCCCTGGACCGCTTGATTGCCAGTGTTCAAACCACCCAACAGGGCACCAAAGGCGTCCCGGTGAAAACGGATCCACCCCCGATTTTGGTCAGTACCGACCCTGCCATTCTCCTGGTGGTTCCGGGTAAACCCGTTCTGGCGCCCATCAAGGGGCTGAGGATGCAATTCGTCCTCAATGCCAACTGGGACCTGTTTTTCACTCCGAGTGATTCCCGTTATTACTTGCTCGCGGACAAGGTTTGGCTAACCGCAGGTTCGCTAGAGGGTCCCTGGAACGTGAGCCGGACCCTCCCTCCAGACTTGAGCAAGCTGCCCGCGGGCGAAAATTGGGATCACGTGAAAAAGGCGGTGGCCGGCAGCGCCCCGCCAGGCGGGCAAGTGCCAAAGGTGTTTTTTGCCGCCGAGCCGTCGGAACTGATCGTGTTTGCCGGTCCCCCTGTCTATAAGCCAATCAGTGGAACCCAGCTGCGCTACGCCAACAACACCAGCAGTTGGGTTTTCAACGATGCCGGCGACGGTCAGATCTATTTCCTCGTGGCGGGACGCTGGTTCCGCGCGCCGAACCTTGGCGGCCCCTGGAGTTACGCCGGCAACGATTTGCCGGAGGATTTCAGCCGGATTCCTCCGCAGAGCGAAGCGGCAGAGGTCCTGGCCTCGGTGCCGGGAACTCCGGAATGCGAAGACGCCGTGCTCCTCGCGCAGGTGCCCACTTCTGCGGTGATCCAGGTACCGGAAGCCGAGGCGAAAGCAAAGGTTAACTACAACGGTGAACCGCAGTTCGCCGCGATTGAGGGGACGCCGCTCACCTACGCCACGAACGCCAATGCCGACGTGATTCGCTTAGAAGGAAAATACTACCTCTGCCAGAACGCGATCTGGTTCCTTTCGTCGTCGCCCACCGGTCCTTGGACAGTGGCGGCCACCGTGCCTGAAGCCATTTACACGATCCCCCCGAGCAGCCCCGTCTACCATGTGACGTACGTAAAGGTGGAGAGCACGCCTCGGGGTCAGGTGGTTTGCAGTTACACTTCAGGTTATACCGGAGCCTACGTTGCAGGGGTGGCAACCGGTGCCGCCCTGGTCTGGGGAACGGGTTACGCCTACCAGCCCTACATTTATCCTGGACCGGTGCCCGTTTACCGCCCTTACTATGCCACGTACGGCGTCTCGGCCAATTACTACCCGAACCGCGGGGTTTACACGGTCGGGGGTTACGCCTATGGACCGTACGGCGGCTCCGGCAGCGCCGCCTGGTACAACCCGAATACGGGTGGCTACGGGCGAGCGTACACCGAACAATACCCCTACGGCGGGCGAACCAATGCCTCGGGCTACAACCCCAGCACCGACACGTCGTGGACGACCCGGCAAGGGCACAATTACTACGGGCAGGCGGGCACTTCGACGGTGACGCGAGGGGATCAAACGGTGCAAACGGCGCACGTCGCCACCAACTACGGTCACACGAGCGTCGCCCAGGGAGAGAACAACCTGTACGCCGGCCATGACGGCAACGTTTACAAGCAGAACAGCAGCGGGGACTGGACCAAGTGGGACAATGGCCAGTGGCAGCCGGTGAACACTCCGGCTGCAACGAATAACCGAACCCAGAGCCAAACCGGAACCGTCGGTGCTGCCCAAGCGCAGACCAGCCCTCTCAGCCGGCAAACGGGCGGCACGCGGACGGAGCGGGCGGGCCAAACGGGTACCGGCACGTCCGCAGGGAATCCTCAGGCCAATGAGCGCCGGAATTCGCGGCCGGAAGGCCAAGCCCCCGCGAGAGAAGAAAATCCGCCTTCCGGAAGTCAGCCACCGGGCACCCTCACCGGTGCGTCAACGGCTCCGGCTTCTGGTCAGACGGCGCGGGGCCAGGGCAGAATGACGGGTGCTGCCAAGGGGTCCGCCCCATCGTCCTCGGATGATCAAACCCTTAATGGACTTAACCGCGAGGCGTCGGCCCGGCGGCGCGGGCAGGCCGGCTCGTCGCAGCGGACCCCGGCGGAGAATGCCCGTGGCGGGCGGGCCCACGCCACCCCCGAGACCCGCGGCGCACCGGGGCGCAGGGGCAGGTCCCGCGAGTGAACTCCTAACCAGCCTGGAACTGTCCGGCAATCCCTGATGTTCAACCCGGCTCTGCAGCGCGTCATTTCGGCGATGGCCCTTTTCACCCTTGTGGGCGGCTGTTCCAAACGGGCCCCGAGTGACGCGTTGTCCGGCCCTCCGGACGTCTTGGTCACGGAAGTGCGGCAGCAAGACGTCCCGGTCGTCAGGGAGTGGATCGGCTCCCTGGACGGTTCTGTAAACGCTGACATCCGGGCGCGCGTCTCCGGGTACCTGATTTCCCAGGATTACAAAGACGGCAGCCTGGTGCAACAAGGACAACCCCTTTTTCAGATCGACCCGACCACGTATGAAGCAGTGCTCCAGCAAGCCAAAGCCGGGTTGACCCAGGCCGAAGCTAACCAGCTGCAATCGGCGCAAAATGCCAAGCGGGAAAGCGACCTTTTCCAGCAAAAAGTGGAAAGCCAGCAGAACCGGGACAACGCGGTCCAGGCGAACGCTGCCGCGGAGGCGGAAGTGAAGATGCAGCAGGCTGCCGTGCGTCAGGCGGAGCTGAACCTTCAATTTACCAAAGTAATCGCGCCGGTAACCGGGATTGCGGGCATTGCTAACCCCGGGATCGGTGATTTGGTTGGCCCTTCCGATACGCAGCCGCTGACCACCGTTTCGACGCTTGATCCGGTAAAGGCCTATTTTCAGCTGAGTGAACAGGATTACCTGAAGGTCGCGAAACGGATCGAGGAAGGACGCAACGCCGGTGCTGCGGCGCCGCCCGCGGCCCTGATTCTTGCCGACGGTTCGTTGTACGGCCATGAAGGCAAGTTTTTTGCGGTGGATCGGGAGGTGGACCAGCAAACCGGAACCATTCGGCTCGCCGCGCTGTTCCCTAACCCCGAAAACATTCTCCGGCCAGGCCAGTTCGTTCGCGTCCGGGTGACTGTTCGAACGCTGTCGGGAGCGTTGCTTGTTCCCCAGCGGGCGGTGAATGATCTCCAGACGGATCACGAGGTGGCGGTGGTGGATCCCGAGGACAAAGCGCAGATCCGGTCCGTTGAAGTGGGCGATCGCACCGGTTCATTCTGGGTGATCACGAAGGGGCTCAAACCCGGCGAACGGGTCATCGTGGAGGGGATGCAAAAAGTTCGCGACGGCGAACCCGTCAAGCCGGCGGTGTGGACGCCACCCAACCTGACCACGACGCAGTAGGTTTCCCGGCGTCGCGTTGACCATGTCCCGCTTCTTCATTGAACGTCCCATCCTTGCCGTGGTCGTCGCGATCTTCACGGTGCTTATCGGCCTGGTTTGCCTCGTGTCCCTCCCGGTCAGCTTGTTTCCCAACATTGTCCCGCCCGAAATCGTGGTTTCCGCCACGGACCCGGGTTCCGATGCACTGACCGTCGAGGGTTCGGTGGCCGCGCCGATTGAGCAGCAGATCAGCGGCGTGGACGGCATGAACTACATGTATTCCCTCAGCGCCAATACCGGGCAAATGAAGCTGCGGGTTAATTTCGACGAGAAAACAAACGCCAAAACGGATCAGGTGCTAACCCAGATGCGGCAGGCCCAGGCCGCCGCCCAGCTTCCGCCGGAGGTTAACGCCCAGGGAATCACGGTCCAGAAATCGTTCGCCGCACCGTTGATGCTGATTGCGCTCCGATCGCCGGACGGCCGTTATGATTCCACGTTCCTGACCAATTACGCCTACATCAATCTGAACGATCAGCTGGTGCGGGTGCCGGGAATATCCAATGTTCAGGTGTTTGGGGCCGGTCAATACGCTATGCGGTTGTGGCTGAACCCTGTGCAACTGGCCCGGTTCAACCTCACCGTGCCGGACGTGGTCAGCGCCGTCCAGCAGCAGAACGCAGTTAACCCGGTGGGCATCGCCGGTGGGGAACCGATTCCGGAAGGGCAGGAACTGACTTACATGGCCGTTGCCCGCGGCACCTTGGCGACGCCGGAAGAATTTGGGGGGATCGTGGTAAGAACCCAGCCGGACGGCGGCACCATCCGCGTGAGGGACGTGGCCCGGGTCGAACTCGGTTCTCAGGTGTATACGACCACCGCTCGACTCAACGGCGACGCATCGGCGGTGGTGGCGGTGTACCAGTTGCCGGGGACCAACGCGCTGGCGGCGGCCGGGGGGGTCAAGGCGTTGCTGGAACGGCTCAAGGCGCGCTTCCCGCGGGGCCTGGATTACGTGGTGTCGCTGGACACGACCGAGC
>DASWVC010000150.1:0-1944 GCA_036401335.1 Chthoniobacterales bacterium
AAGGGCACCTGAGCGGGAACTTCGTGGTTTGCGCCGCTTTAATGGGCACGATCTACGTTGTCGCGCTTTCGGTACACGGTGAGCTCAAGCTGCTGAATTTCGGGAACTCTGTCATGGAGGAGTCGTATGCCACAATTAGGACCCATCCTCTGCAATGCTATTTTCCGTATGACCCCTTGGCGCACCTCCTCGCTGGCGACCGATTTCGACCAAACATCGATGTCATTTACACCTACGCCGTGGGAGGTTCCCCGGTGGACAAAGCCGCGTTTGAGTCCTCCATGCCCCAAGGTATGGAGTATTTGATCTATCCATCACGGACAAAGTTCTGGGGCTTAAGCGAGTTGCATCGACTCCTGCCTGCGCAATGTGTGGCCGGCCGGGATTTGCACCTTCACCAGCACGAGGTGTGGGTAAAGTAAGCTTTCGGCGTCGTTCCTGGACAGGTTTCCGTACCCTGGTCCCACGCTTTCTCAAAGTGGGGTCGGACGCACGCCGGCCGCAACCTTACGCCCGCAACGCGCATGGCCCTTTACACCTTGGCGTGCGGCTCGACAGTCTTAGGATGTCGGTTCATACAGCATTTGTAATCGGGCCAGGCTTCGTCGGGCGACCCCTCGCCCGAAAACTTCACGAACGTGGTCACAAGGTTTTGGCCGTGACCAAGACTCCGGAAAGCGCCGCCTCCCTGGCCGCCGCGGAACCGTTTCGGGTGATTGCGGCTGATGTCAGCCGGCCTGATGAACTTCTCCCGGGTTCTTCGCCGGGAGTGATCTTTTTCTGTGCCAGTTCCGGTCGGGGAGGCGTCGAGGCATACCGGGCCGTGTTTTTGGAGGGCACCCGCAACCTGCTCAGACGTTTCCCGGAGAGCCGGATGATTTTTTGCAGCTCAACCTCAGTCTACGGTCAGACGGATGGATCGACGGTGGATGAGGATTCTGCCACTGAGCCGGAGCGTGAAACCGGCCGGGTGCTGCTGGCGGCTGAACAAATGGCGTTGGCGGAGGGGGCCACCGTGGCGCGTCTCGCCGGGCTCTACGGTCCCGGACGCTGCGTGCCGCTGCGCAAGCTCCTTGACGGGGAGGCCGTGGTTGAAGGGGAAGGGGAGCGCTGGCTGAACAACTTACACCAGGAAGACGCGGCTGCTGCGCTGCTGCACCTTGCCGGTCAGCCTGGGTCAGGAATCTTTAACGTTGTCGACAACGAGCCGGTACGCCAGCGGGATTGGTTTGCATGGGTCTGCGCAGAAGTGGGACGGCCGTTGCCGCCGGCCGGTCCAAGGGACCTGAGCCGGAAACGGGCCTGGACGCACAAGGCAGTGAGCAACGGCCGTCTCCGGGCCACCGGTTGGGAGGCGGTGTACCCGACGTTTCGCGAGGGCCTGCGAACCTTGATAAGGGCGTCCGGGTAGGCAAAGACTAATTGTATCAATGCTAAGAATTCTAGCAATTCTATCAATAAGGAGGGATTTTGCGGTTGTTCACGCCGGCACCCGGTTTCCTCCTTTCGCCCCGGCGCCGCGGCCGGTTAGGGACAGCCGACCCCGTCGCGCCGTTGACGCCACAGGCCGAAAAACCCAAGGGTGCCGGCGAAATGCCGCCGGCCTCGCGGCTCCTGAACCATTCATGGCATTTGATTCTTGCCGTGACGGCAGCGGCGTCCGGCAAACAGGCCGCGTTGGGGAAGGTCCTAAATAATCCTGAAATTATACGATATGTAGACATAGATGCCGAATGTATCGAAGTGGGTCGGGAAAGATCGGAGTGCACCGGTCAAGTTCGAGGCCTTTTTTCTCCCAGGGTGAGATCCATGCGGCCAGACCCTGAAATGGCGGTTCTTGCGGGCACTGAGGTCTCCACCTCAGCGATTCGTCGGTGCGGGCTGGTGGTGAGGAGCGTGGCCGTGTTTTCGCTGGCCGTGTCCGCCCTGGTATTGGTCGGGTGG
>DASWVC010000151.1:0-33083 GCA_036401335.1 Chthoniobacterales bacterium
TGGGCTCTGTACGGAGACAACAACACGTTTGTCATTGACCGCCGTAAACGCGAAGAGCAACTGGCGCGACGGCAGTAGCCCCCCTCGCGTACCACCGGTCCCGGAAAAACCAGCACGCTGCCCGGTAGGGTCGCTTGTCCCCACGTGACCTCCCCAAGCGCCCCGGGGTTGGCGGCCCGCCTTGCACTATCCCGGCGAAGGGACTCGCCGCCCTGCCGGACTTTACCAGCGCCGGCACACCCGTCCCACAGCTCCAGAGGCGCACTCACCGCAGCCGCACACGGTCGCCTTCGTCGTATGTTTTCTCAAAAGTGCCTCCCTGTTCTTCGTAGATCACCCGTAACTTCTTGGCCGTCCCCTTGGCCGGATCGACGCCGAACGTCTCGTTTGACACTTTGAACCGGACACCCTCTCGGGCTAAATGCCGAACGGCGTCCGTCACGTCAACGTGCCGGTGCCGCGCACCGTACAAGGCCTGGACGATCCGGCGGGCGCCCTCGGGCCTTTGGTCGAATCCAGGGCCGAATCCATCCTCCCTCTCATCACCCCCGCCACGTTCACGGAAAACCGGACCGCCGGATACAGACGGGACCTCAAACCGGAACACATGGTATTCTTCTGTCCGCTGGCTAAACCGCTCCCCATGAACAAGATAGTTCACCGTCAGAAATTTTCGGCGGCCAGGCAGCGGATCACGGCCAAAAGTTTCATTCGTCACGTTGAAAGGCATCCCTTGATCCGCCAACTCCTGAACCTGAGCAGTAACGTCGACCCCGTAGCGTCCGTCCCCGTAGAAAGCCGAGTGAACGTGAATATCCTGGGCCGTGACCGCAGTAGCCCAGCCAAAAAGAATACATCCTACCCACAAGATTTTTCTCATGCCAAGCTCGAGGATTGGACGTGCCCTGACCGCAGTTCGATCACCCCTTTTTGTCGCCTGGGCGAAGTCACCCTTTCAATGGTCAACCTGCCGGCGAACCCTGCGCTGCCCGGGGCGTGCTCGTCCAGCGGGTGGCCAGAATGAAATTGACATTGCCAAGCCTGATCCTCAGTTTGCACGCGAAATCTGCTTCGTCTAAAACGATCAGGCCAACTTTGCATGAAACTCCTTTTATTGGTTTTAACAAGTGTGGCATTGTTTACAACCGCCACCGGGTTGCGGGCCGACGAGGAACTGACGGGTACCTTAAAGAAAATCAAGGACACCGGCGCCCTCACGCTCGGACACCGGGAATCGTCGATCCCGTTTTCCTATTACGACGACAAAAACCAAGTGGTTGGCTACTCCCAAGAACTGGCCCTGATTGTGGTCGACGCCTTGAAGAAACGCCTGAACCTGCCGACCCTTCAGGTGAAACTTACGCCGGTCACGTCGCAAAACCGCATTCCGCTGATCCAGAATGGTACGGTGGACCTGGAAGCCGGTTCCACCACCAACAACACTGACCGCGCCAAGCAGGTCGATTTTTCCAATACCATGTTCGTGATCGGCACCCGCCTTCTCGTCAAAAAAGATTCCGGCATCAAAGATTTTCCGGATCTGAAAGGCAAGAACGTCGTTGTAACCGCGGGGACAACTTCGGAACGGATCATTCGCGAACTGAACGACAAGCAAAGCCTGGGGCTCAACATCATCAGCGCCAAAGATCACGGTGAATCATTTCTCACCCTGCAGAGCGGGCGGGCCGCTGCGTTTATGCTCGATGATGCGTTGCTTGCGGGCGAGCGGGCCAAGGCCCGAAAACCCGACGATTGGGTCGTGGTTGGCACGCCGCAGTCCAAGGAAGCCTATGCGATGATGATGCGGAAGGACGACCCGGCCTTCAAAAAGGTGGTCGACGATGCCATCGCCACGGCGGAGACGTCCGGCCAGACGGAAAAACTCTACCACAAATGGTTTCAATCCCCGATTCCACCCAAGGGACTGAACCTCGACTTGCCGGAAAGCGACGACCTGAAAGCACTTTTTCAACACCCTACCGACAAGCCCTACCAATAAAGCGGCGGTTGTTTCACCTTTTCATGGCGTCTCCGGCTCGGCAACGTCCCGTCGGCCCCGCTGGCCGCGAAAAAAGCACGCAACCATGGCCCTCGTAGCTGCCGGCCTGGATTTCAGTGTATTTTTGAGGCCTGCCTTCGACGGGAGCGGGAACTATTTGCATTTCCTGGTGGTCGGCCTGCAATGGACGGTTTTCTTGTCGGTCGCCGCCTGGTTGATCGCGTTTACCGTAGGCTCGGTCATCGGCGTTTGCCGCACCCTGCCGGGGCGGGTGCTTCCAAGCTTCGGGGCTTGCTACGTCGAGGTGTTCCGGAACGTGCCCCTTTTAGTCCAGCTCTTCATCTGGTACTTCGTTATCCCCGATCTGGTGCCGGGATTTGGTCCGTGGTTCAAAGAACGCCTCAACCCGCTTCTGCAACAATTCCTGGCCGCGTTGTTGTGCCTGGGGTTTTTCACGGCGGCCAGGGTCGCCGAACAAGTGCGTTCCGGCATCAACTCGCTGCCCTCAGGCCAACGCGCGGCCGGCCTTGCCCTCGGCTTCAACCTGGCCCAGACCTACTGGCTGGTGCTCCTTCCCGTTGCTTACCGGGTCATCGTGCCGACGTTGACGTCTGAATTTTTGAACGTGATCAAGAACTCCGCCGTGGCTTCTACCATCGGCTTGGTGGAACTCTCCCGTCAGAGCCAGCAACTGACCGATTTTACGGCGCATTCTTACGAGTCCTACATTGCCGTCACCTTGCTTTATGCGCTCATCAACCTCATCGTGATGTTGGGGGCGAGGTCGCTGGAGCGAAGTTTGCGCCTTTCAGGGTACGTCGGAGGGCGTAAGTGAATGTACCAGTTTGATTGGAGCTCGATTCCGGGTGCGCTGCCATACCTCGCGCAAGGCATGCTCCTGACGTTACAGATCACGTGCACCGCTGTAGCAGTCGGAGTTGTCTTCGGCACCTTGATTGCCTTGGCCCGGTTATCGCCAAACGCGCTGCTGTCGAATCTGGCCGCCCTGTACGTAAACGGGTTTCGCTCCGTTCCGCTCGTCATGGTGCTGCTCTGGTTCTACATCCTGGTCCCCGGACTGATTCAGGCCCTTTTTCATCATCCTCCCCTCGACATCCGGCTCTTGTCCGCTTTCATAGCTTTCTCTTTGTTCGAAGCATCGTATTACGCTGAGATCATCCGGGCTGGAATTCAGAGCGTCTCCCATGGCCAGGTTTCAGCCGGGCTTGCCCTCGGCATGTCGCGTCGTGAAACCATGCGCCTCATCATTTTGCCGCAGGCGTTCCGCCGCATGGTTCCACTGCTTCTCACCCAGGCCATCATTCTTTTCCAGGACACCTCGCTGGTTTACGTCATCGGGCTAGCCGAATTCTTCGGGGTGGCTTACCGCACCGGTAACCGGGACGGCACGCTGGTCGAGTTGCTTCTTTTCGCCGGGGCCGTTTATTTCGTCATCTGTTTCACCGCCTCGACCATTGTGCGCCAGCTCCAGAAAAGGATTTGTGTATGATCTCGATCAGCAATGTGTGCAAGTGGTATGGCGATTTTCAGGTGCTCTGCGAGTGCACCACCAAGGTGGAGAAAGGCGAGGTGGTCGTCGTGTGCGGGCCTTCCGGCAGCGGTAAATCCACCCTGATCAAATGCGTGAACGGGTTGGAGCCGTTTCAAAAAGGCGAAATCCAGGTTGAGAACGTTTCCGTCGGCAATCGGCGGACAAAGCTTTCCCTGCTGCGCGCCCGCGTGGGCATGGTGTTTCAACATTTTGAACTTTTCCCGCATTTGAGCGTCATCCAAAACCTCACCATCGCGCAAACCCGGGTCCTGAAGCGCACCGGCCGGGAGGCCACCGACAAAGCGCTGAAACTCCTGGAGATGGTGGGCCTCCAGGACCACGCCCAAAAGCATCCCGCCCAACTTTCCGGTGGCCAGCAGCAACGGGTGGCCATTGCCCGTGCCTTGGCCATGGATCCGATTGCGATGCTTTTCGATGAACCCACCTCGGCGCTGGATCCCGAGATGATCAAAGAAGTGCTCGACGTCATGGTTCGACTCGCCCATGAAGGCATCACCATGATGGTCGTTACCCACGAAATGGGGTTTGCCCGGCAAGTCGCCAACCGCGTGATCTTCATGGACCATGGCAAAATCGTGGAAGATCGGCCGACCATCGACTTCTTCAAAACGCCCGGTACCGAGCGCGCCCAACAGTTTCTCTCCAAGATTCTGGCCCATTAAGGCGCCCGGGGCTGCTTGCCAGCATTGAAGCCTTGACCTTACGGGCCCTTGCTTTTATGCCATCCAGCGTCGGCCAACAAAGATGAGTCGCAGGGCGCGAGAATCGTGCGCCCGGCAGAAATCTTCAGGGCGGCCGGCACTGCACCGATGTCCCTCCTATGGCAACCTCCCTGACTGCTGCTTCGCCCGTTTCCCCCGGGCAACTCCGGGCCCACCACCGCAAAGTAATCTTAGCGTCGTCGCTCGGCACCGTTTTTGAGTGGTACGACTTCTACCTGTACGGCACATTGGCTCTCTTCTTCGGCGGGCTCTTTTTTCCTCCCGGAAACGAAGTGGCGCAAAACCTCGCGAGCCTCGCCACTTTCGGTGCTGGTTTCGGGGTGCGGCCTTTTGGCGCCTTGGTCTTCGGCCGGATCGGCGACATTGTCGGCCGCAAGAACACCTTTCTGGTGACCATTATCGTCATGGGGCTTGCGACGGCCCTGGTGGGTGTCTTGCCGACGTACGCCCAGATCGGCATCTGGGCGCCCGTGCTGCTCGTGACCCTGCGGTTGGCCCAAGGCTTGGCGCTGGGCGGCGAATACGGGGGCGCCGCCACCTACGTCGCGGAGCACGCGCCTGAGGGTAAACGCGGTCTCTTTACCAGTTGGATTCAGACAACCGCTACGCTCGGTTTTTTCCTGTCCCTGGCCGTCATTCTGACCTGCCGCACCAGTTTCTCGGAAGCTGATTTTAAGGCCTGGGCTTGGCGCATCCCGTTCCTGATTTCCGTGGTGCTGCTCATCGTTTCTGTCTACATCCGCCTTAAGCTCCAGGAATCACCGGTCTTCGCCGAGATGAAAGCGAGGGGGAACACGTCTCGCACCCCCCTGCGTGACAGTTTTCTCAAAATGCCGAATGCGCGGTACGTTTTTCTGGCCCTTTTCGGTGCCACGGCCGGTCAGGGGGTTGTTTGGTACACCGGCCAGTTCCATGCCCTGTTCTACCTGCAAAACGTGCTGAAAGTCGATTTTCGCACCGCTTACCTGCTCATCGCAGCGTCGCTCCTCATCGGCACACCCTTTTTCGTCTTCTTCGGCTGGCTATCTGACCGGATTGGCCGGAAACCAATCATTTTGACTGCCTGCCTGCTCGCCGCGTTCACTTACATCCCGCTTTTCAAAGGGTTAACGCATTTTGCCAATCCCACCTTGGAAGCCGCCCAGGAAAAAGCACCCGTGGTGCTGTACACCAACGAGTTCGCCGGCCCGGGAGAACGTGCCTCGGCAACCTTGGCCGACGCGTTTCAACAATACAAACCGGCACCTGATAAGGTGCCAAGTTACAAGGCACGCCAGTTCCTGACGAAACGCGGGGTGCCCTTTGAAGTTCGTCCCGCCAACGCCAACGTGCCGCTGACGATCAGTGTGGGTCCCGCGACCCAGGTCGGTTTTGACGATAAAGCCTGCGAAGCCGCCGTTGCCGCTGCCGGTTATCCAAAGGCGGCTGCGCCTGCCAACATGAATTACCTCGGGTTAATCGCGATCCTGAGTGTGTTGATCATCTACGTCACAATGGTGTACGGACCCATCGCGGCTTTCCTGGTGGAAATGTTTCCCACGCAGATTCGTTACACCTCCATGTCGTTCCCGTACCACATCGGCAATGGCTGGTTCGGCGGCTTTCTGCCCCTGATCGTTGCCTCAATCACTGCGGCCACAGGGAATTTTTATGCCGGATTGTGGTACCCGATCATTGTGGCCCTCCTGACCTGCGTGATCGGGTCAATCTTTCTGCGAGAGACGAAAGAGCGTCGGTTGAGCGACGTCGTGTGATTGCGGATTTCAGGTTGCGCCAGCCAACGCTCCTTCGTAAGGGTTGCGTCTTGCGTAACCCCGGTGGTTGGATCATTCGGGATGCGCCCTGCACATGCCGCCGCCCGATTCCTTGCCTGGTCAAAACGCCACCGGTTTTCCTGGCCCCGCTAGCCGTGACCCGGGCGCTCCGCCCGCCCCGCAGGTTCTTCTTCAGACACCGCTCGGCTCCGCCCTGGTCGTCGAGCGTATTCCGCCCGAGGCGCGCGACGCCTGGGAGAGGGGTCTAGCCGCTTGTGCGACCGATCATCGCTACTACGAATTGACCCAGGACACCTTGGGGAATCAGTTTCAACACCGCTACCTGTTGCTCCGGGACCGGCAAGGAACGCTGCGTGCGGTGCAGCCGTTTCTGATCGTATCCCAAGACCTGGTGACCGGTGTGCCCCGGCCCGTTCGTCGCGCGGTTCAGCGGGTCCGGAAGGTGTTTCCCCGCTTTCTGAAGCTTAAGATGATCATGGTGGGCTGTTCTGCGGGGGAGGGGGACCTTGCCCATGGCGCTGATGGCACCGGTCTCGCGTGGACCGCCAAAGCCCTCGGCGACGTGCTGCCGCTCCTCGGCCGGCGGTTCCGCGCCAGCCTCATCGTTTTCAAGGATTTTCCCGCCAAGTACCGCACCGTTCTGGATCCACTAACGACAAGGGGATTTGCCCGCATTCCCAGCATGCCTGCCACCGGCTTGAACCTCGACTTTGATTCGTTCGAAGGCTACATGGCCGCGCGCCTCTCGCATGCCATGCGAAAGAACCTTCGCCGCAAATTCCGGAAGGCGATGGCGGGTGCGCCCGTCGTTTTCGAGGCATGCAACGACGCGAGCGCGTGGGTGAACGAACTGGTTCCGCTTTACCGCGCGGTCTTTGAACGTTCGGAATTAAAGTTTGAGGAATTAAATGCTGATTACCTGCGCGAACTAGGCCGGCGCATGCCGGATCGGGCCCGCTTTTTTCTGTGGAGGCTTGAGAACCGCGTCGTGGCGTTTGCGTCCTGTCTCGTGCACGACGGCGTGCTCAAAGATAACTACATCGGCCTGGATTACTCGGTGGCCTTGGATCGCCACCTCTACTTTCTCACGTGGCGGGACACCATCACTTGGGCCATCCAGAATGGCTGCCACACCTACCACAGTGCTCCGCTTAACTACGATCCGAAACTGCATTTCCGCATGCATCTGGAACCCCTTGACCTCTATGTAAGGCCCACTTACGGCTGGCTCGGCCCGGTTTTCCGGAGGTTCCTGCCGCTGCTTGAACCTACCCGCTACGATCGGGCGATTCAGCAATTCCCTAACAAAAAAGACCTGTGGTAAACCCGCGGACCGCCTGTACACGGGTAGGGGAGCGCTCGTCCGGTAGGGTCACGAGTCCCATCGTGACCGGGCTGTCGGCGTCACTCTTCCGGTAAGGGAGCTTGTCCTCAAGCGCCCCGCTGTGCCCGCGCCGGTCCATTGCCCGTCACGAACCCGACGGGTTGCGCGACAGGGCCGGGTTTCGGACCAGCCAATTGCTGCAGGAGCGTCGGCTGGTGCGCACGAGCGCTCCGCGCCTGGACCGAGAGGCCGCGGCGCGTCAGACGGTCTTCCGGTTCGTCGCGTCCGGCGGCCGTCTCGGGGTCAGGTACATGCGTCTGCTGCAAGCGAGTCATTGCGGAACCGGCTGCCTGACGGGGCGCTTGGGGACAAGCTCCCATACCGGGGCGGCGCAACGTTCACTTGGCCAGACCATCGTGGTTAACCAGCCTCTGCCGGACCCGCGGGATCATCCAGAATTGGCTCCTGAGGTAGGATTCGAACCTACGACCAATCGGTTAACAGCCGATCGCTCTACCACTGAGCTACTCAGGAATTAATGGCAGCGGACGGGAAAGGTAGGCGCCGAGGTCCGGGTTGCAAGCGGAAAATGCCGAGCCTAAATGCGTTCACGGCCGCGTCAACCCTAGAGCATGCCCGGCGGCAGCCCCAGGCCGGCGGTCAGTTTGCCCATTTCGCCCTGGGCCAGTTCTTTGCCTTGAATGATGGCCTGCTTGACGCCGCTGAGGATCAGATCTTCGAGCATTTCGACATCCTCCGGGTCGACGACTTCCTTGGCGATCTTGATTCCCATCACGTCGCCCAGGCCATTGGCGGTTACGGTCACCTTGCCGCCGCCGACACTCGCTTCCACGGTCTTCTCCGCTAGGCTTGCAGTCACTTGCTCCTGCATCTTCGCGGCCTGTTTCATCATTTTTTGGATGTTCATAAAAATCTCCAGCTTAGCATGAACTTACGCCGGGCAGCCGTGCGGTTTGTTCAACCTTTCGGTCAAGGCCGGTACTGGCCTCAAACCCGGAAGGGTCAAAGTCCGTCACCGACCTGGATTTCAGCGCGAAATATTTCCAGTGCCTTCTGAATCAAGGGATCCCGCTTGAAAGCTTCGTTCGCATCCACCTCAGCACCCGGTGCTCCAAGGGCCACCGGCTCCAAGCCTTCCTTGATTTCGCCTTCCACACGGTAGGCGGACCCCAGGCGTTCGCTCACCAGCCCTTCGACAAATTTACGGTTGTTCGCCCGCATCAAAGACTCCAGCGCGAGGTTCTGGCCCGGTGGAAAGCCGATGCGCAGCACTCCCCCTTCGGTACTCACGGGGGCCGCCTTTTCCAGCCAGGAAAGGATCAGGGGCCGTCTTCGCCGCACTTCATCGAGCAGTTTAGCCCAGAATTCCAGTAGCGAATCCTTCGGACTCTCAGACGGCACCGACACCGCCTCCTGGCTTGCTGGAACCTGTTCGACCGGTGCTTCTGAATGGGCTTCCGCAGCCGGCTTCCGGGTTTCCGGATCAACCGCAGGTGCAGGTTCAGTCCCGGCTTCGGACGGTCGTCCGGCGGAGAGATCGGGCTTTGCGGCGCGCTCTGGTGCGGGCTTGGACGCAGGCGCAGGGGAAATCTCCGGAGGGGTCACCTGAAGGGGTGCGGGGCTTTCTAAAGGGGCCGTCACGGGGCTGGGACGCACGGCCTTTGCCGGGGGGGTGAGCCGGGAACCGGGGGAACCCGCTCCGCTCCGGAGTTCTTCCAAGGCAGTCAGCACAGCGTCCAAGCCCACCTCCTCCAAACCCTGCACCGCCCGGATCGCCCCAATCTCAAGGTGCATGCGTTTGTTCGACGACCATTTCAAGATGGCTTCGGTGTCGGCTAACTGCTGGATCAAGCGCAGCAACTCGGGCGTCGTGAGTTGAGGGCGCAAGTCATCCAGGGCAGCCCGGACGGCATCGCTCACCTCTTCCCGCAGGGTCGCCGCATCGACTTGGTACACCAGCAGGTGACGCGCAAAAACCAGCAGGTCAGTCAAAAGCTTGCCCAGATCTTTACCCGCTTCGGCTTGACGGTCGATTAAGGCCAGGGCCTCCGCGGCCTTTCGGTGAATGATCGCTCGGAAAAGGTCGATCACCACCCGCTCCGACGTCAGCCCAAACACCTCAAGCACTTCACTTTCGCCAACGCGATCTCCGCAGAACGCAACCAGTTGGTCCAGCATCGATTCCGCGTCGCGCAACCCGCCGTCGGCCGCTACCGCAATCGCTTCCGCCGCCTCCGGCGCCAGCACCACCTTTTCCTGTTCGGCGATGAAGCCCAGGTGACGCGCGATGACCTTCGTGGGAATGCGGCGAAGGTCAAACCGTTGGCACCGGCTCAGGATCGTCGGGAGGACCCGGTGCACTTCGGTCGTCGCAAACACGAAGATCACGTGCTCGGGAGGTTCCTCCAACGTTTTCAGCAGGGCATTAAAAGCCTGCTGCGTAAGCATGTGCACCTCGTCGATGATGTACACTTTGTACCGGCCCCGGACCGGCACAAACCGGACGTTTTCACGCAGTTCCCGCACCTGGTCGACGCTGTTGTTGCTGGCTCCGTCGATTTCCAACACGTCAAGGCTGTTGCCCTGCGAAATTTCCCGGCAGGAATCACAAACGCCGCACGGCGTCACCGTGGGTCCATGCACACAGTTCAGAGCCTTGGCCAGGATGCGGGCGGTCGAAGTTTTACCGGTTCCGCGCGGCCCCACAAACAGGTAGGCGTGCGCCAACCGGCGCTGCGTAATGGCATTTTTCAGGGTTTGCACCACGTGATCCTGGCCGAGGACGTCGTCGAAAATTTGCGGACGGTACTTGCGGGCAAAGACCTGGTAAGTCACGACCTTACGGTACCGAAACGAACCCAAAACGGAAGTGTGGACTCCGCTTCCTGACCCGGTTTTGCGGTCACCCTGATCCCTCGCGGTTGCAAAGTCTACCCGATCGCCCATGGTGGTTCGTGCGCCTGCGCGTGATTCTGTATGCCTTCCTTTTTCCGGCACTGACGTTTGCCTGGCTGGTGCTGATTGAGCATGGCCCGGAAAGCTTTTGGGACGGCGCGAGAATTGAATGGGAAAACCTTCAAAGCATCGTCTTCTCGGCGTTTGCAAAGGGCCATTGGCCTGCATTTTAAAACCCGTGCGCATCGTTTGCTTAAGCGCGGAGGCGGCCGATATCTGCCACCGGTTAGGGGCCTGGGAACAGGTCGTGGGCGTGTCTGCCTTTGCCCGTGTTCCCGGCCCTTCCAAGCCGGTGGTCTCCGGTTTTTCGTCCGGCAACCTTGCCCGTGTGCTCTCCCTGGCCCCGGACCTTGTGATCACGTTTTCTGACGTGCAAGCGCAGCTCGCCCACGACCTCATCCGGGCGGGATGCCAGGTGCTGGCATTGAACTGCCATTCGCTCGAAGGCGTTGTCCGCAGCATTCACTTGCTCGGCGGGGTTCTTGGCCGCGCGGAGGCCGCCGAACGCCTGGCCCGGTGGTTTGGCCACGAACTTACCCGTCTCCAGTTCAGGCCCACGCGGCGGCCGCGCGTTTATTTTGAAGAATGGGACGATCCGCCGATTGCAGGCATCGGCTGGGTCCGGGAGGTGGTCCGGCTGGCGGGTGGGGATCCGCTGCCGCTTGGCGCCGGGTTCAAAGCCAAGGACCGGATTTGCTCGACCGAGGAGGTCCTTCGTCACGACCCGGAGGTAATCCTGCTTTCCTGGTGCGGTAAACCCGCCAATGCTGCA
Organism: Chthoniobacterales bacterium; assembly: GCA_036401335.1. Lineage (GTDB taxonomy): Bacteria > Verrucomicrobiota > Verrucomicrobiia > Chthoniobacterales > JAFAMB01 > DASWVC01. Next base: position 11,142 of record DASWVC010000151.1, read on the forward strand.
GCAGTCCAAGCGCGTCCCGGTTGGGCGGACTGCGCGGCAGTCCGCGGCGGCTGGATTTGCAGCGTCGATCCAAATAAAATTTTACAGGCTGGGCCAGCCTTAGTAGAAGGTTTGGTAGCGATTCGGCACGTCGTGTCCGCATGGTGCGCACACCACCGCGAACCGCGTCATCCCCCGCAAGTTCAACCAATTCAGCCTTCTATATGAGCGAAAAATACATCCTCCCGGAAAAGAAAGGGAAAAACGGCTTGGGCGCAGGCGTCTGGAACATCGGCGTGGGCACTGACCCCTTTGGCGGCCCTACCCGTGATCCGATCCCCATGCTCGATCGTCTTGCCGTCCTGGCGGATGCGGGGATGACCTATTTCGAAGCCCACGATTCCGAGATCCCCGCTGAACTGATCGAGGAAGCCCGGAAACGTGCGGACAAGGTTGGCATTCGGTGCGGTATGTACACCCCCTCGTTTTTTGCTTCCCCGGTGTTTAAGGACGGCGCTATGACCTCCAACGATCCGAAAATCCGGGCCTTGGCGGTGGAAAACGGCAAACGTGCCATCGACGGGGCGGTCGGGCTGGGCGCGGAAGTCGTTGTGTTTTGGAATGGCCGCGAGGGCTTTGATTTTGTCCTTACCAAGAACGGGCGTGAGGCCTTCAAACGCCTGGTGGAAGGGTTCAATCAGGTGGCGCAGTACGCCAAGGAAAAGTACGGCAGTCAAATCCGGCTCGCGGTTGAGCCCAAGCCAAATGAACCCCGCGCCAACATGTACCTGGCTACCGTGGGGGAAGTCCTGTACATGATCAGCCGGTTGGATGAAAGTCACCGGCACCTTTTCGGGGTTAACCCCGAAACGGCGCACAGCCGGATTGCCGGCCTCGACTACCTCTGGGATGTCGAAATGTGCTTGGAAGGGGGCAAGCTTTTCTACATCCACCTCAACTCCCAGGACGCCCAGCGGTACGACCAAGACCTTCCTTTCGGGTACATTGAACCCGTCAAAGATTTGGCCCTGCTTGTGACTTTGCAGGATGCTAACTATGAAGGAATTATTGCGTTTGACATCAAGGCGCCGCGCACGGATGAGCCCAAGGACATCACCGACATCATCACGGTAAGCTCGAAAAACCTGGTTTGGCTTTGGGAAAAGGCCCGCAGCGTCGACCGCAACGTAATCGCCCAATTTCGTGAGGAAAAACGGAACACGGCCCTCGCGGGCTACCTCACCAGCGTTCTCTATGGACGGTAGATGCTGCTTGCCTGCGTGATGCCTTTTCCTCTCGATCAAGCGTTCGCATTGACGCTTCCCGTGACACAAAATAGTTTCCCCGGTGACGAAGTTTGTGATTCCGCGGAAAACGGTATACCGCTTGTCACTTTATTTCCGCATCCTGGAGCGATTGCACCAGAACGGCACTGAAACCGTTTCGTCTGAGGCCCTGGCCAAGGTCGCCGGGGTTAAACCGACGCAGCTGCGCAAAGACCTCACCTACTTCGGCCAGTTTGGCACCCGGGGCCTCGGCTACAAGGTGGACGCATTGGTGTCCCAACTGGGTGGCGTGCTGCGCACCACCCGTTTTCAGCCGGTTGTCCTGGTCGGGGCCGGTAACCTTGGGTCGGCTTTATTGCGTTACGACGGCTTTGCCAAGGAGGGCTTTGAAATCGTGGCAGCGTTTGACATTCGGCCGGAAGGCGCCAAAGGCGGCCAGTGTGATGTCCCGGTCTGCCCGATTGACGAGCTAACCGGCTACATCCAGACTCACGGCGTCAAGCTCGCCATCTTAACGGTGCCGGGCGTGGCCGCTCAATCCGTCGCGAACCAGTTGGTAGAAGCCGGCATTCAAGCCATCCTGAACTTTTCGCCGATCATTCTTCAGGTGCCCAACCGTGTGGTGGTCAACAACGTCAACCTCGCCATTGAGCTCGAGAACCTGAGCTACTTCATCACCTGAAAGCTTAGTTCCACGCCCCTGCCCATGCACCTTCCCGTGCCTCGGCTCGCATCCGCCGTACCGTCCAGCCACGCCGGCTATGCTGCCTTCATCCCTCAACTTTGGGGCTATTATGACCCAAAATCTTCACGGTCTGGTTCAGTTGCTCGATCTTAAGCGGCTTTTTCAGGACCGTTACCGGGCTGATTTGCAGGATCCGATCAAGCACCTCGCTGTCCGGGTACCCGGTGATGACGATCACATTCAGGTCAGGATCAATCTGTTTAGCTGTCTTGTAAACCTGATCGCCTGGCGCATCCGGCAGTTGCAGGTCTAAAAACATCAGATCGAACTTTTGCTTGCGGAGGCTGGCAATGGCATCCTTGGCAGTGCCCACCACCACCCGGCTGAAACCAATCTTCTTTAGAAAGGTCCGGAACAGTTCCTGCAAATTTGGGTCATCGTCGACCACCAACACCGTAGGTTGACCCTGTTTGTCCTGCCGCAGGATGTCGCGATCCAACGATGACTTCTTGATCCGCCAGCGACCACCGATCTGGATTGCCGGGATTTGACCTCGTTGCACCAAGTAATAAACCGTCGGAAGGGGGATACGAAGGTATTCCGCAGTTTCTTTAACGGTAAGTAGATTATGATTAGGCGGTTCGCTCACAAGCAAAGCTCTCTGGAGATCCAGTTAGAAAACGTTTTAGGATAGTTATGAGAATACCTCCGTAAGTCAAGCTGCTGCTCAAAAACCAGCTTCGCACGCATGTGCTGGTATTCATAGCTGTAATGCGTTTTGTAGAAGACGCGGCCTTAGAGCATTAAGTTAAAAATAGCCGGCCTGAAAAATCCTTTTCTCTGGAGCCGTTCGCCAACAACCTATATTCGTCACCTCGGATGCAGACGCGTATAGAAAAAGATTCAATGGGCGCCATGGACGTCCCGACTGAGGCCCTCTTTGGTGCCACCACCCAACGGGCCGTGCTCAACTTTCCCGTGAGTGGCTACCGTTTCAGTCGACCGCTCATCCGTGCGCTCGGGCTCGTAAAATGGGCCGCCGCACTCGCCAACCGTGACCTAGGGCGCCTCGCTGCGAGCCGTGCGGAGTTGATTGCGCAAGCCGCTGACGAAGTCATCGAAGGCAAACTGGACGAACATTTTCCTCTCGACATCTTTCAGACCGGTTCCGGCACGAGTTCAAACATGAACGCCAACGAGGTGATTGCCAACCGCTGCAGCCAGCTCGCCGGAAAACCGATTGGATCCAAAGATCCGGTCCACCCCAATGACCACGTCAACATGGGGCAGTCCAGTAACGACGTCATTCCCACCGCCATCCACATCGCGGTGGGTGAATCGACGCGGAGTGAGCTGATGCCTGCGCTCGAGCACCTCCAGAATGGGTTTGAAGCCAAGACCCGCGAGTTTTGGGACGTAATTAAAATAGGTCGCACCCACCTGATGGACGCGACCCCCATCCGGCTCGGACAGGAGTTCAGCGCCTACGCTAAACAGGCCGAACACGGCAAATTGCGCGCGGGCAACGCCATCGCGGCGGTGGAAGAACTGGCGTTGGGCGGGACCGCGGTGGGCACCGGGCTCAATTGTCATCCCGAATTTGCCGGGCGCGTGATGGGGTATCTGTGGAACCGGACCAACATTGCGTTCCGCGAAGCACGGAACCATTTTGAGGCTCAGGCCGCCAAAGACGGCCTGGTGGAGGCCAGCAGCGAGTTGCGGACAATCGCGGTAAGTCTGTTCAAGATCTCCAACGACCTTCGTCTTCTCAGCAGCGGTCCGCGCTGCGGCCTTGGAGAAATCAATTTGCCCGCCACCCAGCCGGGGAGTTCGATTATGCCGGGAAAGGTCAATCCCGTGATGTGCGAAGCGGTCATGCAGGTGTGTGCACAGGTTTTCGGCAACGATTCGGCGGTGTGTTGGGGCGGAGCCAGCGGCAATCTCGAACTGAACGTGATGATGCCGATGATGGCCCACAACATTCTGGAAAGCATTCGCCTGCTGGCCAACGTCATTCGGATTTTTCAGGATAAATGCGTGGCCGGAATCACGGCCAACCCGGAACGCTGCCTCGAGTTGGTGGAGCACAGCATGGCGATGGTCACCAGCTTGGCCCCGATCATCGGTTACGACCGGGCCGCCGACATCGCCAAAGAATCGGTCAAAACCGGTCAGACGGTCCGTGAAATTTGCACTGCGCAACAGGTGCTGCCGCCCGCCGAACTGGCCCGGGCGCTGGATCCGGTGGAGATGACCAAACCCGGCGGTGAAGGTTCTGCCGGCGGCTAAGCGGTGAACCCCACGGCGGAAACGCGCTTTCTACCCGGTTGCCACCAGTTCGATCGCACGCTGGATCACGGCGACTTGCGCTTGCACCCGCGCAGCCAGGTCGTACTCGGACGGTGTCTCCAAGGTAAACGCTCGAGCGGTGTGGCCCAAGGCGAGGTACGCCGCTTCCGCCAATAAGGGAAATTTCTTCAAGTTCACCCGGCGTATGATAACGCCTTGAGCGGCGCGCCGGCCCTCGATCGTCTTGCGAAGGTCCACCGGCACGTAGTAGCCGGCCGCAGCCAGCAGTTCCTGGCCCATCTGCGATCCCGGTTGCCTGACCTCGTAAAGGTAAACCCCCTGCGCGTCATAATCTTCGTGCAGGCAAAGCACCAGGCTGAAACGCCGCTGGCCAATCACGTCCTTCTGCCGCTTGATCTGCAGCGGCTCGTCCAAATGAAAACAGCGATTCAGGTCGCGGCCATCCGCGTCGAGGCGCCGGTTGTGGATCAACCCCCAGGGATTCAAACAAGGAAAAATCAGCAACGGCAGGTCCTTGAGGATCGGTGCGTGCAATTCGGCCCAAAGCAAAAGTGCCGCGCTCGCTGCCGGTTCATCGCCATGAATCCCCGCCGAGAGGTAAAGCCCGTTTTCCTGGGCGTACGCCGACCAACGGGGCGAATGCACGTAAAATAGTTCGAAGCCATGCGCTTCCGCGAACACTTCGTACCGCAGACGGGCGTTGCGGCACACCTGTTTCCAGCGTCTTACCAGGTACAGGTAATCATGAACCCGGTGCGTTTGAAAGTTGAGGTTCATGCCGCCGCCAACTCGGTCAACAGCCGCCGGTGGATGCCTTGGAACCCACCGTTGCTGAACACCACGATCACGTCGCCAGGCCGCGCCAGGGGCTTCAGCCGGGCCACGATGTTGTCCACCTTGGGTTCATAAAAGGCCGGAACCCCGCCGGCACTGATGGCGTTAACCACCATTTCCGGATCGAGACGGTCGTGCGCAGGCAATTGGTCTAGCCGCGCGACCTGCGCCAGAATGACGCCGTCAGCCAGCAGCAGGGCGCCTGGCAGGGATTGTTGGAACACCGCCCGCCGCGTCGTGTTGGACCTCGGTTCGAAAATTGCCCAAATGCGCTGCTGGGGAAAGCGCTGCCGCAAGCCCTTCAATGTTTCCCGGATGGCGGTCGGGTGGTGGCCAAAGTCGTCGATCACTTTAATCCCATTCACTTCTCCCCGGACTTCCTGACGCCGCGCCACGCCGCTGAAGGCGGCCAGCGCCAGCCGGACCTGTTCCAGACTCAGCCCATAGCTGTGTGCTACCGCCGCCGCCATGGCCGCATTGCGGACATTGAAATCCCCGGCCAGACAGGTGTGAAACTCCATCCCCCAAAGACGGAACCGGCTGGCGCCGTCCCGGAAAACGGCTTCTTCAATCCGGTGCGTCGACCCTCGGGCAAAGCCCACCGTGGCCACGCGTGCGAAGGCGTGGCGAGCGACCTCAACGCAATTCGGATCGTCTGCGTTGAGAAAGATCCGACCCGCCCTCGGCACGATGTTGACCAACCGTTCGAAGCTGAGCTTGATCTCGTCCAGGCTTGCAAAAATGTCCGCGTGATCAAACTCAAGGTTGTTGATCACGAGGCATTCCGGCAGGTAGTGCAGGAACTTCGACCGCTTGTCGAAAAACGCGGTGTCGTATTCGTCTCCTTCCAGGATAAAGTACTCGGAATCTGAAAAGTAAGCGCCGCGGCCGAGGTCGTTGGCCAAGCCTCCGATCAGAAAACTGGGATCCAGCCCGGCTTGACGAAAGATCCAGGCGGTCAGCGAAGTGGTTGTCGTCTTGCCGTGAGTGCCGCTGATGACGATGTTGCGGCGGTTGCTCAGAAAGAAGTCCTTCACCGTTTCGGGAAGGGAGCGGTACAGAATCCGCCGGTCCAGGACGGCTTCCACTTCCAGGTTGCCGCGGGCGATTGCGTTGCCTACCACCACCAGGTCAACCTCATCGGGAACATTCTCCGGCCGGTACCCTTCTGCCACGGTTACCCCCTTGTCCCGCAGAAACGTTGACATCGGCGGGTAGACATTCTCATCTGAACCCGTAACCAAAAAACCGCGCTCTTGTAACGCAGCGGCCACTGCCCCCATCGCCGTTCCGCACACTCCGACAAAATGAATTTTTCGCACCTGATTAAGCATTCCCCATCACCCCATGCGTCCCGGTTCCAGGCTGTAAGGCGCGCCCGCGGTGAGGCCCAGCATCAAATCGAGGTTTTGTACTGCCGCCCCGGAAGCGCCTTTGCCCAGGTTGTCACCGCGAGCGACTAGAAGCGCATGGCCGGTGTCGGCGTTCCCAAAGACAAATAGTTCCAGGGTATTGCTGCCGTTGGCCGCTTCCGGTCCAACCACCGGCGGCAATTGGCCGGCATCCGCCACCCGCACATAAGTGCTCCCTTCGTAATGGCGGCGGTAAGCCTCAACCAGGTGGGTCATCCCTAAGGCACCGGGCAAGGCGGCCAAGTGCAGCGGCACTTGCACGAGCATGCCTTGAAACCACCGGCCTACCGCAGGCCAGAAAAGGGGCAGACGCTCCAGCAATGCGTATTTTTGGATTTCGGGCACGTGTTTATGGGCGAGACCCAACGCATAAAGCCGGTAAGGATCTTCGATGTGGCCGGGACCCTTCTGCTCAAAAGATTCCACCAGTTGCCGGCCACCTCCGCTGTAACCCTGAACCCCGTGCACGCTGACCGGATGGTCCCGCGGAAGCAGCCTCTGGGCAACCAGTGGACGCAGCAAGGCAATGGCCCCGGTCGCGTAACAACCCGGGTTCGCCACGCGCCTGGCTTGACGGATCAAGTCCGGCTGTTCAGCGTCCATTTCCGGAAAACCATAGGTCCACTCTGCCTCTACCCGGTGCGCCGTGCTGGCATCCAGGATGCGCACCCCCGGATTCTTGACCAACGCCACGGCTTCCCTGGCTGCTTCGTCCGGCAGGCAAAGGATGGCGACATCGACCTCGTTTAATAGGCGTTTTCGTTCCGCCAGTTCTTTGCGCCGATCCGGCGCAATGCTGGCCAGGATGAGATCTTCCCGGGACTCCAAACGGGCGCGGATCTGCAATCCCGTGGTCCCGCTTTCGCCGTCGATAAAGACGCGTGGTTTGCTGGACATCCGGCGATGAACATCAATGAACCGTCGCGAACGTCAATCAACATCCATCCATCCGTGGCTACCCCGCCAGCGTTCACCAAGGAAATCTCCTGCCCGGGATTGACGTCTCCCTGACTCGATCTTACGCTTCCGCCCGGTCTTTAGCAGCGCATCCGTAGCTCAACTGGATAGAGCGTCGGCCTCCGGAGCCGAAGGTTGTGGGTTCGAGCCCCGCCGGATGCACCAATTCACCAGCAATACGGGGAGATCCCTGGGGGTGCGGTCCGGACGTTTTGGAACCCGTTACGACGGGCCCGTGACCGACCGCGCAACTTTCGGCTGGAGAAGGGTGCGTGCCGGCATATGCTCAGCCAGGAGCGCGATGGCCACCCTTAGAGACGTAGCGGAACTTGCCGGGGTGTCGGTCGGCACGGCTTCGATGGCTTTGAATCAGGGTGAGGTGAAGGAATCCACACGCAAACGCGTTTTGGATTGTGCCAAACGTTTGAGCTACGTCCCCAATCGCATCGGGCGCACCCTGAACACCGGCAAGTCAAACACCATCGCTTTGCTGATGATGACGTCGGTCAAGTACACCGACACCGTTCACAAGACCTCACCTTTCTACTGCCTTCAGCAACGGTGTTTTCCTTATGTCATGATGCCGGGGATTTGCTCACCGCGTGGCTCGGGCAGGACGGTTGGGACTACCCGTTTCAGGTGAACCATGAAGCCGTTCGGGAACCGGCCGTCAATGCCGTTGACGCGGAGATGATCGGCGGCGTTGCCACGCACCGCCGGCGAGGGCGGTAACATGCCTGGCCTCTTCGGCTGCTTAAAAAAGCCCGCCCGGTGTGGGCCGGCCGGCCAGACCAGGACCGTGCGGCCGGTTCTGCCCGCGCAAGGTTTGGACACGAACAGCATTGACCTTACAACAAATTCACCATAAGTGTTCAAAAGAACACTTCCTAGTACCGACGATGCCGCCCATCACCCCACAAGCCGTACAGGAACTCCTGGACGACTTGCAGCGCAACCGAGAAGCTCGGAAACGCGCGTGGCTCGTCCTTCAAAATATCCGCGCACGGTTGGAACATTGGCAGGGTGATGAATTGCCCAAAGCTGGGCTCCGGTCGTTTGACGCCGAAGGCGCCACCTTGCTGGTGATCATTGATAAACTATTTGCGGAGCGTGAAGCGGCCCTTAAAAACCTTGCCGATGCCATCCGCCGATTTCAGGCAACCATTTTTGAGTCGGAGAAAGAAAGCGACCGGGCCGGGGCCCATCAGGCGGTGCTCAATGCATTGGATGTGGCGGAAGCGCTGATCATTGCGCCCGGCCACGGCAGTAAACGTCAAGACCGGTCGCTATAGCCCACCTGTGAATCCTCTTCCACCACCGCCAGCAGGTTCTTCAACGGAAATTCTGCCACTGGAACGCTTTCACGCAAAAGCTGCAACCGGCCGTTATCTTGCGTAAACGCGTGAAAGTTCACCGCGTCTGCGCTGATCCGAAACTGCTCGTGTTTAACGCTTCCACTGACCACCACCAAGTAAATCTTCATGGCTGATAACATCGGTCGAAGCGCGGGGGTTAGCGAGGATTTGGCGACAAAACCTATTCAATCCGCCCGCTAAAGCAAGCTGTTCCCCTCGCTGGAAAACGGATGGGGTGGCCAGGCTGCACCGAACGGTTAAGACAGTACAACCAAACCATCTTGGACGTGCCTTCCAGCAGGGCCCGGCGGCGGACAAAAACGCTCCGACCGGTGTTCCCCGGGTCGAACCCTTCGTACCGGTCCAGCCAGTTCAGCACGGCCTTGTCATCGACACGATAAACCTCCACCGCCACCAAGCCTCGTCCCGGCACCAAAGCCGGAAAAAAGGCCTGCCAATGCAGGCAGCCGCGCACCCGGCCATAACCCCAAAAACGCAGGCCCCCCGCCACGCGGAACCCTACGTGCGCAAACAATCCCCGCCGCCGCAAAGTCCCGTAGCAGGCCAGCAGCCCTGCCTCCGCTCCCCTCACGTTCAACCCCATCCCGATATTCTCGGTCGCAAGACGTCACTGGACAGCACTCTTTTCGGCCTGCCGGGAAGGCTGCAGCCGGGGCGCAACCCGCCAATCCCCTCAATTCAGGCCAGGATCTGCCACCCGCCCTTCGGCCCCCTCCAAAGGCAACCTTAAAGCGGTCCTCAGCATAAACCGAAGCAGGCCTTCGGGACCATCAAACTGATGCTGGGTTGTAAACGACGACCGGTCCAACGCCCACCAGCTTTCATCGTCTAACCGGCAGGCAAAAAGGCTCAGCTCATTGTCTCCGACCGCCAGCCAACGCTTGGCTAACTCCGGCACATCGTGCCACAACCGTTCATTCTCGGCGACAATCCCGGGGCGGGCCGCCGGTTCTCCTTCCGTCAACTCGGTATCAATCGAGTAAAAGGTTGTGCCGTTCTCCACGAAACCGTCGATTTCACCTAACAGAAACTCAAGTGCGGCCGGCATCTCAATCCCAAGCCGTGCTTCAACCTCCTCCGCCAGCAGTTCGACATCAGAAGCCAGCGCGCCAGGGACCAGCGGGAAAAAGCCTTCCGCTGCGTCGTTGATCAGGCGCCGGTCGACGCGGGCCCGTTCGGCGGGCGGCAGGCCCCGGTAATAAGCGGAAGCGTGCAGGTCCGATACAAACAGGTCACTTAACTCTTTTAGGTAATCGCGAATGGTGTGCATGTTCAGGGACGGTTGGAGGATTTGGTCTGACGGGATGCAGCTGCCCTCATGACAGGTTTGACCTGGGGGGATCTACGGCGGCGGGTGCCGGTCTGGGCCTCACCCGGAGACCCCGGGCTTGGGGCGACGGCGTCGAGGTGGGAAGCAATCTCCACGACCGGCAATGCCTTCGCCGGCCGGTGGTCCGGCGGCAGCGGGACCCCGTTGACGTAAGCGCCCGCCGGGAGAAACTCGGCGGCAAACCGCGCCGCCTTCAGCGCCAGCGCCGCCCCGGCACCCTCGCGGGCACCCGTGACCTGGTTCTCCGATTTGAACAAATCCCCGAACCCTTCGGTAATCTCATGGTAGCGCCTGGGCACCTGGTATGGTCGGTGGCGCGTAGCCGCGGAGAAGGCCAGGAGCCTTTTCTCCCAGAGTTCAGGCAGCGGCTCCGCCCCCAGCGCCCGCAGCTTCTGACGGAGTTCCTCGGCGGTGCGAATGCCCTGGCCGATGGGCGGGTAGATCGGAAACAACGGCCGGACCACGTACAATGGAATTTCCCGGTCGGGCGCCTGGTGGAGTTGCGGGTGGAGCAACAGGCTGTGCCAGAAATGGTGAGGGTTCCCGCTTTGGTCGCGGCCCCGTCTCATGGTTTTTGCGAGAACCAGGTTATTGGGATGGTTGACGTTCTGACCCGACGCCACGTCCACGCTCTTGGGAATCACGTGGTGGCAGTTGTAACTCTGGCGAACGCTGCGCAGCGGGCGGCTCGCGCTTTCCCGCGTGCCCGTCGTTGCGTTCGGGGTCCGGCCGGTTTCCATCAGCGCCAATCCCTCCGGGCCAAAGGCGAGCAGGGCCAACGCACGGCCGATCGGGTGCATGGCCAGGGCTTTAAGGTAATCGTCGTGCACCGCCTGGTAGCGGCCAACGGCTTCCGCGTACCGCGGGTCCTGGTGATCAAGGACCTTGCCTTGGACCCGGCCGAGGACGACCCCGGGCAGATCCGAGCACGCACCCACCAGGTTTGGGTCCGGCGCGAGGCCCTCGAGTTCCTTGAACATTTGTTCGACCGCCTGAACCATCGCCGGGCTCGGGGGGGAGTTGGTTCGACGACTCATCGGGATGGCCTCGCGGTAAGAAGGTCCGGCGCGGTCCGGTGACGCCGGACCCTGAAATTGGGTATAACACTTTCCACGCCTGTTTTTTTAATTCGTGAGCCAGGGATGCATCAAGAAAAAAATAAGTTATGAAATCCAGCGTGGTGCAGCCCGGGTCGTTGCCCCACAGGGCTGCGTTTGCGCTGCTCAGCGGTCAACGCCGGCGCCCGCCGCGCTGCTTGCCGGTTCGTCCCCCTCAATGTGGCCGACCAGTCCTTGCGCCTTGGCGTAAACCGCCTGGATGTCCTCCCGGCTGGGCACTTCCTGCTGAAAACGCTCGCGAACATCCCGCAGGCCGCTTTGCAGAAGCGCCACCAGAGGCCGGCGCCGCAGGCGAGGGTTCAAGGTCTGCAGCCGGTCCAGGTAATAATCCAGCAGATCCAGTTTCCGCAGCCGCTGTGCGCGCTCGGTCGAGTAATTGTCGGCGACGCAGGCGGCCGCAATCTCGAGCCCACGCAGCCATCCGCCCAGGCTTAACAGGTGAGCCACTTCGTCGTCCCGCAAGTCGAGCATGGCGTTCTCCACGTCCCGCTGGGTGATGGTCAGTTCCTTGCGCAACAAGTCCCAAGCGCCCCGGCGGGCGTATTCGAGCAGGCGCTGGCCATGTTGGGTGACGCGCTGGGCAACCCCCAAACCCCTGGCCTGCCGCAAAAGCTCGCGACCCAGCCGGTCAATGGCCTTTGCGTCTTCACGTTCCACCGCCAGAAAACCGTTGCCGATCAGCACGCCGAAACTAAGGGCATAACGAACCCGGTCGTCCGTGATCAGGGGCGGGGAAGCCGGTTCGACTTTCGCCCACGGTATCGGTTTGAACCCATCCAAGGTTTGAAAGACATCGGCGATCGACGGGGCGGTAAACGCGTTAACGCCCAGTTCATCGCGGTAATGCGGGTCGGACCGCAGCGACGGGTCCTCTTGGGCAAGCGCGGGTTCGGCCGCAAAGGCCGCGTACACCAATCCTGCCGAAAAAGCGTGCCCGCCAATCCCGTGAAATGCCCGCTTCATGCCCATGATCTCCGCAACGTAACCGAGCCTTGCTGAGGCAGTTCTGTCAAGGATTTCCACTTGACGCTCCGGTTCAAACGAGCATCATGACGCGCAGATTGTCTGGCCTTAACCCCGGTGATAATCGCTCACAAACATGATTGGAGATGTCAGCACAATTCTTTGGACAATTTGCTATTTTTCAGTGGTGCTGGGCCTTTCGGCCTATGGGATCCATCGGTATTTCATCATTTACCTCTATTTTCGGAACCGGCACCAGCCGCCCAAGGTCCCGAGCCGCTTCGGGCAGCTTCCCCGGGTGACGGTGCAATTGCCCATCTTCAATGAGCTTTATGTGGTCGAACGGCTGCTGCAGGCTGTCAGCCGCCTCGATTACCCAAAGGAACTGCTGGAAATCCAGGTGCTCGACGATTCCACCGACGAAACCCGGCAGGTCACGGAACGGAACGTGAGGCGGCTGCAGGCCGCCGGTTTCAACGCGGTGGTGCTGCGCCGTGCCCAGCGGACCGGGTTCAAAGCCGGAGCGCTTGATCACGGGCTGCAACATGCCACGGGCGAGTTTGTTTTTATCCTGGACGCCGATTTCGTCCCGCCACGAAACATCCTGGAACATACCATCCACCATTTCACGAATCCCGAGGTCGGCATGATTCAGACCCGCTGGGGGCACCTCAACCGTGGTTTTTCCTGGCTGACCCGGGCGCAGGCCGTCCTGCTCGACGGGCACCTCGTGCTCGAGCAGACCGCGCGCAGCCGGAGTGGACGCTTTTTCAACTTTAACGGCACTGCCGGCCTCTGGCGGAAGTCTTGCATTGTTGAGGCGGGCGGGTGGCAGCACGATACCCTCACGGAAGACTTGGACCTGAGCTACCGTGCGCAGCTGCGCGGCTGGCGGTTTGTCTTTCTGGCCGACATCGAAACGCCTGCGGAATTGCCGGTCGACATCGACGGTTTCAAATCACAGCAGCACCGCTGGACGAAAGGGTCCATCCAGACCTGCAAGAAGGTTTTGCCGCGCATCTGGGCCAGCCAGCTGCCCCTCTTCATCAAGCTTGAGGCCACGGCACACCTGACGTCGAACTTTGCCTACCTGCTGCTTGCCTGCTTATGCGTGTTGCTTCACCCCTCCTCGAACAATGCGGCCCCCGCCGGCGGCTGGGTTCGGGCCGTCTTTGTCGACCTGCCGATCTTTGTGGCAACCACCGCATCCGTGACGATCTTTTACCTTTGTGCCCAGCGCGAATTGTACCCGCGTGCCTGGAAGCGTGAAATCTGGTTTTTCCCGTTCGTGCTGGCACTCGCCATCGGGCTTTCCATCAACAATGCCCGGGCGGTGCTGGAGGCAATCTTCAACCAGCGCTCCGAATTTACCCGGACTCCGAAGTACGGCGTGCAAAAGCGGGGAGACCCGTGGCGTCGCAGCCGTTACACTGCCCTGCGCACCGTCATCCCCATCATTGAATTGGTCTTCGCTGCCTATTTCAGCTACTTCGTTTTTAGCGCTTTTCAGAACCGGGAATTTCTGTCAGTACCCTTCCTCATGCTTTTCCAGATTGGCTTCGCCTACGTGGCTTTGAGCTCGATTTGGCAACGTGTCGGGCGGTTCGGTTGGGGAAGTCGGGACGTGTCAGTTGCTTGAACCATGGTGAATAAAACGTTGGCGGCGTTTTGGTTCTGTTCGGTGCTGATGCAGGTCGCCCTCAGCCATGCCCTCACTTCCGCACCCGCATCAACCCATGCGGCACCGGGCGCCGGGGCAATGCCTGCCCTTCCGTCGGCACCACCGGATGTGCGGGTGATCGTCAGTGTGCCAGACCAGAAATTAGCGGTCCTGGTCAATGGCAAGGTGTCGCGTTCGTACCGGGTTTCCACCTCCCGTTACGGAGAAGGCGACGCGCTCGGCAGCTGGCGCACCCCGCTCGGCCACCTGGCGGTCGCCCACAAGATTGGCGGACAGGCGCCGGTCGGTTCGGTGTTCAAGGGTCGGCAACCAACCGGCGAGGTGCTCCCGCCCAACGCGCCGGGCCGTGATCCTATCGTGAGCCGCATCATTTGGCTTCGAGGAATGGAGCAAACCAACCGGCACGCTTACCAGCGTTGCATTTACATCCACGGCACGCCGCAAGAATCCTTTCTTGGCCGCAAAGCAAGTTTCGGCTGCATCCGAATGCGGTCCACGGACGTCGTCGATGTGTACACCTACCTGAATGTCGGTACCGACGTTTCCATCAGTGCAGAACCCCTGGGCCGTGCCGTGAGGGACCTGCGCGGGGAGGTGGCAAAGGTGCTCACCCGGAGCACCGTCGCCAGGGTGTCCTCGCCTGGTTCAAGCATCAGGTCTGAATAAGGTTTTCTGGCGGGCACACTGGTTCTTCAGCGCCCCGAGGCCGTTTCGGCCCGCTTCGGCGGGGGCGCTTTTCCTCAAGCGCCCTTCTTGAGCGCCTCCGAGTGCATCCGGCCCTTTGTAGGGGAGCTTTTCGGAAACGCCTTCTGACAAATGGGCAAGGTTTTCTGGCCGGGAGGCCCGTCCTGAAGCAACCGGGACCAACCCCGGTTTCAGGCCTGGGCGTCTGCCGGCACGGGCTGATTGCCTTTGATCACAAACGCCCTTATTTTGCTTGATCAACACAAGATATAGTGTTTACTCAACCAGGCTGGTGCTACATACTGGGGTTATTAACCGTTTCTCACAGCTTGTGCACACGATGTTCGCCGCTCTTTAACACTTATTCACAACTTACCAACCACCATCCAGGAAAGCCCCCCGATGATTAAATTAAAAACAGGTACCAGGACCGAAGAGCTGAAAGGGCGCGGGCGACAAAAACCCGTACTGAAGGGGAGCAGGCTCAGCTTCCAACGCATTTTCAGTCGCAACGGCGTATCTCCTTACGAGGAGATTGAATGGGAACAGCGCACGGCCGAGATCACGGATGACAGCGGCAAAGTGATCTTTCGCCAGGAAAACGTGGAAGTGCCGAAAAGTTGGACCGCTTTGGCCACTAAAATCGCGGTCTCAAAGTACTTTTACGGCGACATCAGTCACGGCACGAATCCCGCCCAGGGCGGCCGCGAGAATTCTGTGCGGCAATTGGTTCATCGGGTGACCCGGACGATTGCGGATTGGGGGTTGAAGGACGGTTACTTTGCGGATGCGGAAGCGGCGGAGGTTTTCTACCAGGAGTTGAGTTGGTTGTGCCTGAACCAGCACGGCGCTTTCAACAGTCCGGTCTGGTTCAACGTCGGTTTGTACCAACAGTACCGGGTGGGGGAGAATGGCGGCCGCGGCAATTACTTTTACAATCGGGTCACGGGGGAAGCCGAGCGTGCCGCCAGCCAGTACGAGTACCCCCAGGCCTCGGCCTGTTTTATCCAATCGGTGGACGACACGATGGAGGACATCATGCGCTTGGCCATGAGCGAAGCGATGCTGTTTAAATACGGAAGCGGAACCGGCAGCGACCTTTCCACGCTGCGAAGCACCCGTGAGAAGCTGAGCGGGGGGGGCAAACCGAGCGGGCCTTTGTCGTTTTTGAAAGTGTACGACCAGGTGGCCAACGTCGTAAAAAGCGGTGGTAAAACCCGACGTGCGGCAAAGATGAACACGTTGAAAGATTTTCACCCCGACATCGAAGAGTTCATCGAAGCCAAGACCAAAGAGGAAAAGAAAGCGTGGGCGTTAATCGAGCAGGGCTACGACGGCAGTTACAACGGTGAGGCGTACGGTTCCATCATGTACCAGAATGAGAACCTGTCGATCCGGGTGAGCGACGAGTTCATGCACGCGGCCCTCGAAGGTAAAGAATGGTGGACCCAGCGGGTGCTCGATGGGAAACCTTGCGAACGGAAGGAAGCACGCCAGCTTTTGCAGAAGATCGCAGAAGGGACGCACGTCTGCGGTGATCCCGGCATGCAGTTTGATTCGACCATTCACCGGTGGCACACCTGCAAAGGCACCGGCCGTCAGAATTCCACCAACCCTTGTTCGGAATACCTTTTCCTGGACGACACGGCGTGCAACCTGGCCTCGTTAAACCTCATCAAGTTCAAGGACGCCGACGGACGTTTTAACCTCGACCGGTTTCGGGCGGCGGTCCGCTTGTTCATCACGGCACAGGAGATCCTGGTCGACAATGCCAGTTACCCGACCAAGCAGATCGCGGAAAACAGCCACATTTTCCGCACCCTCGGCCTCGGTTTCGCCAACCTTGGCGCGCTCGTGATGAGCTACGGTTTCGGGTACGACTCGGATGAGGCGCGGGCATTGGCGGGTTCCATCACGGCGGTGATGACGGGCCAAGCTTACCTGCACAGCGCCCGCATGGCGCAAGGGGTCGGGCCGTTTCCCGGTTATGAAGACGCCCGGGCTTCAGGCGTTCCGCAGCCGCTGCAGCCGCGAAATGCAGAATCCATGCTGGAGGTGATCCGCCTTCACCGGCAGCATTGCGACCAGATTCCTGCGCTGCCGGCCTTTGCTGACCTTAAAGCCGAAGCGACTGCGGTGTGGGAAGAAGCTTTGGCCTTGGGCCAGGCTCATGGGTACCGCAATGCGCAGGTGACGGTGCTGGCACCCACCGGCACGATCGGCTTCCTGATGGATTGCGACACGACGGGCATCGAACCGGACATCGCGCTGGTGAAATACAAGCTGCTGGCCGGCGGGGGCATGCTCAAAATCGTGAATCAGACGGTACGCCCTGCTTTGGAAAAGTTGGGGTATGGCGATGAGGAAATCGGGCGCATCCTTGCTCATATCAACGAGCATGACACGATCGAGGATGTGCCGGTGCCGGAAACAAATGAGGTGCTCGCCAGCGGCCTCAAACCCGAGCACCTGCCCGTTTTTGATTGTGCGTTCAAACCTTACAAAGGCCAACGCAGCCTGCACTACCTCGGTCACCTCCGGATGATGGCGGCCTGCCAGCCTTTCCTGAGCGGGGCAATCTCCAAAACCGTTAACCTTCCTCAATCAGCTACGGTGGAGGAGGTTATGAATACCTACATCGAGGGCTGGCAAATGGGTCTGAAGGCGATCGCCATTTACCGGGACGGCTCAAAACGTTCTGCTCCCCTGAACACTAAGAAAACGAAAGACATGGGCGCGGAAGAGATTGTGGTTGCCGTCGCCGCTCCTGAGGCGGGAGCAGTTTTGAGTGCACGGGTGGCGGAACTGGAACATGAACTCGAGCTTTTGCGGGCCAAGGCCAGCCAGCCTTTGCGTCACCGGATGCCGGACACACGGGTGTCGCTGACCCACAAATTTGAGATTGCCGGTCATGAAGGTTACATCACCGTGGGATTGTACGAGGACGGGCAGCCGGGTGAACTGTTCATCCAGATGGCCAAAGAAGGCAGTACCATTGGCGGCTTGATGGACACCGTGGCGACCCTGACTTCGCTGGCTCTGCAGTACGGGGTTCCGCTGGAAAGTCTCGTCAAGAAATTTGCTTACCAACGGTTTGAACCGAGCGGTTTCACCAAAAATCCGGACATCCGCAACGCCACCAGCATCACCGATTACGTGTTCCGCTGGCTCGGGTGCCAATTCATCAAGGGTTACAAGGAAGCCACGAGCCCGAACCGGTCTCAGCCCGACTTGCCGATGAAAGAGATCTCGGATATCGAGCGGAAAGCGGTCAACCGGCCGGTGGCCGACTTGTCGCGGACCGCGGAAAAAGAGATCATGGACGTGATCACCAACCGCGCGAACTCGGAGGGTACGCCCTGGCTGGTCGGCAACGGCCATGGGAATGGCAACAGCCACGGTCACGCTCATGCGGAGACGCATGCCGAACGGGTGCGCGAGGCCTTGGGGAACATGTACATGGGGTTAAGCTGCTCAAACTGTGGCAGTACCAAGGTCATCCGGGCAGGCGCGTGCGGCGTTTGCACCGAGTGCGGCACCTCCCAGGGCTGCAGTTAACCTGGTTACTTGATTTGATCAAAGGGGGTCTGGAGCAGCCACACCCCCATGACTTCCGATGGGCAGGAAGGCGCCAGGATGGCGTCCCCGGTAGGGCGGCGCGTCCCTTCGCCGGCGCTGCGGCAGGGCGCGACCTCCGGTTTGGTAGGGTTACGAATCCCTTCGTGACCTCCGGCAGGAGAGCTTGTCCTCAAGCGCCCCGGAAAAAGAGGTCCCGGCGTGACGGGATGAAGCAAATGCCACAAGTGGTTGAAGAACCGCAATCCAATCCTCTCCTCATTTTGGAACGGACTTTTAACGAAAGGTATAAACCGGCGGTCCCCCGCGCCTCTATCGTCCGTCACACAGAGCCTCGCGGCGGCTGCGGCGGCAAAGGTGGCGTCCTGGCATAACGCGTCGGGTCCGGCACCCCAGCCAGAAGGAAGGCCTCACGCCGTTCCACGCACGTTCCGCACTCCCCGCAATGAAGGTCACTGCCGGTGTAGCACGACCAGGTCTGTGAATAATCCACGCCTAACCCACAGCCCCGCGTAACGATTTGCGCTTTCGTCATCTGAATAAAAGGCCGCATCAACTCCACTTCGGCGTAGGTTCCCAGGCGGAGGGCGCGGCCCATGGCGACCATGAACCCTTCGCGGCAGTCCGGGTAAATGGCGTGGTCGCCCGCGTGCGCTGCGATTACTAATCCGTAGGCGTTTTTGCTCTCCGCAAAACCGCCAGCGATCGCGAGCATGATGCCGTTGCGAAACGGGACGACGGTTTGCTTCATCGTCTGTTCCTCGTAATGCCCTTTTGGGATTTCGTTCCCTTTTTTGAGCAGCGCCGACTCAAAATGATCCCCGATGAACGCCAGCGGAATGATCACATGGGGCACATCCAGCTTTTTGCTATGGAGTGCCGCAAACGGGATTTCACGGTCGTTGTGCTTTGATCCGTAGTGAAAACTTAATGCCCCGACCACTTCATGGCCACGGGCGGCCTCATAAAAAGCAGTGACCGAGTCCATCCCGCCGCTTAACAGGACAATGACCTTCTTCCGTTGGATCATAGGTCAAAAATCAATGGGGTGCTTTGCTTCGACCGTCAGACTGATTCCGCCGCGGGCCGCAAACTGCCCGCGAACGAGCATCTTCCGCGGCTGGGACGCACCCACGAGATCATCAAGGATCTGGTTCACGACTTCCTCATTGAAGCTCCGCGCGTTGCGGTAGCCGGTCAGGTAAAACTTCAGCGATTTGCTTTCCACGCAAAGCTTATCCGGCACGTAACGGATCTCGATCCGGGCAAAATCCGGCTGGCCAGTGACCGGGCACAGGGAAGTGAACTCCGCGACATCGAAATGAATCCAATAATCCCGTGTGGGATGACGGTTTGCGAATGTCTCCAGAACGGACGGGGCTGGTTGATCCGGAAACTCGTTGGAGGTGCTCCCGAGCAGTTTGAGGTTCGGGTAGTGGTTGGTTGGGTCGCCCGAGGCTGCCATCTTTCACTATTGCATACAAAGGCACAACGGGAGTTCAACCGGATCTGTGGTCCTGGATGGTGAGCAATGCCTCTGCGGGATCAGGTGGGGCAGATGCAAAAAGCCGCGTTTAGCCCAAAGCTGGCCTGCTCCTCCAGCTTTGGGTTGTGATCGCCGCAACGGTTTGTCCTCGACTTTCGATTCCAATCCGTGTTGGCCCTCGCTTTGGGAGGAGAGGGCCAGGCTGCCATGGGCTAAGAGCGCCGCTCAACACAGCCAACGAACTCATTTTCCAGTGTGTTGGGCGGCATCCTCGATCAACGCCGTCACTTCTTTCGGATGCGAGATGTAAACGGCGTGGCTCGCTCCCTCCACTTCTACCGTGTGGCTGTGCGCCCGCTTGGCGTACATCCGCTCCAGGTCGGGGTTGATGGTCTTATCGTCCTTCGCCACCAGGTACCAGCTTGGCTTTTCTTTCCAGGCGGGTTTGGTGATGGGCGTCGAGAACACCTTGGCGGCGGTCGGCATCTGGGCGTGCGCCATGAACTCGGCTTGATCGTGTGGCAGGTCGGCAGCAAAATCTGCCGCAAAGTTGGCTGGGTCCAGGAAGACAAAGCCGTCGGGTGTCTTGACCAGCGGCCTAGAGGCGTTGGGAAAACGCTTGCCATTGCCCGCTTCGGTCTCGCCTTCTTCCGGCGCGTGCGCGGCGATGTAGACCAACCCCACGACGTGCGGGTCAACGCCCGCCTCCGTGATCACAGCCCCGCCGTAACTGTGGCCGACCAGGATGCAAGGACCGTCCTGACGGTCCAGGATCCGCTTGGCGGCGGCGACATCGTCCTCGAGTGACGTGAGCGGTTGCTGGACCAAAGTGACGTAGTAACCGTCCTTGACGAGCAAGCGGTACACGGATTGCCAGCCCGACCCGTCCACGAAGGCGCCGTGCACCAGTACGATGTTTTTAATGGAAGAAGAAGCGGCCTGCGACGGGACGGCAATCCCAATCCAGGTCAGAAAGGCGGCTGCTGGGGTAAGGTATTTTTTGAAACGTTTCACGGTCATAAGGTGTTCCCGGTGATCTACCGGTTCTGGCTGAGGTTAGTCGCGTGTCGTGGTGTGATCCAGCTGGCCGGCACACCGTGCAAGGCAGGTTCCCGGTGCGAGATCATTGGCACGTTAACGCCATGATCCGGCCGGTGCATGCGTGGAGGTTGGCTCACCTCGCTTACGTGTGAGCAGTAAACCTTTTATCCCAACTCAGTTTTACGTATTCTCACGGGCATGTCCCGCGTTCCCGAGACTTCTGAGAAACGAGCCACGGCAACCTTGACCGCCGTGCTGGAACCGGCTGAAGAAGGTGGGTTTACCGTGAGGCTGAAAGAATTTCCGGAGGTGGTTTCGCAGGGTGAAAATGAGCAAGACGCGTTGAACAACCTGATCGATGCGCTGAGTCTTTACCTCTCTTGTAAAACGTCCAGTGAACTGCAGGCCGGTCACGTCCGAAAAACAATAACGGACGCCCTTGAGCTTCAAATGGCGTAGAGCCCGGTGAAGCGCACAAAGCTCGAAAAGGTTCTTCGCCAACACGGGTGCGAACTCGAGCGCGACAACGGAAAACACACTGTTTGGCACGACCCGAAAACCGGTAAGAGGTCTACGTCCCCCCGACACACTGAGATCAAAAGACCCACGGCCAAGACGGTTTCAAAAACCTTGGGATAGACCCAAGGTTGGCAACCCACTGGACACCGCACCCTACCCCGGCCAGAAGGGATTGCGGGGGTGCCGTTAAGGCAGCACGCCGAAGATGATTTGATTTTCCATCTGGTGAAAAGTCGTTGCCGAACCTTCTCAAGGGGAATGCCTTCGCCGGCCGCAAGATAACGCGTGGCTTCGTCAATGCCCACCAGCATTTCTTCGGTAGCTTCAAATTGCGGTTCACCGTCCAGTTCTTCGATCCGACGATTGATTGTCTGGCGCTCCTCCGCCGTCAATTCGGGAAGCACTTGAATAATTTCCGCTAAGTTCATCTTGAAGGGCCATCATGGGCATGAAGCAAACCGCTCGCTACGGTGCGTTTTGGCTTAAACAAAGGCCGGCATCGCCGTATCACGGCCGCATTCAGGCGCCAATTGTGATTTAGTGTTTACTCCGAAGGAACGAACCCTTACACGTTTCTTTCGGCTGAAACTCCCCAGATTTCTTTCAGCCGCACCCAATCTTCTCGACCTTCCCATGCGCCCCCATACCTTTGAATCCCAGCTTGTGACCCGCCGGCGCTTCATCCGAAGCACCGCCGTCTTGACC
>DASWVC010000152.1:0-7769 GCA_036401335.1 Chthoniobacterales bacterium
CTTCACGGCCACCAACCGTGCGCCGGACCCGCCGTCGACCCGCGGCTTTTTCACATGACGCCGCAAGGTGCTGGTCGCCACGCCGTGCCGACAGCAAAATTCACTGACGCTCAAACCACTGACTCCGCATTCACTCACCAATTGCCGAACTTCTTCGCCGGTTCGGCGCCTTCGACTCGTCGTTTCTGGATCGATGCTCATCGTCCCAGTCCAGCATACATGCCTGCACAAGGACTAGATGGGGTTCACCAGACGCGCCCGAACGACCCGGCGGTCGATGGGGTGATCGTCACGACCGAGACCACCTTGCACGATGAGGTGATTGGCGGCGCCCTGCTTGCGCACAAGCACGTTTTTTGCGAAAAAGCCCTGGCGCGGACGGCTTCTGCGGCTGAAGAACTCGCCGGCCAAGCCGATAAGGCCGGTGTCTGCCTTGCCCCGAGTTTATCGCGGGTACACCCGTGCGTTCCGACGGCTGTTGCACGCGGGTTTCCTGGGTGAGGTGATCTCGGCGCGGCTCCGGATCAGTCATGACGGTGCGCGCCGGACCGAAGCCCATCCGGAAGGGTGGCTGACCCCGGCGTTCCTCGGCAAGGCCGGGACCGGGGGCGGGGTGCTGATCGACCTTGGCGCCCATCCTCTGTACGTCGCGGCGCACCTTTTTGGCGAGCCGCTGTCGGTGCGGGCCATGCTGGGTTTCGGCACGGGCCGTGAAGTCGAAGACAACGCCGTCTTCTTGCTCGATTACCCCGGCGGTGTGGCGGTCAGATGCAAGGCATCGTTTGTTGCCCCGTATTCATTTTCGATTGAGGCATTCGGCAGCCTCGGCCACCTTGCCTACCGCGAGACCCTGGCGGAACGCGCCTACCAGCACAGCCTGCTCAGACGTTGGTCGGAGCTGGACCTCGACATGTCCGAACGGGAACCGTTTGACGTCTGGCTCGAAGCGATCCCCGCAGGGCTGCGTTTTAAAGAGCAAGCGACCCTGGCATGCACGTTGGCCCGGCTGACCGAACTGGGCTACGCGTCCCACCAAGCCCGGCGCGAGCTGCCGTTCGCATAACGGAGACGTGCGCGCATCAGCGCCGGGGCGCTTTCTTCCGTGCGCCACGACGCGCTTTCTCCTGGCTGCCCGTTACTTGGCGCAGCACGCAAAGGGACCTGTCCGTTACCGTGACCTCAACATCCGCCGCGACCCGTTTCGGGGTCGGGAGAAACCCTTCGTCGTCCGCGGTGTCGACCAGCACCTCCCAGTTCACGTCCTGATCGCCCGGCAACATAAATTCCACGGGCTCATGGTGGGCGTTGAACAACAGTAAAAAAGTGTCGTCCTTGATCGGCTCGTTTTTAAATGTGCGTACATCAAGCGTGTCGCCGCTCATGAGCACCCCAACGGTACGGACAAAGGCAGACTGCCATTCTTCATCGGTCATCTCGGCGCCACCCGGGTTGAACCACATGATGTCCCGGATGCCCGAGCCTCGGATCTGGCGACCCTGAAAGAACTTGGGCCGGCGGAGGACGGGATGGTCCCGCCGCAAGGCAATGAGGTTGCGGGTGAACTCAAAAAGCCGTTCGTCACGGTCCTCCGGCCGCCAGCTGAACCAGCTGATTTCGTTGTCCTGACAATAGGCATTGTTGTTACCCTGCTGGGTCCGGCCGAATTCGTCGCCGGCACAAAGCATCGGCACGCCCTGGCTCAGGAACAAGCTCCCGATGAAGTTGCGTCGTTGCCGCCTGCGCAACGCAAGCACGGCTTCGTCGTCCGTGGGGCCTTCGGCGCCACAATTCCAGGATTGCTGGTTGTTGTCTCCGTCCTGGTTGTTTTCCCCATTGGCTTCGTTGTGCTTCTCGTTGTAGCTGACCAGGTCGTTGAGGGTAAACCCGTCGTGGGCGGTGACGAAGTTGATGCTCGCGTAAGGCCGTTTGCCGGTGGTCTGGTAAAGGTCGGGGCTGCCGGTCAGGCGGTAGCCAAGCTCGCCGATGTGCCCCTCGTCGCCTTTCCAGTACCGTCGGATGGAGTCGCGGTACTTGCCGTTCCATTCCGACCAGAGCACTGGAAAGTTGCCGACTTGGTAACCGCCTTCGCCCACGTCCCACGGTTCGGCGATCAGCTTCACCTGGGAGAGAACGGGGTCCTGGTGGATCACATCGAAAAACGCGGCCAGCTTGGTCACGTCGCGGAATTCGCGTGCGAGCGTTGAGGCCAGGTCAAAACGAAAGCCATCCACATGCATTTCGAGCACCCAGTAGCGCAGGCTGTCCATTACCAATTGGAGCACCCGGGGATGGACAAGGTTCAGGGTGTTGCCGGTGCCGGTGTAATCCATGTAATACCGTCGCTGATCGTCAACCAGCCGGTAATAGCTCGGGTTATCGATGCCTTTGAACGAGAGCGTCGGGCCAAGGTGGTTGCCTTCGGCCGTGTGGTTATAAACCACATCCAGGATCACCTCAATGCCGGCTGCATGCAGGTTCTTCACCATGCGCTTGAACTCGGGGACTTGGCCCCCCAGCACGCCGCTGCTGGAGTAGGTGCATTCCGGGGCAAAAAAGCCGATGGTGTTGTAGCCCCAATAGTTCGAGAGGCCGCGGTCCTCCAGGATGCTGTCGTCCACATGCTGGTGCACCGGCAGCAATTCAACCGTGTTGACGCCCAGCCGCTTCAGGTAATTGATGGCAAATTCGCTTCCTACGCCTGCGTAGGTGCCGCGAATTTCGGCCGGGATCGCGGGGCACAGCTTGGTGAACCCGACGACGTGCACTTCGTAAATGGAAAGGTCCCGCAGGGGACGCTGTGGGGAGCGGTCGCCCGACCAGTCAAAGGCGGGATCGACGACAACCGATTTCGGCACACACCATGCACTGTCCATGTCATTGCGCGCAAGATCCGCGTCGGGATCGTTGAACGGATAACCAAAAGCAGCCTCGTTCCACGTCACCTGGCCGGCAATTGCCTTGGCGTACGGGTCGATGAGCAGCTTGGCCGGGTTGAACCGCATCCCTTGCTCCGGCTCATGGGGTCCGTCCACCCGGAAACCATATAGCTGGCCCGGTTTGACGTCCGGCAGGAACACGTGCCAAACTTCATCCGTCTGCTCCGCCATTGGGATTCGGAGCGACTCGTGGTCCGCGTCCGGGCTGTCAAACAAGCAGAGCTCAACGCCGGTGGCATGCTCGCTGTAGACGGCAAAATTAACCCCCTCCGCCATGACGGTGGCACCCAACGGGTAAGGATAACCGAGCCAAGTATTGATTGGATTCATGCAGATGCCTTTTTGCTCACCGATCCCGCCCCTTATTTCAACACCTGAAAGCTTTCCATGAACGACCTCACGTCCGGGTCGCGCAGCGCTTCATTTTCGTGCTCGGTCAGTCCTGCCACTTCGTAAACCGCCTGGTTCGCCTGCACAAAGTCAACCACGATGCTGTAGCTGGTCCCGTGGTATTGGTGACTGCCAGTAGCCCGGTAGGCAGGGAAACCGTCTTTCCGGCGGATTGGTTCCAGCGTGTGCCGAAACCCCAGGGTCGGCCCGAAATAACGCTTTTCCAACTCCGAGATCGTTTTTTCGTTGAGTTGGAATTTCGGTTTTTGGTCCAATTTCACGATTCCAAGAAAGACGTAAGCCGTGGAATCCATGCGGCGAGCACCGATCAGCCCGGTAAGGTCTGCGTCCGGATCATTGGCGTTACCCATCGGGAGCCAAGGGTTGAGCCGGGGCGGCGCCTCCGGCAGGTTCACCGAACACCGGTAAAGGGACGATTTCCAGAGGACGGCCTGGCTCGTCGGCACGGCCGCCAGAAGCAGGCTCAGGGTCAAGCCGGCCAGGACTGTTGCTTTGGGGAGGTGCATGGCGCGCACGGTAAACGGGATGAAGGCCTTCGTCACGTTCTTCCACGGCGTTAACCACCGACCTACCCCGCCGGCAGGGATGGGACGCGACGCCCTACCGAGACCCGCCCCGCCGAGCCTGCCCACCCACTACCCTCACCCGCCGACACGCCGTTACCCCGACAGCTTCCGCTCAGCCGGTCCAGCCACCGTCGACAATGTAAGCCTGGCCGGTGGTGAATCCGGATTCATCGCTCGCCAGGTAAAGCGCCAGGGCCGCAATTTCTTCAGGCTTGCCAAGGCGCCCCATGGGTTGCCGGGCGATGAACGCGGCGTGGACCTCCGCCTCGGTTTTATGCTCAGCGACGGCCTGCTGGGCAATCCGTTCACCGAGCGACGGCGAGTCGACGGTGCCCGGACAAATCGCGTTGCAGCGGATCCCGGCGCCGACGTAATCTGCGGCAATCGACTTGGTCAAACCGATCACCGCCGCCTTGGTCACACCGTAGATGAAGCGGTTGGGAACGCCTTTAATGCTGGAGGCAACCGAGGACATGTTGATGATCGAGCCGCTTCCCTTTTCCAGCATCGCTGGCAGGAAAGCCCGGACCATCCGAAACATCGACCGGCAGTTCAGCGTCATCGCAAAATCCCACTCCCGCTCGCTGCACTGCAGCACCGTGCCGGAATGCACGTACCCGGCACAGTTGAACAAGACGTCAACGCCGCCGAGTTCGTGCGCGAGCGCTTCGATGGCCGCCGGGTCCGTCACATCGAGTTGCCGGCCGATGCAGCCAGGCCGTCCTTCCACCAAATCCCGTTGCAGGTCGGTTGCAATGACCTCCGCGCCCTCCCGTAAAAACCGTTCCGCCGTGGCTCGCCCAATGCCCTGGCCTGCTGCCGTGACCAGCGCTCGTTTTCCTTTTAGTTTTTGTTCTGTCATGGCTCAGCGTGGCAATGCCCGCGCTTTGAGACGCGGGCGTCCCTGATCCGCCTGGCTGCGCCTGAAATCCTCGACGGCCAAATGGATATTTTCGAATCTGCAAGGCCCTGGATAAAAGCTTGGTGGGTCGAGAAGACGATCTCTCCGGGGACCTTCTCGTAGACATACCGAATCCGGTTGTCCCGACAATACTGCTCGATCGCATCGTGGTACTGGTCCCAACGCCGACCGAACTGGAGCACGTCAATGTGCCGCTGGTCGAATGGTTTCCATCGGTAACTTGCACAAGTAACCGCTTCCGGAACCCAATACGCTTTGAACCGTTCCATGCCCAGGCTGTTGAAATGTTTGGTTGCTTCCAGACTTGACACAAGGGCCACGTTGATTCCTTGCTCGCGAAACATCGTCGTGATCTTCTGAAGCTGCGTCTCCCAGGGGGTGAGTTGATGAATGGGATGCGAATCGGACATGACAGGTGTCGCGTGCATTTTCACGGCAGATCTGTAGAGACCAAAGCAGAACGTCTTCCAAATGCCATGTAATTGACGGCCATCCGCCAGCGTTGAGGTGAAGCATTTGCAAGTGAGAAGGTCGGCGTCCAAGGTAGGCTTGAGCGCCGGACACGGTTGCCGCTGACCCCATTGATATCCCCCCTTATGCTCCGCACGTTTGGTCCTAACCACGAATTCGAAGCGCACGACGAACGGTTTCTTTTCCTCGCCTTGGGCAACGCCTGGGTTGAGCGCCTGCACACCGGCATGCTCTGGGCCGAGGGCCCGGTCTACTTCGGGGATGGCGATTACGTGCTGTTCAGCGACATTCCCCGCAACGCCCTTTACCGTTGGGTGGATGGCCATGCCGGCGTGTTCCGACAACCCTCCAACTTCACCAACGGCAACACACGCGATCGTCAGGGCCGCTTGATCAGTTGTCAGCATGGAACGCGCAGCGTCACCCGCACCGAACCGGACGGCTCGGTGACCACCCTGGTCGATCGCTACGAGGGTCACCGGCTTAACTCGCCCAACGACGCGGTGGTAAAATCCGACGGAACCATTTGGTTCACCGATCCCCCCTATGGGATCCTAAGTGAGTACGAGGGGTTTCCCGCCCCCAGCGAATACGGGGAGGCGTTCGTCTTCCGCCTGAACGTCGACGCCGGAGAACTCAAGGCCGTGGCCATGGATTTCAACAAACCGAACGGGCTCGCCTTTTCCCCGGATGAACGCCTGCTTTACATTGCTGACTCCGGCGAGTCGCACACGCTGAAAGGCGAACACCACCTCCGCGTCTTTGAGGTCACGGCTGCAGGCGGCCTGGAGAACGGGCGGGTCTTCGCCGAGGTTTCACCCGGGGTGCCCGACGGGTTGCGTGTGGATGTGCAGGGCAACGTCTGGGTCAGCGCAGCCGACGGCGTGCACTGCTACGCCGCGGACGGGTGCCTGCTCGGCAAGATCAAAATTCCCGAACCGGTTGCAAACCTTTGTTTCGGCGGACCCCGACGTAACCGCTTGTTTATCACGGCCACCAGCTCACTTTACAGCGTGTACGTTGCCGTCCGAGGAACCCAGAAACCGTGAACGAGCCAACCTTGAACTCCGAGGCCGAACGCGGCGCCATCGCGGCAACCGTGCCCCCGGCTGCGGAAACCGCGGGGCTGGTGATCCGGCTGCATCCAGCCGATGACGTCGTGATCGCGGCGGCGGAATTGCCGGCGGGCACCTGGCTTGAATCCGAGCGTGTTGCGGTTACCGAGGCCATCCCGCCGGGTCACAAGATCGCTGCCCGCGCCGTGGAAGCGGGTGCGCCCGTGCGGAAGTACGACCAGATCATCGGCTTTGCGACCCGGGCCATCGGAGCAGGTTCGCACGTGCACACGCACAACCTGGCGATGGCCGATTTTTCACGGGACTATGCCTTTTGCGCCGATCGACGGCCGGTGCCGGTGGCTGCTTCCGACTCCTTTTTCCTGGGGATCCGCCGTGCTGACGGGCGGGTTGCAACCCGCAACTACCTTGGCGTCATCTCAACCGTCAACTGCTCCGCGACCGTGTCGCGAAAAATTGCGGACGTGGTCAACCAGACCAGGCTTGCTGCCTACACGCACGTCGATGGGGTCGTGCCGATCACCCACACGACCGGGTGCGGGATGAGCGACCAAGGCGAAGGGATGGCCATCCTTCGACGCACCCTTGCCGGCTACGCGCGGCATGTGAATTTTGCGGGCATTCTGGTCATCGGGCTCGGTTGCGAGGTAAACCAGGTGGATTCCTTGCTCGATCGGGCGGAGCTCGAGGCCGGTCCGATGCTCACCGCAATGACCATTCAGGAAGCCGGCGGCACGCTGAAGGCCGTGCAAGAGGGGGTGCTTCGACTGGCGGCGATGCTGCCGGCCGCCAACGAAGCGCGACGGGAGCGGGTCCCTGCCCGGCACCTGTGCCTTGGTTTACAGTGCGGCGGATCGGACGGGTACTCCGGCATTACCGCCAACCCTGCGCTCGGCGCAGCCGTGGACCGCCTGGTGGCACAGGGAGGGACCGCCATTTTGTCGGAAACCCCGGAAATCTACGGCGCAGAACATTTGCTTACCCGCCGGGCGGAAACGCGGATGGTCGGGGAGAAATTGGCCGCCCGCATCCGGTGGTGGGAAGAGTACACCGCGCGCAACCATGCGGAGATGAACAACAACCCGTCGCCGGGCAATAAAGCGGGCGGCCTCACGACCATCTTGGAGAAGTCGTTGGGAGCCGTCGCGAAAGGCGGCACCACAAACCTTCGTGAAGTCTACGAATATGCCGAACCGGTGCGAGGACCTGGCCTGGTGTTTATGGACACTCCCGGCTACGATCCGGTTTCTGCTACCGGACAGGTCGCCGGCGGCGCCAACCTGATTTGTTTCACGACGGGGCGCGGCTCCGTTTACGGTTGTAAACCCGCGCCTTCCCTCAAGCTGGCCACCAACTCGGCGCTTTACCGCCGGATGGAAGACGACAT
>DASWVC010000153.1:0-4408 GCA_036401335.1 Chthoniobacterales bacterium
CCGCAAGGAACAGCTCGAACTCGCTCTGCAGCAACTCCCCGACGCGCAACGCGTCCCGCTGGTCCTGTACCATTTTCAGGACCTGACCTACGAAGAGATTGCCGTTCAGTTGAAGGTTTCCCTCGCGAAAGTGAAGACGGACATCCATCGTGGACGGGCAACGCTAAAAATTTTACTGGGAAAAATCGATGCTTGATCCGCAAGACGATTGGTTAAGCCAGGAATTGAAAGCGCTGCCGGACGTGGAGGCCCCGAAGACGGTCGTGCCGAGGGTCCTTGAGGAGGTGCGGCGCTACGAGAATCGGACGTTAACCCGCTGGCGTCAGCGCCTGTTAGGGGGCGCGCGAACTGCTGGTCTGGGTGTCGCCGTGGTGCTGATGGTCTGGTTATCGCTGTTAAACCCGGAAAAATTAGCCGGTGAAGTTCTTACCAACCATCCGGTTTTCCGGTTGTGGGAAGCGTTGATGACAACGCTGCAAGCCCTGCTGTGGCAAAGGGCACTTTACCAGCAGCCTTTGTTGGTCATCGTGGCGTTCCTGGCCTTCACCAGTTGCCTGGCCTGCCTGGCCGCTGCTGCCGCAGTGCTTCGGCTTTCCCGAGTCCGGACATGAAACAGAGCGTTTTCGCCTGGATTGCTTTCCTTGCCTTCGGGCTCTGCGGAATGGATCTCCTGGCCGCAACCGTGCGGGCGCTGGAGGTTCAGGACGAACCGCCGGCCGGACGAATCACAAGGGATCGATCGGCACGGGAGGCGGACCTCGCATCCCCTGCTCTGCCGGATACACCCCATCGTGACCGGTCCCAACGGCATGGCTCCCGTGTGCGCCACTCGACGGACAGTCAGGTAGTAATCGGACACGACCTCGTTGTGGAAGAGGATCAAACCGTCGAAGGAGACCTTTGCGTGATCCACGGCCGTGCAGACGTGCGCGGGATCTTGAATGGTGACCTCACCGTGATCGGTTCCCACGCCAACCTTAGCGGAACGGTGAACGGCGATGTTACCGGCGTGGCTTCGACGATGCAGTTGGTCCGTGATTGCACCATCAACGGCGATTTTACAACGGTGGCGTCTGCGGTGGAGCGTCAGCCGGAGGTGACGATCAACGGCAGCCAGACAAATTTGAACTTTCTGCCCCAGGCCTCGCTGGATCGCATCGGGCGGTGGCTCAACGGCACCGTGCTTTTATTTCGACCAATGGCGCCGGGTGACTTTGTGTCATGGACGGTCGCGCTTGGGACCCTTGCCTTTGGCTTGGCACTGGCGCTCATCTGCCCAGGGGTGATCACGGAAACCGGGCGGATTCTCCAGCAGCGTACAGTCGCTGCCTTTCTGTCCGGCGTTGCGCTGGTGCCGGCTGCGGCATTGTTTTGTTTCCTCCTTCTGCTTACGGTCGTGGGGATCCTGGCGGTGCCGATCGTGATGGCGGCGTTGCTGGTATTTGCTTTGGCGGGCAACACCGCCGTGTTCCACATCATTGGAAGGCGATTGGCCCCGAAGCTAGCGAGCCATGCCCGGGCTGATTTGCTGTTTGTCACCGTGGGGGCATTGGTCTGCTGGGCGCTTTACTTCATCCCATTGCTGGGGTTTCTCGCAGGCAGCTTCGTGTTTGTGGGTGGCCTGGGCGCGTTCACCCTCTGGGTGCTCGACCGCGCACGCGCGCGGACCTCCCCTCCCGATGCGCTGGGGCCCGTTGCTCCGCTAAAAGCGGAACAGACCGAGCCAGTACCGGCCTTGCGGAAACGAGAAGCGGCCGTTGTCCCATCGGCGTTGGCCATTCCGCGTGCGCCGTTCCTTCCCCGGCTTTTGGCCAATTTGATCGACTTGGTGGTCGTGTATTCCACGCTTCATTTCCTAAACCTGACCCGGGTGCTGGTGCCGACATGGGTTCTATACCGGTTTGCAATGTATGCGTGGCGGAGCGCTACCCTGGGTGGCATCGTTCTACGGCTGCAAGTGATCCGGACGGATGGAACCGTGTTGGTCGGCGACTACTCCACGGCCCTTCTTCGCGCGTTGAGCAGCCTGCTCTCCCTGCTGCCTTTGGGCCTCGGTTTTCTCTGGATCCTGTTTGATCCGGATAAGAACGCGTGGCACGACCACATCAGCCGCACGTTCGTGGTCCAAGTGCAATTGCCGCGGCCCACGCCTTTACCGCCTCCGGCACCGGCCTGAGGTAAAAGGAACCCGGCCGGATGCGGTTGCCCCCGATTCTTTTCCAGGCGTTTTCTGACGACCCCGGCAGAAAGTAAGGACGCAAGCAGTTTTTGATCGCGGGAACACGCGCTCGATGGCAGACGTAGCCCATGGCCAGCGGCGAGCGTTTTGGTGGTGGAACTTACGAGCACACTTTTCGAATGCCGGGCAATCTTCTGCCAGCGTCGCACGCGATAAAAGGGTTAGTGCCGGGAACCAATGTTCCCCGTTGTGCTGACTCCACGGGGCTAAGCAGGCCGGTGACTAACAGATATTCTTAGACCTGTGGATCTTACCCTTTGGCGCCCGAAAAGCGTGGCATGGCCGTCCTTTGAAGGTTCTCCTAACCCGCTCGGAGTGTCTTACCTGCCCAGGGAAAAAGCCTTCAACTTTGCCCTTTACTCGCAGAACGCGCGCGAGGTCACCCTGCTCTTCTATGCCGGGGATGACGTGGTCACGCCGTGGCTGGAACTGTGGTTGACCCCGCTGGCGCACAAGACAAAACGCGTCTGGCACTGCCGCATCCCGGAAAAGCAGCTGGTTGGCGCCGTCTATTATGCCTACCGGGTGAACGGTCCGCCTCCCCAGGGTCCCAATAAGTGGCATGCTTTTGATCCCGAAAAGATCCTAACGGACCCTTACGCCAAGCGGATCTTTTTCCCGCCTGCTTTCAGCCGCGCGGCCGCTAAAAAGAAGGGCAGCAACGCCGGGCGCGCTCCGCTCGGTTTTTTCCGGCCGGAACATGAACCTTTCAAATGGTCCACTGAACGGGTTGTGCGCCACTACTCCGATGCCATCATCTACGAAATGCACGTTAAGGGCTTCACGCGCAGCCCGACCAGTGGCGTCACGACCTCCGGGGCGGGCACGTTCGCGGGAGTGATTGAAAAGATTCCGTACCTTAAGGAACTCGGCGTCACGATTGTGGAACTCATGCCGGTGCACCAGTTCGACCCCCAGGAACGGAACTACTGGGGTTACATGACGCTGAACTTCTTTTCGCCGCACCTGGCCTATGCATCCGATCAGGAAGGCCCAAGGGCGGAGTTCAAACGGATGGTTGACGCCCTTCATGCTGCCGGCATCGAAGTCATTCTGGACGTTGTCTACAACCATACGGCGGAGGCGGACCACCTCGGCCCGGCCTATTCTTTCAAAGGCATCGACAACGCCAGCTTTTACCTCATGGAGACTAACCCGGAAACACCTTACGCAGACTTTTCCGGGACGGGTAATACGCTTAATGCGGGTGACCCTTTCGTCCGCAGCCTGATTCTGGACAGCCTGCGCTACTGGGCGACAGAAATGCATGTGGACGGGTTCCGGTTTGACCTGGCCTCCATCCTGACTCGCAGCGAGGATGGTTCCCTTGGTCTGGATGACCCTTCCCTGCTTTCAGCCATGCGCACCGACCCGGTCCTGAGCGAGGTCCGGTTGATCGCAGAACCGTGGGACGCAGGGGGCGCTTACCAACTCGGCACCGCCTTTCCGGGAATGTTCTGGCACCAGTGGAACGGCCGGTTCCGGGACGATGTCCGTCGGTTTGTCCGGGGAGATGCCGGCATGGTGTGCAACCTGATGCAGCGATTGTACGGCAGCGACGACCTGTTTCCGGATCGAATCGAAGAGGCGCGCCGACCCTTCTACAGCATCAATTACGTGATTTCACACGATGGGTTCACCCTTTACGACCTGGTCTCGTACAACGAGCGGCACAACGAGGCCAACGGGCACGACAACACTGACGGTCCCGCCGACAATTTCAGCTGGAACTGCGGCCAGGAAGGTGACGGGGCCATTTCCGCGGAAATCGCTCAACTCCGTCGCCAACAGGCAAAAAATGTGTTTTGCCTTTTGATGCTGGCCAACGGCCTGCCGATGTTTGCCGCTGGAGACGAGTTTCTTCACACCCAGCAAGGCAACAACAATCCCTACAATCAGGATAACGAAATTACCTGGTTAAATTGGGACCGGCTCCGCCTGAACACTGATTTCTTCCGTTTCTGCAAGCTGATGATCGCATTTCGGAAAGCCCATCCCTCCTTGTGCCGAAGCCGCTTCTGGCGCGATGATGTCCGGTGGCGCGGTGTTCACGCTGCCGCCGACCTTTCCTTCCACTCGCACTCGCTGGCGTTCTACCTGCGCGGCAACCAATCCGATGACGCCGACCTTTATGTGATGATCAACGCCTACACGGAACCGCTCACGTTC
>DASWVC010000154.1:0-16293 GCA_036401335.1 Chthoniobacterales bacterium
GAACTCAAACGCCGTTACCGCAAACAGCTGCAGCCGCTTTCACCGGCGGCTTTGGCGTGTCTGGCGGCCTACCCGTGGCCAGGAAACATCCGGGAACTGCAGCACGCCCTGGAACGCGGGGTTTTGCTGGCAAAGGCTGAAGGCGAGCTCGATCCCGACGATTTTGGCCTTGCGCCCGCCAAGGCGGCCACCCTGCGGCCGGCCGCCCTGGACGACATGGACCTCGACGCCGTGGAAGCCCACCTCATTCGCAAAGCCTTGGAACGAGCGCAGGGTAGCGCACCGGCGGCGGCCAAGGTGCTCGGGCTAAGCCGTAGCGCCTTTTACCGGCGGCTGCAGAAGCACGGCATCGCTCCTCCCACCCAGAATGGAGGCGGCGCGCAATCCGCGTTTTACGGTCGCACCCGCTCCACCTAAACTGCCGCCACGTGCCCCCTGGAACCAATCCCACAGCACCCACGCGCTGGCCAGAGGAGGCCCGCGTGCAGGACTTCGTAGCAAGCTTTCGCGAGACCCACCATTACTTACTCAATTCCGTGGCGATTTGGACGAGCCAAGCCGAGATGGCCAGCCGTCATCCTGAATTCTATGAGAAGCTGGCGAAATCCGTCCTGGAACGTGCGGATAAACTGACCGAACTTGTTCGTCGCACCGAGGTGAAACTGGCCGCTTTGGCGCCTTCGGGTCCGGCCGACCCATCCCCGCCGGCACCCTGACCGTCTGGCCCGTCCAAAAGCGCTTTCGGCTGCTCGCTGGTTGTGCTTTGGTGATGGTTTACCGGTGTTCAACCGATGGCAGCTGAGAAAATCCGCATCCTGGGCGCCCGCCAGCACAATTTAAAAGGGGTCAACGTCGAAATTCCGCGGGATCGGCTCGTGGTCATCACCGGGATGAGCGGCTCCGGAAAATCCTCCCTGGCTTTCGACACGCTTTATGCGGAAGGCCAGCGCCGGTACGTCGAGAGCCTGTCGGCTTACGCCAGGCAGTTCCTCGACAAAATGGAGAAACCTGAGGTCGACTTCATCGAAGGTTTGTCTCCGGCGATTGCCATCGAGCAACGCGGATCCGTCGCGAACCCCCGATCAACCATCGCCACCACCACGGAGATTTTTGATTACCTGCGCGTCCTTTACTCCGCGGTGGGACAACCCCACGACCCTGTGACCGGCGACAAGATTTTCAAACAGACACCCCAGCAGATTGTCGACCAGATCCTCGCCTTTGCGGAAGAAACACGGCTGTTGGTCATTGCTCCCGTGGTGAAAGGCGAGGTCGGCGAGTTTCGCGACGTGCTGGAAAAAATCAAACGGGAAGGCTTTGTCCGGGTTCGCCTCGACGGCGAGATCGTCGAGCTCGGCCGTCCGGAGCCGGTTCGTTTGAACAAGGGGGTGCGACACACCATCGAGGTCGTCGTTGATCGCCTGGTAATGCGGGAAGGCGTCCGCCCGCGCCTGGCGGATTCGGTGGACACCGCCCTGCGTTGGGGAGACAACCGCGTGATCATCGCCCGCCAGCAACCCGGCGCCGACATTTGGGAGGATGTCCCTTACTCAACCGACTACTGCAACCCAAAGACGGATTTCATCCTGCCGGAGCTCACCCCAAAACATTTCTCGTTTAACAGCTTGGCCGGTGCTTGCCCGGCCTGCCAAGGGTTGGGCAGCGAGGTCTTCTTCGATCCTGAGCTGGTGGTTCCTGACGCGAAAAAAACCTTGGCCGGCGGTGCCATTGCGCCCTGGCGAAAAGCTTCCAAGCGCGTCCAGGCGTTTCGTAAAGCGTTGCTTACGGCCCTTGCCCGGACTTACGGGGGCAGCATCGACATTCCGTTTGAGGAACTGCCGGCTTCTTTTCGGCACGCGCTGTTCTACGGCACTGCCGGACGGCCGGTCACCTTCGCTTTCGCGGGCAGCGAAGTGGATCAGCCTTTTGAAGGCGTTCTCACCCAGCTGGAGCGATTATTGCAGGAAACCGACAGCGAGGCCACGCGGACCCGGTTGAAGGCTTTTCAAGGCCGGCGCGTCTGCCATACCTGTCACGGCGCGCGGCTGCGCCCGGAGGTGCTCGCCGTCACGCTGCGGAATGGGGGCGGGACGGAGCAGAACATTCATGCGTTTTGTTCGTTAACGATCGCGGAAGCGAAAGCTTTTCTGGAGGAGATCGCCCTGTCCAAGCACCAGCGGCTGATCGCGACGGAAGTGCTGCGCGAGATTTGGAACCGGTTGACGTTCCTCGTCGAGGTCGGACTCGGGTACCTCACGCTCAACCGGGAGAGTGGCACGCTTTCCGGTGGTGAGGCGCAGCGTATCCGTCTGGGAACTCAGATCGGCTCCGGCCTTGCCGGCGTGCTCTACGTGTTGGACGAACCAAGCATCGGGCTGCACCAACGGGACAATAACCGGCTCATCGCCACCCTGCAACGCCTGCGCGACCTTGGCAACACCGTCGTCGTGGTGGAGCACGATGAAGACACCATCCGGGCAGCCGATTACATCATCGACCTGGGGCCGGGCGCCGGTCCTCGAGGCGGCCAGGTGGTGGCTGCCGGCCAGGTGGAGGAGATTGAGGCCAACCCGGATTCCCTCACCGGCCAGTACCTGGCCCACCGGCTAACCATCCCGGTGCCGCGGGCTCGCGTCACGCCGAAAGGGTTGCTTTACA
Source organism: Chthoniobacterales bacterium (assembly GCA_036401335.1). Lineage (GTDB taxonomy): Bacteria > Verrucomicrobiota > Verrucomicrobiia > Chthoniobacterales > JAFAMB01 > DASWVC01. The sequence goes on from DASWVC010000154.1 coordinate 2,659, forward strand.
ACCGCGGCCAAACCCCGGACCCGGATTCCGAGGGTTGGCTGACCGTTGTGGGTGCCAAGGAAAATAACCTTCACTCCTTGACGGTCTCGTTCCCCTTGGGCTGCCTGGTCTGTGTCACGGGCGTCTCCGGCAGCGGCAAATCAACCCTCGTGGATGACATCCTGCGGCGGGCGCTTTTCCGCCATTTTTACAAGGCCAAGGAACGTCCTGGCGCGCACCGCGCCATTCTCGGCCTGGATCAGATCGATAAAGCCATTGTGATTGACCAAAGCCCCATCGGCCGCACTCCCCGCTCCAATGCCGCGACCTATTCCGGCGCATTTGGCCCCGTGCGCGAGCTTTTTAGCCAGCTGCCTGCGTCGCGGGTCCGTGGTTACGACAGCGGGCGGTTCAGCTTCAACCTCAAAGGCGGCCGGTGCGAGAACTGTCAGGGTGACGGCGTGATCCGCATCGAAATGCATTTTTTGGCCGATGTTTACGTGGAATGTGAGGTTTGCCGCGGGTCGCGCTACAACCGCGAAACCCTTGAAATCACGTTTCGGGGTAAGAACATCGCAGACATCCTGGCCATGTCGGTGGATGAGGCAGCCCGATTTTTCCGCAACGTTCCGGCGGTTTATGATCGGCTGGCGCCGTTGGTCGACGTCGGCCTTGGTTACCTCACCCTTGGGCAGTCCGGCACGGAGCTTTCGGGCGGGGAAGCGCAACGGGTTAAGCTGGCAGCCGAATTGGCCAAGAAAGCAACCGGCCGCACCGTGTACGTTCTCGATGAACCGACCACGGGGCTGCATTTCGCCGACATTCACCAACTGTTGGAAGTGTTGCTAAAACTACGCGACCAGGGCAATACGCTGGTCGTCATCGAACACAACCTCGAGGTCATCAAGTGCGCGGATTGGGTCATAGACCTGGGACCGGAAGGCGGCGCGGGCGGCGGCCGGCTCATCGGGCAGGGTACCCCTGAACAGATTGCCGGCCTCCCGGAGAGTTACACCGGCCAGTACCTCCGTCGCATGCTGCCGTGAGCAAACGTTTTCAGGTGGTCGTGCGCTTTCTCGGCCTTCGACGGCGAACCCCGGCAGGGCTCCGATCCCCCCACCCGCCGGAGTCCCCAGCCTGCCTCAGGCGGTCTCCCTCCCTCTGGACGATCATGGCGTGCCTTGGTGGCCTGACGGTCAGGGCCGGCGTTGCTGCACTTGCACAAACTCCAGATCCTTTTTCCCAGGCTGCCGGCGCCATGCTCCAAGGGGTGCCGGAAGTCAGTGTAGCGAAACTGAGGCATTACCTGCAGAGCAAACCGGCCGCCGCGGAGGCGGCGCGGGCCAGACTTCTGCTCGCGGAGGCACTGCTCAGCATGCGAGACGCGCCGGAAGCCCTGGAGGCTTTGGCTGATCCCGGGCTGACTCAGGCGGAAGCCGAAATTTTACGGGGCCGGGCGTACCTCCGCCTGCGGAGTTGGACAGCGGCCATTCAAACCTTCGGGCATTTATTGAAAAACCCGTCCGCCTCGCCCGATACCCGCATGCTGGCTCGGCTGGGCCTGGCCGCGGCAGAGTACGGCGACAGGGACTTGACCGCCGCCGCGGAGACCCTCGGTCCTGAATTGGACGCGCCCACGTCCGACAACGTCCGGGCGAAACTCCTGGCCGCCCAGATCTGCCTTGAACAAGACCGGTTAGACGATGCGTCCGACTGGCTCAACCGGCTCGGCCCGGTGCAACCGCACGAAGCGCTTTTGCGGCAATGTTTGCAGGGAGAGATTGCGCTTCGGCACGGAGACCCGAAGAAAGCTCGGTCCGTTTTCAACTCGGTAGCGGTCGCTGGCACGGGGCGGACCGGCCGAAGCTTGGCCATCGCCCAGATCGGGTTGAGCCGCCTTGACTTGGCGTCCCAGGATTATGAAGACGCCGAACAACGGATCGTTCAGCTGATTAATGACCAGCCCCGCGCGTTTCTTTTGCCGGAACTCTTCCGGGTATTATTCCAGGTTTATAGCGCGCAAAGCAATGCATCGGACGCCGACCTAACGGCCTGGGCCCGGGAAGATCCCGAACACGCCGGTGCCGAGCGCCCGGCCTACGCCTTGTTTTACCTCGCGAAACTGAGGCAGCATCAAGGAATTGCGGACCAGGCTCCCGAACTGTTCAGGCAGGTGATGCAACGATTTCCGCAACTCCGGCCCGCCCGCCTTGCCACCCTTGAATTGGCGCGGGACAGCTTGGAGGCGAACCGCCCCCAGGAAGCCATTCACCTGCTGCAAGCACCCGTGCCGGGCGAGGCTGGCCTTGAGGCTAAATGGGATCGCCAGAGCCTGCTGGCAGAAGCTTACGCCCGTGCTGGCCGGTTCGCCGAAGCCCGCGGTGCTTATGCGGAATGCCTTGACCAGAAGGACGCCGAAGCCAGGGGACGCGTCTGTTTCAACATGGCCCTTTGCTCGCTGCGGTTACACCCGCCCGACCTGTTTGAGGCAGACTACGATGCCCTCACGCGGACCAGGCCCGACCCACGCGTCATCGGCGAACTCCTTTTTCAAAAAGGTCGTTTTGAAGCCTCGCAAGCACTCCCTTCGTCCTCGAAAACCCTGCAAGGGTTCATCACGGAATTTCCGCAAAACCCTCGGGTGGCCGAAGCGCGGCTGATCCTGGCAGAACGAACCCTGCTAACCGGCGAAGCAGGTTACAACCGCGTGGCGCAAGATCTCGAACAAGCCCCGCCCGACCCCAACCTCGCCGAGCAGAAGGATCAGTTGGCGTTTTTCGCCGCGGCCGATGACCCGAACCAGCCGTTGGCCGATACGGCAAAATTAGCCCAACAATTTCTCGAACGTTACCCCTCCTCGACCGCCCGCGCCGACATCCACCTCAAACTTGGCGAGGTCTACTTTCGCGCCAGCGATTACGCCAGTGCCCGAACCCAATTCGAGTTGGTGCACGAGGAACAACCGGAATCGCCCCTGGCCGAGAATGCGCTTTTCCTGGCCGGCGAAGCCGCGCGGCGTAGCCTCAACCCCGCCTCCGTCGATCAGGCGATCGCCTTGTTTGAAGAGGTTTACAAGCTGGGCGGCAACCTTCGGTTCCAAGCCCGCCTCGAACAAGCGTTGACGAAACGTCAGGTGCAGCAGGAAGGGGAGGCAATCACCCTCCTGAACGACCTTCTGGCTTCAAATCCTCCGGCGGACGTGCGCATCCAGGCCTTGGAAGCCAAAGGGCAGGCCGAGTTTGCCCTTGGACAAGGCAACCCGGATTATTACGTTCAGGCAAAACAAACGCTTGCGGCGTTGACCACAACAGAAAACCCGGCTGAGTGGCGTCAACGCGGATTTTACGGGATTGGCAAATGCTTTGAGAAGCTGGGGCAGCCTGACGAGGCTTTGGCCGCCTACGATGATGCCTTGAACGTCACGGGTTCACCAGGGGATCAAGTGTGGTTCTTCCGCGCGGGATTCGATGCTGCCCAGATCCTGGAACAGCGAAAAGCTTGGAGTTCAGCAGGAGCCGTTTACGAAAAGCTAGCCAACACCCGGAGTGCCCGGGCCGCTGAAGCCAAAGAACGCCTGACCAAGCTGCGGCTCCAGCATTTTCTCTGGCCGGACTAGGCGTGTCGGCGTGCCTGGTAGGGGAGCTTGTCCCCAAGCGCCCCCCGAAAACAGGCGCCGTGCCCTTGAGCGGGAAGCGCCTCCGTCCGGCGTTCGCCCCCGAGCACGGGCCAGAAAGGCCCTTTCCTGGAGCGCTTCAATCCGCCCCGGCCAGGCGGGCCGTCACCCCGGGGCGCTTGGGGACAAGCTCCCCTACCGAGAAGACGTGACTCCGATGTTCTTCCACGCCGTCACGCCGATACCCCGACACGTTCTTCGGGCTCGCGCAGCGACCCAACCGGCAGCCATCCCCCACGCCGGCGGCCAAAGGACTCGCCGCCCCGCCGGACAGCCGACCCTACGGGCCCCCGATACCTTTCCCCTACGACCGGAGCCCGAGCTGCAGGTGCTGCCCCAGGCGTCGGAAGCCCAGGCGTTCGTAAACCTGCGGGTTCTGCTCACCGGCTCCGACCAGCAGCGCCGAAACACGTTGCTCCCTGGCCCACTCCATCGCCTGCTCCACCAGCCCGCGCCGCAACCCGTGGCCGCGAAAATGGCGGTCCACGTGCAAGTTGCTGACGTAGGCAAAACTCTTGACCTTGCCGTCAGGCCGCGGCAAACGAATGATCTTTTGCAGATAAATCATTCCAACGAGGTTTTCGCCGCCCTCCCCAACAATGATGGTCCACCCGGGATCCTGGAGGCGCTCCGTGATGAACGCGTGAAACCCGGCGGTAAACTTCTGAAGATCGTGCCGCGTTAGGCTGCCCCCGCAGAAATCCCACCGCAGCCGAGCCAGCTCCGGCACATCATTCAACGAAGCTTCTCGGATAAGAATGGATGGGGTGCTGGATTCCGTAAAAGGCATTTAAGGCTGGCGGCGACCCTAGCGAAGCTTTTGGCTCCGGCAAGGGCCGAGTACGATCTATTTGTTTCAGAGGCGGTGAGAGATTCACTGGTTCTGACACGAGCGGGAATTCTAGAAAAACGTGATGTTCTGGCGTGGTCCTGTGGCGTCAACTGAGCCCGCGCCTATAACTCGCCCAGCACACCATCAAGGGCTTCCAGAAGTGGTTGCATGGTCGTCGCCGTTTCGTCGCCCATATTCGAAATCCGGAACGTCGCGCCTTTAAGCTTGCCGTACCCTCCGTCGATCTGAAATCCATGCTCCTGCCGAAGTTTCTTGACCAGAAGCGCCACGTCGACGCCGCGGGTATTCTGCACGCACGTCAAGGTCACCGACCGGCAGCCCGGTCCGGCGAAAAAGCCAAACCCGTTTTTCACCACCCAGTGGTGCACCATGCCGTTCGTCTCGCGATGGCGCTGAAAACGCGCCTCCAGACCCTCGGCAAAAATGTCGTCCAGCTTTGACCTGAGGGCAAAAATGTGAGGAATGGAGGGCGTGCTGGGCGTCATGAACTCGTCCGCATTTTTCTTGAACTCAAGCAAGTCAAAGTAGTATCCCCGGTCGGTCAGCTCGGCCGCACGCCGGAAAGCCTTTGGTGAACACGCAAACAGGGACAAGCCTGGCGGCAGCGCCAGCGCCTTTTGGCTGCCGGTCAGCATGAGGTCGATCCCCAACTGATCCATCTCGATCGGCAGGGCCGAGAACGACGACACCGTGTCCACGATCAAAACAACGTCCGGGTATTTCCGAACGACCGCGCTGATCTCTGCCAGCGGATTCAAGACCCCGGTAGACGTCTCGTTGTGGATCAGGGTGATCGCATCATACCTTCCCGTCGCGAGTTCACGGTCCACCTCAACCGCATCGATGGGTTGTCCCCAGGGCACCTGCAAGGTTGCTGCGTGCTTGCCGCAACGTTTCGAAACGTCGTACCACTTGTCCGAAAACGCACCGCACATGCAGTTCAGCACGCCCTTTTTCACGAGGTTACGAATCGCTCCCTCCATGATGCCCCACGCGGAAGAAGTGGAGAGCATGACGGCTTCACCGGTGCCGAACAATGTTTTCAGCCGCGGCATGAGTTCCTGGTACAACGCTTTGAATTCACTGCCGCGATGACCGATCATCGGCGTCGTCATCGCCGCAAAGGTTTTGGCCGAAACTTCCACCGGTCCCGGAATGAAAAGCTTGATGGGCTGCGTCATGGCTGACCTTCAGTCTCGTGTCTGACCCGCCAATCGCAACTGCATTTCAGGAGTGCCACAGACCAAAGGATCAAAGAATGTCACAGGTCAAGAAATGCCACGAATGAGCCACCCAGAAGAGGCCATGGATCAAAGCCTGGGCCCGAAAAAGATTCCATTTGTGGCATTCTTTGATTCTTTGATTCGTGGCATTTTCCTTTGATGTCGCGTTCGGAGACAGCGTTGCATTTTGGGCTCAAGCAAAGGGCAGCGGCCTGGGCCTACGAACGCGGGTTCCGCAGCCTTGCTTTTGAAGTGCAGGCGCCGCGGTCCGCCTTCCGTGTGGACGTGGCCGCTTACCGCGCATTCCGGCAAACTGACGCGGTGTTCAGCCCCACGTCGCTGGTCGCGGTCTTCGAATGCAAGCAGGCACGAAGCGATCTGCTTCGTGACAACCGGCGGCGCGCCCGCTTGCAGGAACGGCTCGCCGAGTTGCAGGACCGTCGCGCAACGCTTGAGAAACTTCTGCAGGTTCACCATCCCCACCTCCGCCGGGGTGACTCGCTCTTTCCCGATTTTGAGACCTTCGACACCGAACTGCTCCAACACGACGGTTACCGGCTGACCGTCGACAAGATTGCCCGCCTTCAGCGGCAGCTGCGGGATGGCACGAAATTCGACCAGATGGGACGCTACCAACTGGCCGACCTGCACTACCTGGTAACCTTGCCGGCCCTGGTGACGGTCCCGGAAGTCCCGGTGGGCTGGGGTTTGTTGGAGGCACAACCAGACGGTGAAGTGCGGGAACTGATCCCTGCCCTCAAATTCAACTGCCCCGACCGCCTGCGCTGGCTCGAGCGCATCGCCAAGGCTGCCACGGCCGCTTTTCTCCGGTACGCGGTGCCGGTGCAGACTGAGCTGGGGTTTCGTTGAAGCGGAACCACGGCACGGATCATCGCCGCCTGACAACCGTTCAGCTTGTTGGTCCGCGGTCTCTAAAGCGCTTTAATTTTGCGTTGCAATCCACGCAGCGCGCCTTTACAGATCCGCTGGCCCTGGCACGCCCCCCCCTTCCCCGGCGCGAACCCTCCACGGCTGCACTTCCCCCCCCTTTAGACGCTTAGATGAAGATTCAAAGAATCCCCTTGCAGGTCTGTCCACGCCGGCAAACCTTCCCAACCGTTCTCTTGACGGCCGCCTGCGTTCTGCTATTCGCCTCATCCCTCCGCGCCGAAGAAGCACCACCCCTCAAAATCGGCGTGCTCGTGACCTTGACCGGCCCGTTCGCCCAATTGGGCTCCGACGGTGCCGACGGGATCAAGATTGCCGTGGACGAGTTCGGCGGCAAGGTTGCCGGGCGGCCGGTCCAGGTGATCACGGAAGACAGCGCGGCTGATCCGGACAAGGCGATCGAAAAGACGCGTGCATTGGTCAAGCGGGACGGGGTTCAGCTCATCCTGGGTCCGCTCAGCGGCGCGGAAGGCGAAGCAGTGAAAAAGAATTCCGATGAGTGGCCCGATACGACAATCGTCGTGGCCGGTGCCGCTGCCGAAGACATCACCATGCGGGGTGTCAAACCGAACGTCTGGCGCACGTCCTACACGGGTGCGCAGCCGATGTTTCCGTTGGGCGAGTGGGCTTTCAAAAACGGCTACAAGCGGGTGGCCATCGTGGCGGAAGACTATGCCTTTCCTTACGCTCAGGTGGGCGGGTTCATGCTTACCTACTGCCATGCGGGTGGCAAGGTGGTGAAGAAGTTTTGGATTCCCCTCGGCACAAGCGATTACAGCGCCATCTTTCCGCAGCTTCCGCAAGACATCGATGCGGTCTACGTGGCCCTGGGAGGAACCGATGCCGTGAATTTTGTGAAGCAGATGGACGAGTTCGGCCAGCTTGGGAAAGTAAAGCTTCTCGGGGGCACCGTCACGGTCGACGCCGGCCAGCTCGCGTCCGTGGGTGAACTCATGGACGGGATCGTTTCTGGCTCCATCTTCAGCGGCGACCTTACCACGCCGGAGTTCAAGGCTTTCGATCAAGCCTTTGAAAAGCTGCGGCAACGTCCTCCCTCCCTGTTCGCAGAAAATTATTACCGGGCGGCAAAGTGGGCCTTCCTGGCGTTGCAGAAGGTAAACGGAAAGATTGAAGATCAAAAAGCGTTCCGGGACGCCCTTCAAGGCACCTCTTTTAACGCGCCGGCGTCGTCGGTCTCTTTTGATGCCTACCACAACGTGGTCACGGATGTTTACCTGAACCAGGTAAAAAAGATTGGCAATGAATACCGGAATTCGGTGATTCAGGTCTTTCCGAAGGTAAGTCAATTCTGGACCTTCGACCCGGAGGAATACCAGAAACAGCCCTCGTACGGACGGGACTTTCCGGACTGTCCATGACGGTGGCCATCTCCCTGGACCGGGTTTCCAGGCGCTTCGGCGGGTTGTTCGCGGTCAGGGAGGTATCGATGGAGGTGCGGGTCGGCGAACGGCTTGCCATCCTCGGCCCGAATGGGGCCGGCAAATCCACCCTGTTCAACTTGATCTCCGGGGACGTTCGGCCGAGCGCGGGAAAAATCACCTTGTTCTCCCGCGACGTGACCCTGGCGCCTGCTTACCGGCGCTCGCGGGCTGGGCTGGCGCGGACGTACCAGGTATCTGCATTGTTTAAAGAGCTCGACGTCGCCCAGAACATTTACCTGGGGATGCTGGGCGGACGCAGCGGTCACTACAATCCGCTAAAACAAGTGGAACGCGATGAGGCTTCGCTGCAACGCGCCGCGGCGATTGCCCGGTCCGTCGGTTTGGAAGCCCGGTTCCGGACGCCGGTGACCGAGCTTTCCCACGGGGAAAACCGGCAGCTGGAACTCGCCCTGGTTCTGGCCTCCGGCCCCCGGGTCATCCTGCTGGACGAGCCAGCGGCCGGGCTCGGTCCCAACGAGCGCATCCGGCTGCGCACTTTGCTGCACGGCCTGCCGGCAAGCATAACCTTGATCCTGGTCGAACACGACATGGACATTGCCCTCCGGGTGGCGCACCGGGTGGCCGTGCTCGACAACGGCCGCCTCGTCGCCCAAGGCAGCCCTCAGGAAATCACCGCCAACCCACTGGTGCAGGAGATCTACCTTGGCACACGACACCGGGCCTGAAGCGTTGCTGGAGGTTGAAGACGTGCACGTCTACCTGGATTCCGCACACGTCCTGCAGGGGACGTCCTTACAGCTCAACCACGGGCTCCTGGGCATGGTGGGCCGGAACGGCATGGGCAAGACCACCTTGGTGCGCACCGTCCTCGGGCTCATCCGAGCCCAACGCGGGCGCATTCGCTTTGCCGGACGGGACATCACCCACCTGAAAACTTACGAGATCACGCGGCGCGGGATCGCCTACGTACCGCAAGGCCGCGCCATCTTTCCGTCATTGAGCGTGCATGAGCACCTGCAGGTGGCGGCTCGCAGAACCGGCGCGGGCAGCTGGACGCCCGCCGCGGTTTATGACCTGTTTCCACGGCTGGCGGAGCGCCGGCGAAACGGCGGTGGTTCGCTTTCCGGGGGCGAGCAACAGATGCTGGCTATCGGCCGGGCGCTGGTCACCAACCCCAGGCTGCTCGTCATGGACGAACCATCGGAAGGATTGTCGCCGGTCATCCTGGAACAGCTTATCGCCGCATGTGAAGTCCTGATCAAAAAGGGGATGCACATTCTGCTGGTCGAGCAAAACCTCCACGTGGTGACCTCGCTCGTCCACGGTGACCTTCTGGTCATGACCTCCGGCGGCATCGCGAGCCCGGTGCCAAGCCAACGATTGCTCGACGATCAAGCGCTCCGGGAACAACTTCTCGGGGTTGCCCTCGACGCCGGTCCCCCTTCCCCTTGACCACAAATACATCCTTCTCCCAAAACCACTCCGATGAAACAGTACACGCGCGGTGAATTCCTGAACCGGCTCAACGATAAACGCCGTCGCGGCGAACCCTTGATCATGGGGGGCGCCGGCATCGGCTTGGTGGCAAAAGCGGCCGACCGGGCGGGCATCGACGCCATCTTTATTTACAACACGGGTCCGTTCCGCATGGACGGCCATGGATCCTTGTCAGGTTACCTGGCCTACGGCGATGCCAATGAACTCACCCTCCAACTCGGACGTCAGGTGCTCCGCGTGGTTGAGAACACGCCGGTCATCGGCGGCATCGGGGCGGCGGATCCTTACCGGGACATCGGACGGTTGCTGGACGAGATGATGTCGCTCGGCTTTTCGGGAATCACGAATGTTCCCACCGCCGGGCTCTACGACGGCACCTTCCGCAAGCACATCGACGCCACGAACCTGGGGTACCCGGAAGAGGTCAAGCTTGTCGAGTTGTGTCACCGGCGGGATGTTTTCACGTCGGTGTACGGTTTCACCCCCGACGAATGCCGGATCATGGCAGAAGCGGGCGCAGACATCATCAGTCCACACGTGGGGCTGACCAGCGGCGGTTTGATCGGGGCAAGAGATGTTCCGAGCATCGATGAAGCGTGTGAAAAACTTGAAGCCATGTGCCAGGCGGCCCGGTCCGTGCGGCCCGACCTCATCGTCCTGGCTCACGGCGGCCCGTTTGAGGACCCGGCCGCCGTGCGGGTCGCGTTCGAAAGGACCTCGGTGGACGGCTACCTCGGTGCTTCTTCCATCGAGCGGCTGCCGGTCGAACGCGCCATCCAGAATATTGTCGAGGAATTTCAGGCCCTGAAGCCGCGTTGCGGCCGTCCTGCGCAGTAGCCGGTTGCGACACAAATGAAGTAACTGACCGGAGCCAACCCGTGCCCACTGTCCTCCTGCCTGGAACCCTGGACACCAAAGGTCGTGAATACGAATTCGCCCGGACCCTCCTGGCCCGGCATGCCGTTTCGCCTTTGGTGATTGATTTCGGCATCCTTGGAGAACCGGCGTTTCCGCCAGACATCTCCGCGGTCGAAGTGGCGCGAGCCGGCGGCGCGACGCTTGAGGCCCTGCGATTCACGCGGGAAGGCTCCGACACGCGCGTGGTGGCGCTGGAAACGATGACCGCGGGCTTGATCCAGATCGTCGCGCAGCTGCATGCCGAGGGCCGTTGCGCCGGCATCCTCGGGCTTGGCGGATCGAGCGGCAGCACGGTCATCAGCGCGGCGATGCGGACGCTGCCGCTGGGAGTACCCAAGCTCCTGCTTTCCACGATGGCATCCGGCAATGTCGCCGGTTTTGTCGGCACGCGGGACCTCTACATTGGAAGTTCGGTGACCGACATCGCCGGCCTCAACCGCGTCTCGCGCAAACTGATCGCCAATGCCGTGAACGCAATCGTCGGGATGGCTTTGGGAGCCGCGACGGCGCTTCCCGAAAGCCACCAGCCGCTGGTTGCCATCACAATGTTCGGAGTGACCACGCCGGGCGTGCTGCGGGTTGTGCGCCGTCTCGAAGAACATGGATTTGAAACCATCGTCTTCCATGCCGTCGGTTCGGGAGGCCGGTCCATGGAAGCCATGATCGACGAAGGTTTGATTGACGCGGTCATCGACTACACCACAAGCGAACTCACGGACCATCACCTTGGCGGCATTTTCTCCGCCGGCCCCCATCGCCTGGAAGCAGCGGCCCGGCGGGGCCTCCCCCAGGTTGTGGTTCCAGGCTCCCTGGAGGTTCTTAACTTTGGCCCGCGCCAGACGCTCCCACCCGTTTTCGATGTGCCGGAGCGGAGGCTGATCGTTCATAATGCCAACGTGTGCGCGGTACGTACAAATGTTGCTGAAAGCGCCGAACTGGGGCGCATTTTTGCCGAGAAGGTCAACCGGGCCACGGGCCGGACCGCGGTCGTCCTGCCCCTGCAAGGAAAAGACAGTTACGAACGGCCGCCGGATGGCCCTTGGATCAACGCCGAGGCTGACCACGCCATGTACAACCAGATCCGCGGCACGCTCCGACCCGATATTCCCCTTCTGGAGGTGGACGCCAACATCAATGACCCGGTGTTTGCCGATGCCACCGCGAGCACCTTTTTACAATTGTGGCACTCTGCCCATCCGGCGGCGACACCCCGATGAATGCATCCCAGTACGTCGAACAAATTCTCAGGGGCCGTTCCGACGGCCAGCCCGTGGTCTGCGCCGGCGTGGGCAGCGGCGTGACCACGAAGGGCGCGGTGGAAGGCGGGGCGGATTTGCTGGCCGTTTACAACACGGCTGTTTACCGCATCATGGGCCTGCCAACCGCCCTGGCATTTTTGCCGTACGATGACGCGAACCGGTTAACCTGCGAGGCGCTGCCCCAGGTCATCGCGGCGGCGGGTGCCACGCCGGTGCTTGCCGGTCTCGGCGCTCATGATCCGCGCGTGAACCTCGAAACGCTGATCGCGACCGTTACCGGGATGGGCGCGGCTGGGGTTACCAATGAACCTTTTATCGGCATCTATTCGCCTGACCTGCGCGCCCACCTCGAAGCCGCCGGGCTCGGGTTCGAACGGGAACTGGAACTGATCCGGCGTGCTGTCAAACAGGACCTGCTCACGCTGGGGTGGGTCTTTGATGCAGCCCAAGCCGCTTCCATGACCGATGCGGGCGCGCGCATCCTCGGCATCAACCTCGGCCTTACGATGCTCGGGGCCAACGACCCGGGTCAACTCGACCAGGCCATCCGGACGCTGGAAAAGATTCTGCAAGCGGCCCGAAAAGTTGATCCCAAGGTCATCACCCTCATCCATGGCGGGCTTTTCAACGACCCGGCCAGCGTAGGCGCCGCTTTGCAGGCAACGGGAGCCGACGGGTACGTGACCGGCTCAACCGCCGAAAGCTCGCCGGTACGTGCCGGCGTGGCCGCCGCGGTTCGGGGCTTCAAAAGGGCGATAAGACGGTAATGCCCGCATGAATAACTTTCTTCTCCTGGTCATGAACGGCCTTAGCTACGGCGCTCTGCTGTTCATTGTCTCCAGCGGATTCACCCTCATCTTCGGGCTGATGCGGATTGTCAACATGAGCCACGGCGTGTTCTACATCCTTGGGGCTTACGTCAGCTACACCGTGCAGAGCCGGACCGGCAGTTGGCCGTTCGCGGTGCTGGTGGGCACCACCGCGGTCGGAATAACCGCCCTCATCGTTTATCAGCTTATCAACCGCGTGAACGGCGACCTGCCCCGCACTTTGCTGACCGTCGGCATCGCCAACATCCTCGCCGACCTCTGCCTGTGGGTTTGGGGCGGGTTGCCCCTGACCCTGCGTCCGCCGCCGGAGTTGCGCAAACCGGTCATGGCGTACGGGTTTGTTTACCCGGGCTTCCGCTCCTTCGTTTTAGTCATGGCCATTGTCATCGCCGTTGGACTCTGGTTCCTCTTGCACCACACGAAGTTCGGCCGCATCGTCCGCGCCGGAGTGGACAACCGCTGGATGGTTTCCGCCCTGGGCATCAACATCGAATTGATCTTCACCATGACCTTCGTGCTGGGAGGCTTGCTGGCCGGCTTCGGCGGCGCCATCGGCGGCTCTTACCTTGCGTTCGGGCCCGGGACGGATTTTACGATCCTCACCTATGCGCTCGTGGTGGTGATCATCGGCGGCATGGGCAGTCTACCCGGGTCAGCCGTCGGCGCCATTTTTGTCGGCTTGATCGACAGTTTCGGGCGCACTTACTTCAGTGAGTTGGCGATCTTCCTGCTGAGCGGCACGCTAATCCTGGTGCTGGCGTTCCGGCCGCAAGGGCTGTTTGGGAGGGCGCAGTGACCCGAAAGAAAAATGCCGTCGCGCTTCTCGGTTTCTTTCTCGTCATCCTGGTTGCCGCTTCGGTCCCGGCTTGGTTAGGTTCCTATTACGTTCAGTTGGCCACCCGGGCCCTGATCATCAGCATGGTCACGATGAGCTTCGTTCTTCTTGCGGGGTACGGGGGTATGGTATCACTCGCGCAGATGTCCTTCTTTGCCATGGCCGGGTACGTCGTGGGCGTCGGGGTCAAGACTTATCACCTTCCCTTTGCCGCCGT